>JAHBAM020000058.1 GCA_018500125.2 Roseobacter sp. | reverse complement strand
TGATTTGCCTGACCTGAGTGATCTGGCGGGGTTTGAGAGCGCGGTGGCCGAGCCGGAGGGCCTAGTGCCGCTCAGCGAGCTGCAAGACGATGTGTCACAAGCCGGATGAGACGTCTTGGCCCGGCGTGGCAAATGTCTCGCCGTTTTTGATCCGCTCGCTCAATTCGGGCGGGGCTGTGAAAAATTCGGGCCGCAGAGGTTTTATGCGCCGCAAACGCGCCAGAAAGCTCGCCAGCCCCAGAGTGCTGACCTCAAAGAACGGGCCTGCGGCCTCTGGCGCCAGCCCGAGCGTTGCGTTTGCGATCTGGTCGATCTCCCAAGGTGTCGCAACGACCCCCGCCTTGAGCAATCGTTCGCCCTCAACATAGAGCGCCGCTGTGGTCAGAAAGCGGATATCGTCGGCGGTGGGCGGCGCGGCGTCTGGGGTATATCCTGTTTGCCCAAGGTGCTCGCGCCACTGCGCAACCGCCGCTTGGGCCTCATGTGTGAGCGTGGTTTTGTCAGGGTCAAAGGCGGATCGGCCTTTGCCGCCGTCAAGCCCGGCTTGAAGAAAGGCCGCATTGAGGCCGGGCGCATGGCTTTGCAGACGGTCTTCAAAGAAGGCATGGAGCCTGAAGGGTTGGGCGCGCTGGCCTTCGGCGTTTTGGGCGGCAAAGGGGGTGACGCGGCTGAGCTGGGCCTGATCGACCGCCGCCGGACTTGCACCTTGGGCGACGGCCTCTTCGGCGGCCAGACAGAAGGCTGTGAACAGACGCGCCGAGACAAGGCCGTTTTGGGCGCTTTGAAACAGGGCCGGGACGCCGAGACGCTTCAGGGCGGCGCGCATCGGGCCTTGAGACGCGGCAGAGCGGGCAAAATCTGGCGCAAGGGCCAGCTCGGCCAGCGTGCCGCCGCCGATGTCGGGGTGGCTCTGGAGCGCGGCGGTTGTCTCGCTCATCAGATCGAGAAACTCTGCCGCCCCGCTGCGCACCGCCGATGTCAGGAACAGGAGGGGAGCTTCGCCGGCGTGGGTTCTGATTTTGCCGAGCAAGTCACGCAGGGTTTCAAAGGGTCGGCTAGCAGGGGGCGGGGCACATTCGATGATACAGTCGGCGGCCTTCAGGCTGGCGAAATCGGGCAGTTCGCTCAGGAGCGCGAGCGCGCGGGCGGCTTGGGCGGCCGTGAGAGCGTGCCGCGCCACGCGGCTGTCAAGCTCGCGCGCAACGGTCTGGTGAAAGGCGGCAAAGCTGTCTGCCTCCAAGGCGAGCAGCTTGACCGGCAGGCTGGCCCGCAGCGCCATGAGGGTCAGGGTCAAGGCCTGTTTGCCTGTGCCAACCAGCGTGAGGCTCGCCGGAGGGCGGCTCTCGGGGGTATGGCGCAAGGCTGCGAGCCGCGCGGCGCGGGTGTAGGTTTTGCGTCTGGCGCTTGGGGTGTTTGCGAGATCTGTGGTTTGGCTGCGGGCATAGAGGAGTGCGGCCTCTTTGGGGAGCAGGCGCGCGGCTTCCAGCACGTCGATGGCTGCGGTTGTCTCGGGCTGTGGCGTCTTGGTGTTTTGCGGGCGGCGCAGGGCGTCCAGCTCAGATTGATAGCGCAGAGGCGCGGCGAAGGCGGCTGTGAGGGCGGCGGGGGGCGCGCTTTGACGCAGAGTTTGGGCCAGATCGGCGGCCTCGCCGACCACATTTTGCCCGACAAACCTGTCAAACAGAGGGGCAAGTTCGGGCAGGGTGATGGGCGTGTCGCGCAGGGTTTGGAGCAGTTTCATGGCGCTCTGTGGCCCGAGTTTTGCGGCCAGCGTGTAGCAGGCGGCGGGCGAGGGGAGCTGGCCTGCGGGCAGAGTTGGCAGGCTGATGACGCTGGCGCGATGAGCGACGCGGGCATGGGCGGCGAGCGCCAGCTCTGCGCCGGCGTCAGACAGGCGCCCGCGCAGCGCCGCGACAACCGGCTTTGGGGCTGTGCTGATCAGATCGGTGAGCGCGTCAAGGGAGGGGGCGCTTTGGCCCAGCTGTCGTTCGGCCAAGGGCAGATCGAGATTGAAGCCCGCGCCTTCGCTCGCGAGCACGATCGCGTCGGTTTCGGGGGCGGTCAGGGCGTTGGTGAGCGCATCGAAAAGCGCGGCGCGCAGATTTGGCCAGAACCAGCCCGCGGGCGGGCGCGAAAGCGTTATCACGGCGATGTGATTGCCTGTTTGGGACGAGAGAAAAGCACTTTCTGGGCGTGACACAACAATATTCCGTTCCTGGGCTGTGGGGAGTGTGCCGTTCGTCGCGCGCCTTTGCAAGCATTGGGGCGGGAAAAGCCATGTGCCGTCTGTGGAGCATTTGACATATAGTGAAAATAGAATATATGTTATGGCACGGGCCAGATGACACCGAGGAGAGCCAGATGATAGCCGATGTAACAGGTTTTTTTGATGATGCGACCAATACGATTTCTTATGTGGTGAAAGACCCCGGCGGGAGCGCCTGTGCGATCATCGATTCTGTTCTGGATTTTGACTATGCCTCAGGGCGCACCGACACACGCTCGGCGGATGCTGTGATTGCCTATGTTCAAAAAGAAGGCCTGAAAGTGGAGTGGCTGTTGGAGAGCCATGTGCACGCCGACCATCTTTCGGCGGCGCCTTATCTGCAAGAGCGGGTTGGCGGCAAGATCGGCATTGGAGCGCAGATCGTTACGGTGCAGGACACCTTTGGCAAGGTCTTCAACGAGGGCACCGAATTTCAGCGGGACGGGAGCCAGTTTGACCGGCTCTTTCAGGAGGGCGACAGTTTCCAGATCGGGCAGATGCGCGGCGATGTCTTGCACACGCCGGGCCATACGCCCGCCTGTCTAACCTATGTTGTCGGGGACGCGGCCTTTGTGGGCGATACGCTGTTTATGCCCGACTTTGGCACAGCGCGCTGCGACTTTCCGGGCGGCTCTTCGGATGTGTTGTATGATTCCGTGCAAAAAATCCTGAGCTTGCCGGATGAGACACGTATCTTTGTGGGCCATGATTACAAAGCGCCCGGGCGGGACGATTTTGCCTGGGAGACGACCGTCGGCGAGCAGAAGGCGGCCAATATCCATGTCGGAGAGGGGCGCTCAAAGGGCGAGTTTGTCAAGATGCGCGATGCGCGGGATGCGACTTTGGCGATGCCCAAGCTGATCATTCCGTCTTTGCAGGTCAATATGCGCGCCGGACAAATGCCACCTGCGGACGAGACGGGGGATGTATTTTTGAAAGTCCCTGTCAACAAGCTATAAGAGGGCTGAGACCGACCTAAAAAGCGCCCATGCGAACGGGCGAAACCAACTGAGACGAACAGGACAAAAGGAAACGCGGAATGGAACCGGATTGGATCTGGGGGCTCGCTGGTGGGCTTCTTATCGGAATGGGCGGCGCCGTGCTGCTTTGGGGCAACGGGCGCATTATGGGCGCCAGCGGCATTCTGGGCGGCTTGATTGACGGCAGCGGGCGCAGCGAATGGCGCGAACGGCTGGCCTTTTTGGCGGGCACATTCCTGATGCCTTTGCCGCTTTATCCGCTTTTCGCAGAGGTCGATACCCATATCAGCCAGAGCGCTGTCGTGCTTGTTGTGGCGGGGCTTCTTGTCGGGATCGGCACGCGTGTTGCCAATGGCTGCACCTCCGGGCATGGCGTCTGCGGGATTTCCCGGCTTTCGCTGCGCGGGATCATGGCCACGGTGTTTTACCTTCTGGCAGGCGGGCTGACGGTTCTGTTGTTTCGCCATATTTGGGAGGTGATCTGATGCGGTCTCTTTTTTCTTTGGTGTCAGGGGCGCTTTTTGGCGCGGGGCTGTTTATCTCCGGGATGACAGATACCCGTAAAGTGCAGGGCTGGCTTGATATTTTTGGCGACTGGAACCCGACTTTGGCCTTTGTGCTGGGGGGGGCGATTGTGCCGATGTTTTTTGCCTGGCGGCTTGCAAAAGGGCGGCGGCCTGTGACGGCGGCGCAGTTTCCGCCTCAGCCGCCGGTTGAGATTGACCGCCGGTTGGCGGTTGGCTCGCTGTTGTTTGGCGCCGGGTGGGGCCTTGCGGGGCTGTGCCCCGGACCTGCGATTGCCTCGCTCGGCTATGGCGGCGTGTTCCATTGGGTGTTTTTTGTTGCCATGCTTTTGGGGATGTGGCTTACGCCTTACCTATTACGCGCCTTCCAGCGCCCGAATGCCAGCTAAAGGAGCCTGACATGGTTCGTCCCTTGACCGAAAATTACTTTGTTTCGCCGCAGATCTTGCCTGAGGCGATGGCGCAGCTGGCGGAGCATGGCTTCACCGATGTGATTTGCAACCGACCTGACAGCGAAATCGGGCCTGAGCTGCATCACGAGGTTATGAAAGGCGCCGCTGAGGCTGCGGGGCTCATGTTTCATTTTCTGCCGCTGGTGCATCAGAGCCTTCTGGAAACGTCCAATTCAGAGCGCCAACGCGACATTATCGAGGCCGCCAAGGGCAAGGTTCTGGCCTATTGCGCCTCGGGCAATCGCAGCTCTGTGGTCTGGGCGCTTGGTCAGGCGGGTGTGAGGCCTGCCAACGAGATTATCGATGCGGCGGCGCAGGCCGGCTATGACTTGAGCCAGCTGCGCCCGATGCTGGGCTAGGCGGGGGAGCGGGCGTCAGGCTCAGCTGAGCAAGACGCCGGCGACAACGCAGCCCAAGCCGAGCGCCGAGAGGCCCAATGCGCCGAGATTCCATGGCAAGACCGCCTGAACACGGGCGCGCAGGGCGTCCTCAGACAGCTTCTCGCGGCGGGCTGTGTTGACTTTGAGGATCGACCAGATCAAGCCGATGAGGCCCAAGACCGTCAGGGCTGCGCCGGTGTAAACGAGGTATTCCATGGGGCACTCCTTTTTCTGGAGCAGCGCCTAGCGCATGAATGCGCCCGCGGCAAGGGAAAGACCTTGCAGGGCGGGCGGCAGGGCGCTAGCAAGGCGGCCTAAACAGAGCAAAGCCAGACTGGAGAGCGCGCTATGGACGACACCTCTACACCATCGACTTACCGTGTAACCGCAGACGAGCTGCGCCAGTTTATCGAGCGCTTTGAGCGGCTTGAGGCGGAGAAAAAAGACATCGCCGAGCAGCAAAAAGAAGTTATGGCCGAAGCCAAGGCGCGTGGTTATGACACCAAGGTGCTGCGCAAGGTTGTGGCGCTGCGCAAACGCGACGCTGACGATATTGCCGAAGAAGAGGCGATGCTTGAAATGTATAAAGAAGCGCTCGGAATGTAGCCGCCTTGGCCGCAGCTCAGGGCGTGATGAAGTTCACCCCCGGAATGCGGCTGATTTCGAATACGTCCTCGTCATACAAATCACTTAGGTCTTGCACCAGTGTGTCGGTCCAGCCGGGCAAGTCGAGTTCTTCCTCGATCATGTCATCGCGGCCAAACTTGTCCAGAAACGCCGAGATCACCCGGCGTTTTTGCATTTCTGACAGGTCGGCATGATCGGCAAGATAGGCCCGAAAGCGCTTCATGCCCTCGGGCGTCATGATTTCGGATATGAGATCAAAGCCGCCTTTGATTTTCTCGTTGGGATTGATCCCGGCCAGCTCGCGGATGACCTGCGCCCAGATCAGGGGAGTGTCTTCGTTGCACCAGACCGTGAGCGCGACCTCCGGGTTGGTTTCGCGGATCCGGTAGACCAGATCCGACCAGCGCAAATCATAGGGGTCTGCGCCGAAGGTCATATCGGCAAAATCCTCAAACTTTGTGCGCCGGAACTGGGCCGGTAGATATGTCGCCGGGTTGCATATGCTGAGAAATATCTCGATGTCATCGCCTTTGAAGAGGTCTGAGAGCAACTGCACCCGCTCGTGGCCCTTGTCATAAAACTGTCCGCTCCGCAGCGCCATATTGGGCACGCAAAAGAAGTTTTCATTGGACAGCAGAAGCCGCTCGCAAGGCTCGTCTTCCAGGATGGTTTCGATCAGGATGTCACGCGCCTCGGGGCTGGGCGCTGTGTCGGCCATCGCCAGAAGCGTCTGGTGCAAGAGCTTGCGATAGCGACCGGGCGGGGGAACATTGACGCCCAGAGCGGTAAAATCGGCACGGTTTTTCAACAGGCATTTAATAATACGATCTTCATCGGTGTTATGTGCACCGGCGTGAAACACGATTTGCATAGATGCCTCTTGTCTTTTTATTTGGTCTTTTGACTTGCCTATTGCCTATCCTTTTAGCGCAGGTTTATGGCGAATATACGGTCTTTTCTGGACAGTTAAACATCAATCGGGCATGAGCAGGGATATGAAAAAAGCGCTTTCTCTTTCAAAATCCGGCTCGCGCCTCTGGCCTGATCCTTGGTCGCTTATGGCGCTCATGATCTCGCTTGTTGTGCTTGCGCCGATTGTCGCTGTGGGCACGCTTGCGGTTTTTCCGAGCGAGAACATCTGGCCACATCTTCTTGCCACCACATTGCCGCGCTATCTGGGCACCACGCTTGTTCTGATGGCGGGGGTGGGGCTTTTGGCGGCGCTCGTCGGCACAGGGGCGGCATGGCTGATTGCGCGCTATGAGTTTCCTTTGTCGCGTTGGCTTGAGTGGCTGTTGCTGCTGCCTCTGGCTGTGCCGGCCTATGTGGGGGCCTATGCGCTGGTGGATCTGTTGGAATATGCCGGGCCGGTGCAGACTGCCTTGCGCGCCGCTTTTGGCTGGCAAACGGCGCAAGACTACTGGTTTCCTGAGATACGCTCGCTTGGCTCGGCGATTGTTGTGCTTGCGGCTGCGCTTTATCCCTATGTGTATTTGCTGGCGCGCGCGGCGTTTCATGAGCAATCGGGCGCCAGCGAGGAAGTGGCTATGTCGCTGGGGCAGGGCGCTTTGCAGCGGCTCAGGCGCATTGGCCTGCCACTGGCGCGGCCGGCTGTGGCGGCGGGCACGGCGATTGTGATGATGGAGGCGGTCAATGACTTTGGCACGGTGGATTATTTTGCCGTGCAAACCCTGACAACCGGCATCTTCAGCACATGGCTTGAGGGCAATAACGCAGGCGGCGCGGCGCAGATTGCCTGTGTTGTGCTGGTTCTGGTTATTTTTCTGGTGACGCTGGAGAAAGTCTCGCGGCGCAAGGCCCGCTTTTTCAACCAAGGCGGGCGCCATAGGCCGATTTTGCGCAAGCGGCTGTGGGGCGGTTGGGCGCTTTTGGCCACATTGGGCTGTGTATTGCCTTTTGCGGTGGGCTTTCTGATCCCTGCGGGAACAATCCTTAGCCATGCTCTGGCGCGCGTCGAGCTCTGGGCGGAGCCTGAACTTTATAAGGCGGCTTGGAATACGGTTGTTGTCGGCTCTCTGGCCGCCTTTCTGACCGTGACAGGGGGGCTGTTGCTGGTTTATGGAGTGCGGCTCTCCGGGCGCAGCCTGCCGCGTCTTTTGCAGCCGATCACAACCATTGGCTACGCCGCCCCCGGTGCGGTTCTCGCGGTCGGGATTTTGCTGCCTCTGGCGACGCTCGACAATGCTATGGCTGACTTTGTGCTTGGGGTGACGGGCTTTGATCCGGGGTTGATTCTGACGGGGTCGTCTTTTGCGCTTGTGCTGGCTTATTTTGTGCGATTCTTTGCGATCGGGCAGGGGGCGGCGGATGCGGCGCTGGAGCGTGTTGCGCCCTCGCTGTCCATGGCGGCGCGCTCCTTGGGGCGACGTCAGGGGCAGGTTTTGACAGAAATTTATATGCCGCTGATTAAAGGTTCGGTCGGCTCAGCTTTGCTCTTGGTGTTTGTCGATTGCGTGAAAGAGCTGCCGGCCACCTTGCTGTTGCGGCCTTTTAATTATGACACATTGGCCACGCGCGTGCACGATCAAGCGAGCCTTGAAAACCTCTCCGACGCGGCACCCGCGGCCATTTTTATCATCGTGGTCAGCCTTTTTGCAGTGATCTTGCTCGCCCGTGCAAATCGGACAAATTTTTAGCTTGCACAGGCGAGAATCCTGCCTTAAATCCCCCCGCAGTGCCCCTATAGCTCAGCTGGTAGAGCAACTGATTTGTAATCAGTAGGTCCGCGGTTCGAGTCCGTGTGGGGGCACCATTCAATCACTTAAAACTTATAAAATATTGACTCTGTTGGCTTCTTACCTGCATCTGGTACTAACGAATGGTACTAAGTTGGTACAAGCTATGCGGCAGGTCAGGCAAAAGAATGGCATGAAACGGTCTTCGACTGGATTCTATTCATTCCGTAAGCAGG
>JAHBAM020000244.1 GCA_018500125.2 Roseobacter sp. | reverse complement strand
TTTCCGAATTCTTGAATTATGTGAGAAAACACAATATTAATCCGCCAAGCTTAAGAGGCAGGACTATGTTCGCGAACTCATCACTCAAGACAAAACACTCACTGCGCAGCGAGGGGCTTTTGGCCCGGCTGATCCGCGCCGCGGGAGCCAGACGCGCCAAAACCGCGCCCTTTGAACGGCCCGACTCAAACCTGCTGGATGATTTATTTGCCGAAGCGGGCCGCCGCGCCTCGACCCCGGCCTTTCAAAAGCCGCGCCAAACCGCCAAGGTTCTGTCAGAGTTTGACAGCCTGCGGCGCGGGTTTGTCTATGTCTTTGCCAACCCCTCCCACCAGACCCAGAACCTCAAGATCTGGCTCGAGGACACTTTCGGCGCGAAAGTCATTTTCGTATATGAATGCGCGATCTATCAGGAATGGCTGCAAAGCGCCAAAGGCGATGCAAGCATGATTATTGTGGATCAGGACAGCTTTGAGGGCGATGCGCCGAGCTTTTCGCGCTTTATGAGCTCGCTGAACCGCGAATGTGAGAAAAAACCTCTGGTGGTGTTGTCGCGCGATGCGACGCTCAACGACTTTTCCGATGATGAAGACAAAATCTGGGACGTGACCCTGAAAAGCCCGCTGTCAAAGACAGCGCTCTGGCTCGGGATCAATGTGGCACTGGATTATGCAGAACGGCGCCAATAACGCTGTTTCGGCGGTGGGCCACGATCTGCTCGGCGTGGCCCGCCAGCCTTGAATTGACCTCCCTGCCCTGGCGTGCGACGGATGCGCTCTGAGCCATACGAGCCACGGGGGGAGCTTTATGAGAGCGCTATTGCAACGTGTGAGTGAAGCCCAAGTGCGGGTCAACGGGGCCGAAATTGGCGCTTGTGGGCCGGGGCTGATGATATTGGTCTGCGCCATGCAGGGCGATACGGCAGAAGACGCCACGCGGCTGGCGCATAAAATCTCCAAGCTCCGAATTTTCACCGATGCGGCGGGCAAGATGAACCTGTCGGTGCTTGAAACGGCGGGCGAGGCGCTTGTGGTGAGCCAGTTTACCCTTGCGGCCGATACCTCGCGCGGCAACCGCCCCGGCTTTTCGGCGGCGGCCCCGCCCGAGGCGGGCAAGGCGCTTTATGAGGGGTTTGCGCAGGCTTTGGCCGCGCTTGGCGTGCCGGTGGCCACCGGCGAATTTGGCGCGGATATGAAAGTCTCGCTGATCAATGACGGGCCTGTGACGATCTTTATGGAAAGCTAGGCCAAGGCCGCGGCGGCAGCCTCAAGCGCGCCCGATCCGCGCGGCACATTGAGCGCGGCCAAGGCTGCTTCTATGCTGCCAAGTGTGCCCATGACCATCTGCGCATTGATATGGCCCATGTGGCCGATACGGAAAAACCCATGGCCTTCAGGGTCTTGCGCTGTGGACATCCCCAGCCCGATGCCGAGCGTGAGGCCCGCCTCGCCCTCGGTCCATTGGCGCAGGCGCAGGCCGTACGCCTGCCCGATATGAAGCGCTGTGACGGCTGTGGAGCGGTTTTTGCGTTCGGCCACATTGAGCGTGAGGGGGCCATCCTGACCCCATGTCTCGCAGGCGGCCCAGATGGCACCGGCAAGACGCGCGTGGCGCGCCCAGACGGCCTCTAGCCCCTCAGAGTGGATCATGTCGAGCGCGGCTTGCAGCCCGTAGAGGTGATGTGTGGGGGCTGTGCCGGCGAAATACTGCCAGAAGGCTTGCGGGTTGTCGCGCGGCGTCCAGTCCCAATAGAGGCTGACGCGCGGCAGTGCGGCGCGCACTGCGGCGGCTTTGTCGCTGAAGAAGACAAAGCCAAGGCCCGGCGGGACCATCAACCCCTTTTGGGAGGCCGCGACCATAACATCAACGCCCCAGCCATCCATTTCAAACGGATCACAGCCCAGCGAGGCGATACAATCCACCGCGAGCAGCGCCGGGTGGCCTGCGGCGTCGATCGCGGCGCGCAGTTCGGCGATATTGTTTTTGACCGAGGTCGAGGTATCGACATGGGTGCAGAGCACCACTTTGATCTTGCCGCTGCGGTCTGCGCGCAGGGCCGCTTCCAGCGCCTCGCCCGTGGCGGGGGCTTTGAGGCCGCAGTCAAGCGGCAGCACCTCTGCGCCAAGGCCGCGAGCGACCTCGGCCCAGCCCATGCCAAAGCGGCCATTGAAAATTCCCAGCGCCTGATCGCCCTCAGCCAAGATATTGCTCAGGGCGGCTTCCCATGCGCCGTGGCCATTGGCGATATAGATTGTGGCGTGCTGTTGGGTGCGCGCCACGGCTTTGAGGCCTGCGACCAGCTCGGGCATCATATCGGGCAGCTCGCCCGCGTAGATATTTGGGGCGGCGCGGTGCATGGCGCGCAAAACCGCATCGGGCATCACAGAGGGGCCGGGAATGGCCAGATAGTCGCGTCCACCTGAGGCTGACATTGCGCTCTCCTTCGTCGCTTTCTGCCGGACTTTAGACCCCTGTCGGGCGGCGTCAACACCGCTTGAGCGCCGCCTGCGGGCAGCGGCTTGCGCGCGCAAACCTTGCCAGCCCGCCCGCCCTTCTCTAAACGCATGGGAAAGGCAACAGAGATTGGCCCCTGATGAGCGACACCTCAAATCCGAGTGACAAACTGTTTGGCTGGCTCTGGCGCAGCTATCTGAGGCGCTTTACGCCTTATCTTTTGATTGCGCTGGTGTTTATGATCCTTGAAGGCTCTATGCTGGGCGCGCTCAGCTACATCATGCGCCCGATGTTTGACACGGTGTTTATTGCCGGCAACGAAGCGGCGATCAAATGGGTTGCTCTGGCGATTTTCGGGATTTTTGCCTGTCGCGCGGTTTCGGCTGTGGGGCAGAAAGTCACGCTAGCCTATATCGTGCAGAAGATGGCCGCCGCCCTCCGGACCGACCTGCTGGCGCATATCATGCGTCAGGACGGTGCCTTTCACCAGACCCACCCGCCCGGCTTTCTGATCCAGCGGGTGCAGGCGGATGTGATGGCGATCAATGATGGCTGGCGCGCGCTGATTATGGGCGCGGGGCGCGATTTTATCACGCTTGCGGTGTTGATGGGGGTCGCTGTGGCGGTCGACTGGAAGTGGACGGTTGTGGCCCTGATCGGTGCGCCTCTGGTGCTTGCGCCGACGCGGCTTGTGCAGAAGTTTGTCCGCCGCCGGGCGCGTGAGGCGCGCGACCTTGGTGCCAAGCTTGCCACCCGGCTGGACGAGGTCTTTCACGGGATTGTGCCTGTGAAGCTCAACCGTCTGGAAAGCTATCAGAGCGCGCGCTACGGCCAGCTCACCGACAAGCTCGTCAAGGCCGAGGTGCGCGCGCAGGCGGGCAGCGCTGTGGTGCCCGGTCTGATTGATATCATGTCAGGCCTCGGCTTTGTCGGGGTCTTGGTTTACGGCGGCTCCGAGATCATTGCCGGTGATAAATCCGTCGGGCAATTCATGTCTTTCTTTACGGCCATCGGCTTTGCCTTTGAGCCGCTGCGCCGCCTTGGTGCGGTGAGCGGACAATGGCAGATTGCCGCTTCGGGGATCGAGCGGCTGCGCGAGCTTTTAGAGATGCAGCCGAGTATGCGCTCGCCTGCAAAGCCAAAGCCCGCACCGCAGGGCACGCCCGAAATCGCGCTGCGGGATGTGACGCTTGCCTATGGCGACACCACGGTGCTGAAGGGCGCGAGCCTGTTTGCCGAGGCCGGCAAGACCACCGCACTCGTGGGCGCGTCGGGGGCCGGCAAATCGACGATTTTCAACTTGCTGACGCGGCTTGTTGACCCGGACAGCGGCAGTGTGACGCTTGGCGGCGTGGAGACGCGCGATATGACGCTCAACGACCTGCGCGGGCTGTTTTCTGTGGTCAGTCAGGACGCGGCCCTGTTTGACGAGACCCTGCGCGAGAATATCCTCTTGGGGCGCAAGGACGTGCCCGAGGCGCGCTTGCGAGAGGTGATCGAGGCGGCTCATGTGGCCGACTTCCTGCCCCAGCTGTCTGACGGGTTGGAAACGCCTGTTGGCCCGCGCGGCTCAAGCCTGTCGGGCGGCCAGCGCCAGCGCGTGGCGATTGCGCGGGCTTTGCTGCGGGACACGCCGATTTTGCTTCTGGATGAGGCGACATCGGCGCTGGATGCGAAGTCTGAGGCGGTGGTTCAGGATGCGCTTGAGCGGCTGTCCAAGGGGCGCACGACGCTTGTGATTGCGCATCGGCTGTCAACGGTGCGGGACGCTGACAAGATTGTTGTGATGGATGCGGGGCGCGTTGTGGATGAGGGCACCCATGAGGCGCTTTTGGCCGGCGACGGGGTTTATGCGCGGCTGCATGAGTTGCAGTTCAAGACGAACGGCCAGACCGCCGATAAAGCCGCGCTAACACGGCAGGGTCGGCGCCGCAAAAAAAGCGCAGCAAAAGCCACAGATTCCGCGCACCGCGCCGCACCCAGCCTTCTGTCTCGTATTTTTGCGCATCTGTCAGGGCGATGACGCCAAGCGGCACAAGCTGTCCGCGCAGGGCGCGGGCAAGCGCGACATCTTCCATGAGCGGCAGGGGCGGATAGCCGCCAGCATTGGCAAGCGTTTGAGCCGCGACCAGCAGCGCTTGGTCGCCATACGGCAGGCCAAAGAGGCGCGCGCGCAGATTGGCCCAGCCCGCCACAAAGCGCGGCGCTGCGCCACGGGCGGCAAAGGCGAGCCGGCCATAGCCGGCTTTGGTCGGGGTGGATGTGATATGCTCAAGCATCGCCCTGCTCCAGCCCGCTTCCAGAACTGTGTCGGCGTGCAGGATCAAAAGCCACGCCCCTTGGGAGGCGGCCACGCCCCGCGCGATCTGGCCGCCGCGCCCGGCGGCACCTGTGAGCCAGAGCGCGCCTGCGGCCTCGGCTATGGCGGCTGTTTCATCAGTTGAGCCGCCATCTGTGAGGATCAGCTCGCGAATCAGCCCCGCTTCAAGCCCCTCACCGAGCGCACCAAGGCAGGCCGGCAAGCCCGCGGCCGCATTGAGCGTGGGAATGATCACCGAGACAGGTGCGCGCATGAACTGGCCCTTTCGTTTGCTCTCACCTCCCCTATATTACGGGCAAGCGCGAATGGGGAGAGCAGCGATGAGCCGCGAGATACTGAAAATAACCGGCGAGGACCGCGAGCATTTTTTGCAAGGTCTTGTGAGCAACGATGTGGCGGGTCTCAAGGACGGGCTGGTCTATACGGCCATGCTGACGCCGCAGGGCAAATATATTGCCGATTTTTTTCTGGTTCCGGCTGACGACGCGATCTTGCTGGATGTGGACGCGGGCCTTGCGCCGATGCTGATGCAGCGGCTCACGATGTATAAGCTGCGCTCCAAGGTCACGATTGCCCCGGCCGCGCTCTATCTGCACCGCGGGCTTGGTGCGCGGCCCGACGACGGCTTTGCCGATCCGCGCCATGAGGCGTTGGGCTGGCGGGCCTACCGCCAAGACCCTGCGGGCGAGGACACGACCGATTGGACCGCGCTGCGGGTTGGGCTTGGGGTCCCTGAGACGGGCGCGGAGCTGGGGCCGGACAGCTTTATTCTTGAGATGGGCTTTGAGCGGCTCAAGGGGGTGGACTTCAAGAAAGGCTGTTATGTCGGCCAGGAGGTGACGGCGCGGATGAAGCACAAGACCGAGCTGCGCAAGGGGCTGGCGCGGGTTGTGGGCGAGGCGCCCTTGCGCGCGGGGGCCGATATCCTCTCCGAAGGCAAGCCGGCGGGCACTGTTTTGAGCGTGGCGGGCAATCAGGCACTGGCCTATCTGCGCTTTGATCGCGCTGAAAAGGGGCTGGAAGCCGACGGGCAGGCCCTGCGCTTTGAGACACTCTGAGCGGCAAAAAGCCCCCGCGATTGGCAGGGGCTTTTTGTGGCCGTTGCGGCTTTTGTGACGTTTTGGACTGTCAGGGGCGCTTAGGCGCGCTCTGAATATTCCATTGTGTCGGTGTTCACGATGATCGCTTCGTCCTGTCCGACGAAAGGCGGCACCATGACTTTGACACCGTTTTGCAGGATCGCGGGCTTGAAGCTGTTGGCGGCTGTCTGGCCTTTGACCACCGGCTCTGTCTCGGCAATCACACAGGTGACTTTTTGCGGCAAGGTCGCGTTGAGCGCCTCGTCTTCGTGAAATTCGACAAAGATTGTCATACCGTCTTGCAGGAAGGGGCGGCGCTCGCCGAGGATTTCGGCGTCAAGCTGGACCTGATCGTAGGTTTCTGTGTCCATGAAGATAAGCTGACCCGAATCCTCATAGAGGAATTGCATATCTTTTTGCTCAAGGCGGACGCGCTCGACTTTATCGGCACTTCTAAACCGTTCGTTAAGCTTTGATCCGTTACGAAGGTTCTTCATCTCGACTTGAGCGAAGGCTCCGCCCTTTCCGGGCTTGACGTGATCGACTTTGACAGCAGCCCAGAGGCCGCCGTTGTGCTCCAGAACATTTCCGGGGCGAATTTCGTTTCCGTTAATTTTAGGCATTATGGCAAAACCGTGGCAAAAGGTTGATCGGACTGAGGCGGCACCTATATCTTGGGGGAAGACCCTTGGCAAGAAACCCATATATCGTGGGGCATTTGTTGAAAGATATGCACATAACGCAAGGGAGCTATGCAAATACGCCCTATCCGAATCGGAATAAAGCGGTCATAACGAGCCTCACGCCGAAAAAGACAAGAGCAAAAAACAAAGGACGGATCATGAGAGATTTCGTTGACGGCACGGCCTTCAATAA
>JAHBAM020000199.1 GCA_018500125.2 Roseobacter sp. | reverse complement strand
CGGCGCTGCCCTCGCTTGATGCGCTTCTGGCCTATTACGGCCCGCGCCTTTTGCGCCGGCTGTTTCTGGCCCACGCGCCGGGCGAGCCTTTGACGCTTGCCTGTGACAGCGCCACCCGCGCCGCCCTGCAGGCCGCAGATGAGGCCGACGCCGCCGCCCTTGCCTTGCCGCTTGCGGGCCTAGAGCCACAGGGGCACGCCGCCTCTCTCCTAAACGCCGCCTTTCAAGCCCGCAGCCCGCATATGCTGATGGCAGGCACTCAGGCTCTGGCCGCAGACGGCCTTCAAACCGGCACACTCTCCCCCGATCAAAAGAAAGCCCTTGAGCAGAGCTTAAACGCCCTCGGCCTCCCCCCGTCCTGAAAGCAAGCTGATGTCAGACCTCCAAATTCGCCCCATAACAGCCGAAGAACGCTCCGAATGGGATCGTATGTTCACGGCCTATCTCACATTTTATGAGACATCGCGCCCCAAGGAGGTCTTTGACAGCTCCTTCGCGCGGCTCTTGTCGGGCGCCGAGAACGAGTTCAAGGGCTTGATCGCGCTCAAGGACGGGCAGGCCATCGGCTTCACCCATTATCTTTTTCACCGCCATATGTGGTCTCTTGAAAACACCTGCTACCTTCAAGACCTCTATGTTGATCCTGCCCTTCGGGGCACAGGCGCGGGGCGCGCGCTGATCGAGGCGGTGCATCACGAGGCCCGCGAATCCGGCGCCAGCGGTGTTTACTGGATGACGCAGGACTTCAACACAACCGCCCGCCAGCTCTATGACCGCGTCGGGCAGCTCACCCCGTTTATCCGCTATGTGAAGCCGATCACCTAGCGCTCACCCGCCCACATCTTCCTGCGCAATCGACACGGTTTTCACAACCGCATAGGTCTCAAGCCCGACCGCAAGGCCCAGCGCCTTGGCCGAGCGTTGTGTGAGGCGCGCCTGAATCTGCCCCGCAGCCGTCTCAAGCGCCACAATTGCCCCCGGCCCTTCGCCTTCGCGCAGCCCGACGATCTTGGCCTTCAGGATATTGAGCGCCGAAAGCCCCTCAGGCTTCTGACGCGACAGGATCACATCACTCGCCGCAATCCTCACCCGCAGATGCGCCCCGATCTCGCGCCCGACCTTGGGCAAAAACAAGGGCACCCCGCCGGCGTCCAGCTCGCTCAGACCGTCGTTGTGATGCGCCACAACCACCGCCGTGATCATCGCACCAACCCCGCGCACGCCGCCCGAAACAAGACGCGGATCCGCCAGAACATCCGCAGGCGTGCGCAGACCCGACGCCCTGCCGCGCGACAGCGTGACCACATGGTTGGCCAGCCGCCCCAGCTCGCTCACCGAATGGGTCACATAAAGGATCGGCAGATCGCCCGCGTCGCGCAACCGCTCGAAATAAGGCAAAAGCTCGCCCTTACGCGCCCCGTCGAGCGCCGCCAGCGGCTCATCTGCCAAAAGCAGTTTCGGCCCGCTCAGGAGCGCACGCCCCAGCGCCACACGCTGCGCCTCTCCGCCCGAGAGCTTGGCTGGCCTGCGCCCCAAAAGCGCGCCAAGGCCGAGCAGCGTCACGATACGGTCAAACTCCGCCGCGCCCGGCGGGTTTGCGGCCCGCTTGCGCCCGTAATTGAGATTGGCCTCTACACTCAAATGTGGAAACAGCCGCGCATCCTGAAACACATACCCGACCCCGCGCTTATGCGCCGGCAGGTTGATGCCCCGCGCCGCGTCAAACAGCGCCCGCTCCCCCAGAGCGATGCGCCCGCTGTCCGGCGTGAGAAGCCCCGCAACCGCGTTGATCAGCGTGGTCTTGCCCGACCCGGACGGCCCGAACAATACAGTGATCCCCGAAGGCGCTTCAAAATCGGCGCAAAGCTCAAAGCCCGCGAGCGACTTGGAGATATCCACCCGCAAGCTCATGCGCCTGCCACCTTGCGCGCCATACGCCGCGCCAGCCACTCCGAAAACAACAGCGCCCCCATCGCCACCACAACAGCCACGATCACAAGGCGGCCCGCCGCACTTTCGCCCCCCGGAACCTGCAAAAAGCCATAGACTGCCGACGGCAGTGTCTGCGTTTCGCCCGGAATGTTGGAGACAAATGTGATCGTCGCGCCGAACTCGCCCATTGCCTTGGCAAACCCGAGCACAGCACCGGCCAAAACGCCCGGCATCGCCATTGGCAAAGTCACGGTGAACACCACCCGAAGCGGCGAAGCGCCCAGCGTCGCCGCCGCCGCCTCAAGCCGCGCATCTACCGCCTCGATCGAAAGGCGGATCGCGCGCACAACCAGCGGAAAGGCCATGATCGCCGCCGCCAATACAGCCCCCGTCCAGCGAAAGGCGAGCGGCATCCCCACAGCCTCAAGCACCCGCCCGCCAAGCCCTTGCGCGCCAAAGAACATGAGCAGCAAATATCCTGTCACAACCGGGGGCAAAACGAGCGGCAAATGCACAAGAGCATTGAGCAGCCCATGCCCCCAAAAGCGCCCCCGCGCCAGCGCATAGGCCACCGCAACCGCGAGCGGCAGACTGAGCAGCGTGGCCCAGAACGCCACTTTGAGCGAGAGCAACACCGCCTGCCATTCCTCAACGCCAAGCCAGCTCATGGGCGCGCCTCCACTTTCAAAAAGCCCTGCGCCTCAAACACGCGCCAAGCCGCCTCGCTTTGCAAAAACGCAAGCACATCCGCGCCCTGCTCACTCCGCGACACGGCCGGATAAATGATCGGGTCATGGCTGTCGTCGGGAAACCCCAGCAAGACCCGCACTTTGGGGTCGGCCACGGCATCACTCGCATAGACAACCCCGTAGCGCGCCTCGCCCCGCGAGACGAGCGCAAGTGCTGCGCGCACATTGTCTGTCTCGACAATCCGCCCGCGCAAAGCCGGCCAAAGCCCCAGACTTTCCAGCGCGGCGCGGCCATAGATCCCCGCAGGCACGGCCCGCGTCATCCCCATGGCGATCCGCCCTTTGGCAAAGCTCTGCGCCTCTTCAAGACGCGGCGCAGGCTCTGCGGCCCCACCGATCAACACAAGAGAATTGCCCAGAAGGTTGATGCGTCTGGCCGCTTTGATCGTGCCGCGCCCCTCCAGATGGTCCATCCAGTCCGGATTGGCCGAAATAAAAATATCCGCAGGCGCGCCCTGCTCGATCTGGCGCGCCAAAGCCGCGCTGCTGGCATAGACCATGCGAAGCGCGTGGCCTGTCGCCGCCTCGGCCTCGGGCGTCAGGCTGTCGAGCGCGGTCTTCAGGCTTGCGGCCGCAAAAACGGTCACAGTCTCCGCGCGCAGCGCCGCGCTGGCCAGCGCAACAGCCAGCAGAGCCGACACCCCCCATTTTATTGCGCGCGCCATTGCCCTGTCCTTCGCACAAAAAAGCCCCGATGCTCTTTCAAACATCGGGGCCAATATGTCAGAGCAGGGCGTCTTAGCCCAGAACAGATTTTACCGCCTTGGCGGTCTTGCCAACAACTTCGTCAGCCTCTTGGCGTGTCAGACAGAAGGGCGGCGCAAAGCCGAGGATGTCGCCCTGCGGCATCGCGCGGGCAATCACGCCCTCGGCCAGCAAAGCCGCCGCAATCTGCGGCCCGACCTTCTCGGAGGCGTCAAAATAAACCCGCCCCTCGCGCGCCTTGACGAATTCGACCGCACAGAGCATCCCCTCGCCGCGCACCTCGCCCACATGGGCGTGCGCACCCAGCGCCTCCGCCATGGCGGCATTGAGATATGCGCCTGTCTCACCCGCGTTCTGGATCAGCTTCAGATCGTCCAGAAGCTTGAGGTTGGCAACACCCGCCGCCGCGCCAATCGGATGCGCAGAATAGGTCCAGCCGTGGCCGATAGGGCCGTTTTCGTCGGTGCCCCGCTCCAGAACAGCCCACATTTTCTCGCTCACAATGCTGCCCGAAAGCGGCGCATAGGCCGATGTCAGGCCCTTGGCGATGGTGATCAAATCAGGCTTCATCCCGTAATGTTCGGAGCCGAACATGGTTCCAAGACGGCCAAAGCCTGTCACGACCTCATCGGCCACAAGCAGGATATCATGGCGCTCCAGCACCTCCTGGATCGCTGCCCAATAGCCCGCCGGGGGCGGCACAATGCCCCCCGTGCCAAGCACCGGCTCGCCGATAAAGGCCGCAATGGTGTCGGCCCCTTCACGCGCGATCAACGCTTCAAGCTCGGCCACACAATGCGCCACAAATTCGGCTTCGGATTGCTCCAGATTGTCGCGGCGGAAGTAATAGGGCGCTTCGGTATGCACCACTTGCGCCAGTGGCAAATCAAACTTCTTGTGAAACAGCTCCAGCCCCGTCAGCGACCCAGTCACAAGGCCGGACCCGTGATATCCGCGCCAGCGGCTGATGATTTTCTTCTTCTCCGGGCGGCCCAGAATGTTGTTGTAATACCAGATCAGCTTCACGTTGGTTTCATTGGCGTCAGAGCCGCCCAGACCAAAATAGACCTTGCTCATATGATCGGGCGCACGATCAAGGATCATCTTGGCCAGCGTGATGCTCGCCTCGGTTCCGTGGCCGACATAGGAGTGATAATAGGCCAGTTCCTTGGCCTGCGCCGCAATCGCCTCGGCGATCTCCTGACGCCCGTAGCCGACGTTGACACAGTAAAGCCCCGCAAAAGCGTCCAGAAGCCGGTTGCCGTCGCGGTCTTGGATATGGCAGCCCTCAGCGCTGGTGATGATCCTCTGGGGCGTCACGCCACGGGCGAATTCGGCCAGATGTGTGGAGGGGTGAAAAAAGTTTTCACGGTCCCAGCTTTCGAGATGGTCGTTTTTTAGCATATGAAAATGCTCCTATGGTTGGCATCTCACCTTTATGCCGGAGCTCAGCGTGCAGATGGTTGGGTTAATGCGCAGACCCTTCCTGCCAAAACTTGGCCGCCAGTTCCAGAACAAATTTGTCTAAGGGCTGATTTTCGGGCCGCTGTCGCCCATGAGGTGCGCCAGATAGGCCCGCGCCATCAGCCCTCCGCATTTGCGGCAAGTGCCTGCGTCAGCCTCACGTCAAATCTGTCAACCGCGTGTTGACGGCTTGCCATAGAAAGGCCGCATCACCAGTGCGGTGAGATACATCGGGATCTGATAACACCCGAGAAAGATAAGAAACTCCGGCGACTGGGTGACCGGCAGCGCCACAAAAAACAGCGCCACATTGCGGTTTCCCGCCACAACAGCAAAGGGAGCCGCCTCCGCGTCGCCCGCCGAGCGGCGCAAGACGCGATAAGCCACAGCCTGCAATCCGAAGTTCACAAAAAACGCGAGCGCCAGCCATTTGCCAACCTCCCAAGGCACCGCCTGTATCGCCGGCCCCAAAGCGCTCATCAAACCAATCACAATCACCGCCAGCGCAATCGACATGGCCCCGTCAAGCGCGGACCGGCGCTCTCCGGCAAGCTCCGGCAGCGCCATATGACGCGTCACAAACGCCAGCCCGATGACAGCCCAGATCGCGACAAGCAATGTCCCCGAAGCCCGCAATGCTGCCGACAGATCGCCCAATGCAGGGCTGAGCCAGAACACCGGAAGAACCGTAAGCGGCAACAGCGCCGTTCCCAGGATCAGCAGGCGAAAGGCCGGCTCGGGCGACTGGCCGAGCAAAATCGCGATATTCGGGCTGCCCGTCACAGAGGGTGCTGCAAGCATCAGTGTAAAGGCAATCGCATAGGGCGAGCCAGCGAGGCCGAAAAGCGCAAATCCCGCGAGCGCGAGCAAAGGCAGGACAAGCTGATAACTCAACACAACCGCCAGCGTGCGGCGCACACCTTTTAGCCCCAAAAGCGCGTCACGAGGCCCGACACGCAGCCCGGTCAGAAACAACAGAAGCAAGACAAGCTCCGCCAGCCATGGCTTCAACGCCTGCGCCAGATCAGGCAGCAACAGGCCGCCCAACAGCCCCAGCACCAAGGCCCAGCGCCCGTGTCGCGCCACAAAGCCAAGCGCGGCAAGCATCGCTAGCCCGACGCGCCCTGACGGATAGTGTCAGGCAGCCAGGTTGCCAGCTCGGGAAAGACCACAAGGATCACAACCATCAACAGCATCAGACCCACCATCGGAATGGCCGTCTTGGCGATATAGCTGATCTCATGGCGCGTCATGCCTTGCAGCACAAAGAGGTTAAAGCCGATCGGCGGCGTCACTTGCGCTGTCTCGATCACCACAACAAGGAAGATGCCAAACCAGATTACATCAATCCCCGCCGCGCGGATCATCGGCTCGACAATCGCCATGGTCAACACAACCGAGGACAACCCGTCCATGAACATTCCAAGCACCAGATAGAACAGCGTCAGGACCGCGATCAGCGCCACGGGCGAAAGATTGTAGCTGTCAATCAGCCCCGCAAGCGCGCGCGGCAGGCCCGTAAAGCCCATCGACAGCGACAAAAACGCCGCCCCCATCAGGATAAAGGCGATCATCGCCGAGGTCTTGGTCGCCCCCATCAGCGCTTGTTTAAAGGTGCTCCAGTCAAGCGAGCCTTGCACCGCCGAGAGCACCAAAGCGCCAAAGACCCCCACAGCGGCGGCCTCTGTGGCGGTGGCATAGCCGGAATACATCGAGCCAATGACAATAAAGACCAGCCCGAAGAGTGGCAGCAAAAAGCGGCTCTCCGCCATGCGCTGGGAGAAGGGCATCTTCGGTTCCGGCTCGGGGCGCTGGTCGGGGTAAAGAAAGTGCCACGCAACGATATAAAGCATGAACAGCCCGGCCAGAACGAGGCCGGGGAAGACCCCCGCCATAAAGAGCTTGGTGATACTTTCATTGATCGTCACACCATAAACAATCAGCGTCAAAGACGGCGGGATCATCAGGCCCAAAGTGGCCGCGCCCGCGAGCGTTCCGATAATCATAAACTCCGGATAGCCACGCTCGCGCAGCTCGGGGATCGACATTTTCCCGACCATATTGAGCGTCGCCGCCGAGGAGCCTGAGACCGCGGCAAAAATGGTGCAGCCCGCGATATTGGTGTGCAACAGCCCGCCCGGCAGATAGCGCATCCAGGGCGCAAGCCCGCGAAACATATCTTCTGACAATCGCGTTCGATACAGGATCTCTCCCATCCAGATAAACAGCGGCAATGCCGTCAGCGTCCAGCTTGAGGCGCCCGACCAGATCGTCGTGATCATGGCGTCTCCCGCCGGGCGCATGGTAAACAGCTCCATCCCCACCCAGGCAACGCCCATCAGCGCCAGCCCGATCCAGACAGACCCGCCCAAAAGTGCAAACAGCACGAAGAGAAAAATAACGGTGGCGTAAAGTTCGCTCATTCCAGAACCTCCCCGTGAATTTGTGTTTCGCGCAGGCACATAAGCCGCGTCAGATAATCCCAGATCGCAATGGCCAAAAGCACAGTTCCGATCGACATGGGAAGCTGCGGAACCCAGACCGGCGTATAGACCCAGCCCTCCCCCGAGCTGGCCCAAAGCGTGCCCCAGTCCAGCGGCGAGGTGGCGAACATCTTGAAAAAGGTGATCAGCCATTCAGGCGTATAATCCTGCCCCTGCGTGCGGTCGTTGAGCATCTCGGACATCAGGTTTGTCTTGATGGCATAGCGTGCAAAATAGGTCGCCGTCACAGCAGCGATCCACATCGCCAGCGCATCCAGCCAGAATTTGGTAAAGGCATTCAGATTGAGAAAAATCGAAACCCTGATATGCGCCCCCTGCGTCAGCGTGTAGGCCAGCGCAAAAAACGAGGTCGCGGCCATGGCATAGCCTGCATATTCAGTCGAGCCGGGGAAGGTGATACTCGACCACCGCGCAATCATCTGGGCAATGATCAAGAGCAAAATCAACACCATAAACACCGCCGCCACAGCCCCCGCGGCTGCATAGATCCGATCAAGACCGCGCCAAACAGGCCGCAATATCCGCGCCGCAGCCGGTCCTTGCCAAAGGCAGCAAAGCACCAAAACCGTCGGAAAGACAAAGAGCCAGACCCACAAAGGCAGCCCCAATAATGCTTGCCAATCTCTCATGACTCTCCCCTTTTTTCTTTTTTCTTGCGGTGAAAAGCCCCGCCGTCACTGTCACGGCGGGGCTGTCTCTTTTTGGTTTAGTTTGCGGCGTAGGCGTCCAGAATAGCTTGCGCATCCGCGCCCGCTTCGGCGACCCAGTCGGCCTGCATCTTCGCGCCGATTTTTTGCAGCTCGGCCAAGAATTCGGGGCCAGCATCCTGCACAGTCATGCCGTTGGCTTCAAGCTGCTCAAAATACCAGTTGGCCAGCTCGGCTGACTTCGCGTTACAGGCCGCGCCGGTTTCATCCGCTGCTTTTTGAACCGAGGCCTGAAGATCCGCGCTCAGCCCGTCCCAAACCCCTTTGTTCACCATCACATAGTTGCGTGGATGCCAAGCGTTGACCTTGTAGTAATGCGTCAGTGTTTCCCAGACCTTGCGGTCATAGCCTGTCGAGCCTGAGGAGATAAACGCCTCGGCCACACCTGTCGCCAAAGCCTGACTCAGCTCTGCCGCTTCGACCTGAACGGGGATCATCCCCAGCTCCTCTGCAAAGGTTGCCGTGGCGGTGTTGTAGGAGCGGAATTTGACACCCTGAGTGTCGGCCGATGAGGCCACGGGCTTCTTGAAATAAAAGCCCTGACCCGGCCAGGCGCAGGTGTAAAGCGTCACAAGGTTTTGCTCGGCAAGCTGTGCGTTGACCTTGTCTTTGGCCGCGGCCCAGAGCTTGTCGTTGGCCTCATAGGTTGTGGCAATAAAGGGCACGTTGTCCCAGCCCAGAAGCGGCGCCTCATTCGCGTGCGCACTCATAAACCGCTCGCCAATTGGCGCTTGTCCGGTCTGAACCGCGCGCTTGATTTCGCCGCCCTTAAAGAGCGAGCCGCCCGGATGAACGGTGATGTCGATCGCGCCGCCCGTATAGTCGCGCACTTTGTCAGCAAAGACGACCCCCATCTCCGAGTGAAAGTTGCTCGCGGCATAAGCCATTGGCATATCCCACTTTTCCGCAGCCGCAGCATTGGCCGCAATCGCCAGAGCCACACTCGCCGCAGCGGTGCTGAGTTTCTGTGTCAGTGTTTTCATGGTCGTTTCTCCCTTTGGTTTTTCAGTTTCTTGGTTGGTTTAGCCTTTGACAAAACGCCTCGGCTCAAAGGGGCGCATATCGGTGTTTGAATGCTGCCCCGAAATCATATCCGCCACAAGCCGGCCGGTTTTTGGCCCACCTGTCAGGCCAATGTGATGATGGCCAAACGCGGCATAGACCCCGCTGACCCCAACTTCGCCAATCAACGGCAAGCTGTCACTTGGCGCAGGCCGAAAGCCAAGCCACTCTTCTTCCCCTTCGGCTTGCAGCCTCGGGAAGAACGTCTTTACTTTTTTGCGTAGCAAAGCCAGCGGCGCTTTGGAGCGCGCCTCGGTCAGCCCGCCAAACTCAACGATCCCCGCGCAGCGTAACCCCTGATTCATCGCCGTGGCAACAAATTTGCCCTCCGCCAGCATCATCGGGTTGTTCGGCGTCTCGCTGGGGGATTTGTAAACAATGTGATAGCCGCGCTCCGCCTCAAGCGGCACAGTGATGCCAAGCTTGCCCATCAAAGGCTTGGACCAAACCCCCGAGGCGATCACAGCCTTGTCACAGGCAAAGCGCCCCTCGGTCGTCTCAACAGCCGAAATCGCGCCGCCGCTGATGTCAAAATCCTTGACTTCTGCGCGCACAAAACGCCCGCCAAGCTGCTCCAGCAGCCCCACAAGATCTTTTACATAATCCCCCGGATTGAGGATAAATCCGTGATTTTTCATCACAGCCAGAAGCCCCGCCGACGGGCCGAGAATCGGCTCGCGCTCAAAAACTTCGCCACCCTGCACAAGCTCGGGCACAAAGCCCGCCTCGGCGCGCAAGCTCCAGCCAAACGCATCCGCATCAAAGGCGGCACGGTCCTTGTAAACAAAGGAATAGTCAGACTCGCACACCCATTTCGCCGCATCTGTCCCATATGTCAGCGCCTGATGCTGCTCCAGACTGTCGCCCACAATAGTGGTCAGCCCCTGGCTGATCCGCCGCGTGTCGCCGGCATTTGCATGGCTCATATAGCGCACGAGCCATGGCACCAGCTTGGGCAAATAGCTCCAGCGGAAAAACAAGGGAAAGGTCGGGTCCGCGAGATAGAGCGGCGCTTTGCGCACCAGCCCCGGCCCCGTCACCGGCACAACAGAGGAGCTGGCCAGAATACAGCCATTGCCATAAGACGCCCCCATGCCCGGCTCGCCTTTGTCAATCAGCGTCACATCCTTGCCCGCCCGGCGCAGCCATATCGCCGTCGCTGCTCCGACGATCCCCGCACCCACGATGACAATATGCTCCGACGCCATTCAGCGCTCCCCGCTCGCGTGTATTCATATCCAAGCAGTCTTGCGTGGCCAGATCATCATTTCAAATACAATTTACTAGCTTAAGGATCATTTTTTGTGATACCGACAGGCCATGCGCCTCAAATTCAGACAGCTTCAGGCCTTCCATGCCGTCGTCGAAAGCGGAACCGTCACAGGCGCGGCCGAGGCGCTCGGCATTTCCCAGCCGGGCGTGTCCAATCTGCTGTCCCAGCTTGAGCGTCAAACAAAGCTGCCGCTGTTTGAACGCGTCAACGGGCGCCTGATCGCCACCCCGGAAGCCGCAATGCTGCACCGCGAAATCGACACAGTCGTACGCGGCCTTGATCACGTCACCCAGACGGTGGTTGATCTGCAAAACAAACAGGCCGGCCAGCTCCAAGTTGCGTCCCAGCACTCCATGTCCTTCGGGTTTGTGCCCAGCGTGATCGCCAAGTTTGCCGCCAAACGTCCGAATATGAACATTTCCTTCCAGTCGCAATATTCGGCCAAAATACAGGAGTGGGTGACATCGGGCCTCTTTGAAGTCGGGATTTGCGAAATGCCCCTGCTCTATGACACGCTCACCGTCTATCCCTTGACGGTCCAAACCCGCCTCGCCCTTCATCGGGACAACCCGCTGACCCGTCATGATGTGCTCACGCCCGAGCTGATTGCCAATGAGCCGTTCATCGCGATGGGACCAGACCACATGACCCAGCGCCGCCTGCGCGAGGTCTTCAACACTGCGGGCTTACCGCTGCGCACGCGGGTGCACTCGCATCTGTTCAAAAACCTGTTGAGCTTTGTCAAAGAAGGGATGGGCATTTCCCTGCTTGACCCTTTCGTGCTCGAACATGATCATGACCCCCGCTTTGTCTCGCGCCCCTTTGAGCCGGTTATTCTAATGGATATGGCCGTGATTACCTCCTCCACCCGTCCGCTGTCCCAGACAGCGAAAGCGTTTTTGAAATTGCTCCTGCAAGAGCTTGAGCCCTATCAGACCTGAGGCCCCCATGCGCACCCCAACCACACCCGGCGTTGGCATTCTGTTGCTCGATACCCGCTTCCCACGGGTCCTTGGCGATATCGGCAACAAAGACACATGGCCCTTTCCTGTGCGCTACAAAACAGTCGATGGCGCAACTCCGGAGGCCATTGTGCAGGGCGACCCGCGCGAACTGCTCGGCGCTTTCGTTGCCGCCGCTCAGGAGCTGATCCGCGAAGGGGTGCAAGGAATCACAACAACTTGCGGGTTTCTCTCCCTTCTGCAAGACGATCTGAAATCGAGCCTCGCCGTGCCCGTCGCAACCTCTGCGCTGATGCAAATTCCTCTGATCAATGCACTCCTGCCGCCCGCAAAACGGGCCGGCGTCATCACCATCTCGCGCAACAGCCTGAGCACAGCCCATCTCCTCGCCGCAGGCGCCCCAATAGACACGCCCGTCATCGGCACAGACGGCAGCCTGTTTAGCACCGCCATTCTTGGCAACAGCCCCGAGCTTGATACCGCCGCCGCCCAAGTCGAAATCAGAACCGCCGCGCAAGAGCTTTGCCAGCGTCACCCCGACATCGGGGCGCTTGTTCTGGAATGCACCAATATGCCGCCCTATGCCGCCGCCGTTGCTAAAGCCACAGGGCTGCCCGTCTATTCGATTTATAGCTTTGTGAGCTGGTTCCAGTCGGGCCTGAGGCCCCGCATCTTCTGATCCCGCCGGGTCAAGCCAAAACATGACGCAAAGGCGCAACCCCGTCTAAGGCGCAAGCCAGCCCTCATAGGCCAGCAAGACAAAATCAACCAGAGGGGCGCGCAGCTCTATCTTGAAGTGATACTTGCCGCCTGCGCCCCATTCGCGCGCCGTGATGCGCGGCCAAAGCACACGCGGCAGAGGTATATCCGCAAACCGGAGCGCCTTTGGCACTTGGCTGAGCACCCCAGCCTCAATCACAAGCTCGGATGTGACCGTCACAAGGCCCATACGCCCCACAACCAGTTCGCCCGCCTGCCAAAGCTCCGATCGCAGCTCACGATCCTTGATCTGACGCCGCCAGATCGCGACATTCTCCTCTTCGCGGGTGCCAAACCAGAGCGGCGCATCCGTGCACGGCGGCGGAAAGCCGAAAAGCTGCATAACAGGAGAGGCGCGCAAGGTGATCTCGCCCTGCCGGATGCCAGCGTGACGGTGCAGCGCCTGAACCTCGGGCGCAAGCGCCTCAAAACGCGCGCCTAGAATGCGTTCAAATAGCCTCATACCAAGGATATCTCCTCACCTCATGCGCCGACCGAGCCAGTCAGCCAGCCCGTTGCCAGACTGGGCTGTGATCCGCTCAATGACAAGTCATCACAGGAAAATGGCAGGGGCACACAGACTCGAACTGTGGGCCTACGGTTTTGGAGACCGTCGCTCTACCAACTGAGCTATACCCCTAAGGCCGAGCTATCGG
>JAHBAM020000013.1 GCA_018500125.2 Roseobacter sp. | reverse complement strand
CCCGCCCCTCAGCGGCACAAGAGGCCACGCAGGCGGCGGATCAGGCGCGCCCAGCGCCACAGAGCGCGCAAGACCCGCCCAAGCCGCCAGAGCAACCCGCCGCCGCGCGGGCCGGGGCCGTTGACTCTGCACGCGAGGTCAAGGCCGAAACCGATATTGACGCGATCCGCCGCGAAGGCCTCACCGGGCGACAGCTGCGCATGGCGCGGCGCATGGCCCAAAAACACGGGCTGGCCCCGATTTCTGACTTTGACGCGGTGCGCCAGCTGCGCCTGAAGGGGATTGATCCGTTCCAGTCCTCCAATACGCTTGACCTTGTTGTGCCCGGCAAAGACGGTGAGCGCGCGTCCTCCGGGGAGCAGACCGGCACGGTTCTGCCCGGTATGGGAAAGATCCAGCTGCCCCAAACCATCAAGCCGGCCGCCTCTCAGCTGCCCCAGACCGAGGTTTATTCTGCTGACCGCCGCGCTCTGGAAATCACCGGCATTCAGCGCGATATTGCCAGCCGCCGTCGCAAGCGGCTTCTGCTTTTGCTGGCCCGGCTCTCGGCCTTTGTCTTTTTGCCGACGATTTTGGCGGGCTGGTATTATTATGCCATTGCCACACCGATGTATTCGACCAAATCGGAGTTTCTGATCCAATCCGCAGATGGCGGCTCGGGAGGGCCGTTGAGCGGCTTGATCCCCTCACAGCTTGCCAACTCCCAAGAGAGCATCGCCGTTCAGTCCTATCTGACGTCCAAAGACGCCATGATCCGGCTTGACGAAGCGCTCGGCTATAAGCGCCACTTTGCCCAGCCCCAGATTGACGCCATTCAGAGGCTCGACCCCAAGGCAACCAATGAAGCGGCCCATAAAGTCTATAAAAAGAACATCAAAATCGGCTATGATCCGACCGAGGGTGTTGTCAAAATGGAGGTGATTGCGGCCGATCCTGTGGTTGCCACAGACTTCTCCAAGGCGTTGATTTCTTATGCCGAAGAACGGGTTGATGAGCTTTCGCAAAACATCCGCAATGATGCCATGGAAGACGCGCGGCGCAATCTTGAGCGCGCCAAAACAGAGCGCCGCAGCGCGCAGGAAAATCTGATCCGGCTGCAAGAAGTCTATTCTGCTGATCCAACAGAGCAGCTTGCCGCCCTGCGCACCCAGATCACCACCTATGATCAACAGCTCCTTGAAAAGAAGCTCGCGCTTCAGGCCCTGCTCGACAACCCGCGCCCCAATCAGGCCAAAGTTGACGGCGCACGGGGGGATGTGCGCCGCCTTCAGGATGTCTTGACCGGTCTCAATGCGCGCATGATTGAGGCAGACAGCTCCGGGCTGTCGCTCGTGCAGCAATCCACCGAAATAGAACTCGCCCGGGCCGACCTTGCCACAGCGGATGCTTTCCTGCAGTCTGCGCTGCAAGGCGAGAAGCAAGCTGCCCTCGAGGCTGGCCGGCAGGTTCGGTATCTGACCGTGCCGGTGCGCCCGATTGCCTCCGATGCCCCGAGCTATCCGCGCAAATTTGAAAACACTGTTCTGGCCTTCCTGATTTTTTCAGGGGTATACCTTATGGTGTCTCTGACAAGCTCGATCTTGCGAGAACAAGTTTCAAACTAGTCTCTGTGGCGATGGGCCTGGCCTGCGCCACAGATTTTTTCCTTTAGCCGAACGAGAGCCTTTATGCTGCCCAAAACCACCTGCACACCGAATACATGGTCTTTTCTGCGCGATCCGATGATCGCCCCGACAGGCTTCAGGGAATATGACGCGCGCTGGAAATATCCCGACGACATCAACCTGCCCGGCATAACAGCTTTGGGGCTGGGCCTCGGAACCCAGATGCACGCCAGAGGGATCGAACCTGTGATTGCCGTTGGAAACGACTATCGCGACTATTCCCTGTCCATCAAGAACGCGCTGATGCTTGGCCTGATCCAGGCCGGCATCCATGTCAAGGATATCGGCCCCGCCGTCTCGCCGATGGCCTATTTCAGCCAGTTTCACTTGAATGCCCCCGCGGTTGCCATGGTCACAGCCAGCCACAATCCGAACGGCTGGACCGGTGTCAAAATGGGCTTTGAGCGTCCGCTCACCCATGGGCCGGAGGAAATGGACGAGCTGCGCGCCATTGTGCTTGAGGGGCGCGGCCGCCCCCGCTCCGGCGGGGCTTACGAATTTGTTGACGGGGTGCGCGAGGCCTATATCGACGATCTGGTGGGAGACTTCAAAATGACGCGTAAACTGCGCGTGGTCTGCGCCACAGGCAATGGCACAGCGGCGGCCTTTGCGCCGGAGGTGTTCAAGCGGATCGGGGTTGAGGTTGTGCCCTCCCATACCGCGCTCGATTACAGCTTCCCGCATTACAACCCGAACCCGGAAGCTATGGAAATGCTCCATGACATGAGCGCCACAGTCACCCGGAGCGGCGCCGATTTTGCGCTCGGCTTTGACGGCGACGGCGATCGCTGCGGGGTGGTGGACGACGAGGGCGAAGAGATTTTTGCCGATAAGGTCGGGGTGATCATGGCGCGAGACCTGAGCAAAATCTACCCGGGCAGCACCTTTGTGGCCGATGTGAAATCAACCGGCCTCTTTGCCTCGGATCCGGAGCTGATCGCCCATGGGGCGCAGGCCGATTACTGGAAAACCGGCCACAGCCATATGAAACGCCGCGTCAAGGAACTTGGCGCGCTGGCGGGCTTTGAGAAATCGGGGCACTACTTTCTCGCCGAACCTGTGGGCCGTGGCTATGATTGCGGCCTGCGGGTCGCCGTTGAAATCTGTAAGCTGATGGACCGCAACCCGAGCCTGAAAATGTCGGACCTGCGCCGCGCCCTGCCACAGACCTGGGCCACACCGACCATGTCGCCCTATTGCGCCGATCAGGAAAAATACGATGTCCTTGGGCGGCTGGTCGACACACTTGTCGCCAAGGCCAAGGCTGGCGAAAGCTTTGCCGGCCGCGCCATCAAAGAGGTGGTCACCGTCAATGGCGCGCGGGTCATTCTGGACAATGGATCATGGGGCCTTGTGCGCGCCAGCTCCAACACGCCCAATCTTGTTGTGGTCTGTGAAAGCGCCGTCTCGGAGGCCGAAATGCGCGCCATTTTCGCCGATATGGACGCCGTCATCCGGACAGAGCCTTCGGTCGGCGACTACGATCAGACACTCTAGCCCTTTGCGCGTCTTTAGCCCCCTGCGCGTCTTTTTCTTTCCAGAAATATCCCGGGGGTCAGGTTCAAAAGGCGTCAGACTTTTGAACCCAGGGGGCAGCGCCCCCTGCCGGTCGGATGGCCCGAAGGGCCATTCGACATCAGGCCAGAAGCCCGCGCCCCTTCAACAGCGCTTGCGCACCGGGCATCCGGCCGCGGAAGGCACCATATAGCTCGGCGGCGTCCCGTGATCCCCCGGCCGAGAGAATATGGCGCTCCAGAGAGGCCGCCAGCGGTGCATCAAACGGATCCCCCGCCTCTTCAAACGCTTCAAAGGCATCCGCATCCATAACTTCCGACCACATATAGGAGTAATATCCGCAGGCATATCCATCCCCCGCAAAGACGTGCGCAAATTGCGGCGTGGCATGGCGCATGACAATCGCCTCGGGCATCCCGATCTCGCGCAGCACCTCGGCTTGCCGTGCCATCGGGTCCGCCGGCGCCGCCCCGATGTGAAAGTCCAGATCCACCAGCGCCGAGGCAAGATATTCAACCGTCTGGAACCCCATATCAAATGTCGCCGCCCCGAGAACCTTCTCCAGCAGCGCCTCGGGCATGGCCTCGCCCGTTTCATAATGGGTCGCAAATTCGGCCAGCACCCGTGGCACCTCCAGCCAATGTTCATAGAGCTGGCTCGGAAGCTCTACAAAATCACGCGCCACAGAGGTTCCCGAAATACTCTCATAGGTCACATCAGACAGCATCTGGTGCAGCGCATGACCGAATTCATGAAACAGCGTGCGCGCATCATCATAGCTGAGCAGCGCGGGTGTTCCTTTGGCAAAGTTGCACACATTGATCACGACAGGCGTTTGCGCCTCGGGATATTTCGCCTGAGCGCGCATCGCCGAGCACCAGGCGCCCGAGCGTTTTGAGCCACGGGCAAAATAATCGCCGATAAAGACCGCGATGTGCCGCCCCGCCCGCGTGACCTCCCAAGCGCGGCAATCGGGGTGGTATAGCGGCACGTCAAGTGGCGCAAACTCCAGTCCGAACAGGCGGTTGGCACAGGCAAAACTTGCCTCGATCATACGCTCGAGTTGGAAATAGGGCTTCACATCAGCCTCATCAAGATCATGCTCGGCCACACGGCGCTTGGCCGCATAATAGCGCCAGTCCCAAGCGGCCAAATCGCCATTGATCCCGTCGGCGTGCATCATGTTCCTCAGCACCGCGGCGTCGGCGATGGCCCGGTCTTTGGCCGGCGCCCAGACCTCCATCAAAAGCGCGCGCACAGCAGCGGGCGTTTTGGCCATTTCGGTTTCAAGCTTGTATTCGGCAAAGCTCCCGTAGCCCAGAAGGGCCGCGCGCTCTTGGCGCAGGGCAAGGATTTCGGCGCAGATTGCGCGATTGTCTGTTGCACCACCATTGGCGCCGCGTGCGGCCCAAGCCTCAAAGGCTTTCTGGCGCAAGTCCCGGCGGGCGGAAAACTGCAAAAACGGAACAATCAGCGACCGCGAGAGCGTGACAACCGGCCCATCGGCCCCCGCCTCTACGCCCGCAGCGCGGGCGGTGTCGATGACAAACTGCGGCAAGCCATCAAGGTCATCCTCGCCAAGGGCCATAAACCAGCTGCGCTCGTCAGCCAGAAGGTTTTGCGTAAAACTTGTGCCAAGCGCGGCGAGGCGCGATTTGATCTCGGCCATTCGTGTGTCTTGCGCGCCACAAAGCGCGGCACCGGCCCGCAGGAAGCTGCGGCGTGTGAGCATCAGAACGCGGGCTTGCTCATCGGTCAGATCTAGCCTGTCCTGCTCTGCCCATAGGGTCTCGATCCTTGCAAACAGGGCCTTATTGGCGGTGATGCGCGAAAAATGAGCGGCCAGTTTGGGCGAAAACGCGCGCTGCAAGGCCTCGCGCGCAGGGGTGCTGTCGGCCCCCGCCACGGTAAAGAACACCGAAAGAACCTTTTCAAGCGCCCCGCCCGCCGCCTCAAGCGCCCCGATCACGCTGTCAAAGCAGACCGGCGAGACATCCTGCGCAATCGCCGCAATTTCTGCGTCGTGCGCGGCAAGGGCGTCCTCCAGAGCAGGCGCAAAGTCACTGTCCGAGATCTGAGAAAACGGCGCGATCTGAAAGGGGGTGGCCCAGTCGGCCAAGAGGGGATTCGTCATGGTGTTTCCTTTGTCGGACCCTTCAGAGGCTGACAGAGCAGGCAGCCGTCGCGCGGGGCGAGTTTGATTTTGCGGCTTTCGCCATAAAGCCCGTCATAGATCAGCATTTCGCCGCGCAAGATATGGCCCGCTCCGGTGATCAGCTTCACAGTCTCCAGTGCCATCATACTGCCGATGATCCCCGGCAAGGGCGCAACGACCCCCGCTTCAGAACAGGACGGCGCAAGCCCCTCGGCGGGGGCTTGGGGGAAAATACATTGATAGCAGGGACCGCCGCGCGCAGGGTCAAACACCGAAAGCTGCCCCTCCCATTGCGCCAGAGCGCCCGAGACGAGCGGTTTTTTCAGCGCCACAGCCGCCGCATTGCTCAGATAGCGGGTCGCGAAATTGTCGGTCCCGTCGATGATCACATCATATTCGGCAAACAGCTCTGCCGCGAGTGTGCCCGTCAGGCGGCGCTGGTAAGGGCGCAGATGAACATAGGGGTTGAGCGCCCGCATCGCCTCGGCTGCGGAGTGCACCTTCGGGGTTCCGATCGCATCATCACGGTGAATAACCTGGCGTTGGAGATTGCTGTGATCGACCAGATCGTCATCAATCACCCCGATCGTGCCAACCCCGGCCGCCGCAAGATACATCAACACAGGAGACCCAAGCCCGCCCGCTCCAATCACCAGAACTTTCGCATTTTTGAGCTTTTTCTGGCCCGGCCCGCCCAGTTCTCGCAGGACAATGTGGCGGGCATAGCGCTCAAGCTCTGTTGCGCCGAAAGTGCCTTGTGGCGCGGGCGCGGCCTGCGGCGCCGCCCGCGCTTTCAGACGCGACAGCCCGACCCCGTAGCCCCAGACGATCACAGCCAGCCCCCCAAGGATGGCCCAGGGGGCCGGAGTTCCTTCGGGGTGGGCAAATTGCGCGGCCAATGCGACGAGATAGACCACAGAGATCAGCCCCCAGACCCTTGCCTTGGACCAGCGCAAGCTGCGGCCCAAAGCCCAGATCGTCAGACAAAGCCCAAAGACTGCCAAGGCCATCAGCTTTGCCCCGTTGAGCCAAAGCCACCGGTGCCGCGCGCGGTCTCTGACAGCGCCTCCACCAGCTCAAATTCTGCCTGAACGACAGGCGCAACGACCATCTGCGCAATGCGCTCCCCGTGATGGACGGTGAATGGCGCCTTGCCCGCGTTCATCACAATCACGCCGAGCGGCCCGCGATAGTCGGCATCTATTGTGCCGGGGCTGTTGGGCAGGGTGACACCATGTTTCAACGCCAGCCCGGAGCGTGGCCGAAGCTGCACCTCATAGCCATGCGGAATCTCAAGCCTCAGCCCTGTGGGCACCAGCGCCCAAGCGCCCGGCTTGAGCAGAAGCGCGCCACGGTCGGCAAAATTGGCGCGCAGATCGGCCCCTGCCGCACCTGCGCTTTCGTAAGCAGGCAGGCCCAAGGCGCGGTCGGCGGCCTCATCCCATGTGAATTTTACAGTGACCACAACGCCCCCTTTGTATTGCTTGACATCTCTCTGCCTTAGGCCCCTCAGGCCAGCGCTGCCGCGATCTGCTCGGCGAGCTTGTGGCCGACCTCGCGTTTGCTCATCCTCGGCCAGTCTTGCGCGCTTGTCTCGGTGATCAGATGAACGGCATTTTCCGTGCCGCCCATAATCCCTGTTGAAGGGCTGACATCATTGGCGACGATCCAGTCACAGCCCTTGCGTTTGCGTTTGGCCGTGGCATTGGCGACCACATCATCTGTCTCGGCGGCAAATCCGATAACCAGCTTGGGTCTGCCTGTCGTCATCCGGCTGACTTCGGCCAGAATATCGGGGTTTTCGGCGAATTCGAGCACAGGCAGCTCCCCTGCCTGTTTCTTGATCTTGGAGTGGCTTTCACGTTTCACACGCCAGTCAGCGACCGCAGCGGCAAAAACACCCGCATCAACCGGAAGCGCATCAAGCACGGCGGCTCTCATGTCCTCGGCGCTTTGCACCTTGATCACCTTCACCCCTTCAGGCGGTGGCACATCCGCCGGCCCTGTCACAAAGACAACCTCGGCCCCGAGCCGCGCCAGCGCCGCGGCAATGGCTGTGCCCTGCGCCCCCGAGGAGCGGTTGGCAATATAGCGCACAGGATCAATCGGCTCGTGCGTTGGCCCGGATGTGACAAGCACACGCCTGCCCTTGAGCGGCCCGTCGGCGAGCGCGGCCTCGAGCGCCGCGACAATTTCGAGCGGCTCTGACATACGCCCGTCGCCGTATTCGCCGCAGGCCATATCGCCCGCATTCGGCCCAACCACTTTGATACCATCGCCTTGCAGCGTGGCGAGATTGCGTTGTGTGGCGGGATGCTCCCACATCCGCAGATTCATCGCCGGGGCGATCATCACAGGCGTGTCTGTCGCCATAAGCAGCGTTGTTGCCAGATCATTGGCATGACCCCCGGCCATTTTTGCCATCAGATTTGCCGTGGCGGGCGCAACAAGCACCAGATCGGCGACACGGCTCAACTGGATATGGCCCATTTCGGCCTCATCGGTCAGATCAAAGAGATCGGTGTATACTTTCTCTCCGGCCAGAGCCGCAACCGACAGGGGCGTGACAAATTCTTTTGCCGCCGGCGTCAGAACAGGGGTCACGCTTGCGCCACGCTCTTTCAGACGGCGGATCAGATCGAGACATTTATACGCCGCGATGCCGCCGCCGATGATGAGCAATAGTTTTTTGCCAGCCAGCATAGCGGCCTCCGCAGTTTATTCGGTCTTAACAGAGTTAAGCCGAGCGGCGGGCAAACTCAATGGCTCACTGTGGTCAGGGCTGTGGTCAGGGTTGTGGTCTGGCGCTTTCAAGCGACGCAACAGTGCTCTTTGCAATCTGCCTCTTGTTTTGCGCCCGACACAGGCCCTAAAGAGAGGCGATGAGCTATGATTTATATATCGGTGACAAAGCCTTTTCGAGCTGGTCCTTGCGGGGCTGGCTCCTGCTTGAGCATTTCGGGCTGCCATACCGCGCCCATCTTGTCGGGCTTTATGCGGGCACGCTGGCGGCCGATCTTGCGCCCCTCGCCCCCGCGCGGACTGTTCCTGTGCTGGTCTGTGAAGACGGGGCGGTGCTCTTTGACAGCATGGCAATCGCCGAAGAGCTTGCCACGCGCCACCCCGACGCCGGGCTGTGGCCAGAGGCGCCCAAGGCCCGCGCGCTGGCAAGGTCGATGGTGGCCGAAATGCACGCCGGTTTTCAGGCCATGCGCGGCGAATGCCCGATGCAGCTGTATCACCAATGGGTTGGCTTCCAGCCCTCCGAGGCGGTCTTGAAAGACCTCGCGCGGCTGGAGCTATTGGTTTCTCATGCCAAGACTATGGCGACAGACGGCCCCTGGCTTTTCGGGGATTATTCGATTGCTGATGCTTTTTTCGCGCCGCTTATGGCGCGGATTGCGGGGTTTGGGCTGCCTGTGAACAGCGATGTGGCCGCCTATATGCACACAACTCTCACAGACCCCGCCTTTCGGCTCTGGCGCGCCGAGGGCATTCTTGTCACTTATCAGCCCTTTCCCTACCCGCAGCCGCTTGAAAAGCGCGATTGGCCCATATCTGCGCCGTGATGCCGGATTTGGCGCAGGCGTTAACCCTTTTTAAATGTCCCCTGCCTATGCGTTAACCAAGCTGGGAAGAGTAAAATGGTTTCGCGCACATATACTGTTGCATTTGAGGGGGTGGAGGCGCGCACTGTCGAAGTGCAATGCGCGGTGACGCCCGGTTTGCCTGCTTTTTCGATCGTTGGCTTGCCCGACAAAGCCGTCTCCGAAGCCCGCGACCGGGTGCGCGCGGCGCTCAGTGCGCTTTCGATTGCCTTGCCCTCAAAACGCCTGACCATCAATCTCTCTCCTGCGGATTTGCCCAAAGAGGGCAGCCATTTTGATCTTCCGATTGCTCTGGCGCTTCTTGCCGCTCTCGGGATACTGGCCAATGATGCGGTTGAAGGCATCACCTCACTGGGGGAGCTTTCGCTTGATGGCGCGCTTGTGCCTGTGATCGGGGCATTGCCTGCGGCCCTTGCCGCCGCCGAGCACGGCCGCAGCCTGATCTGCCCGCAAGCTTCGGGCGCCGAGGCGGCATGGGTCGATGCAGCGCAGGTGATTGCTCCGGCCTCGCTGTTGCATACGATCCAGCATTTGACCGGCCAGATGCCATTGCCGCCCGCGCAGGCCGGCGAGGTGCGCGCGGAAACGGGCGGGCGGGATCTGCGCGATGTCAAAGGGCAGGAACGGGCCAAACGCGCGCTCGAAATCGCCGCGGCTGGGCGTCACCATATGATCATGATCGGCACGCCGGGGTCGGGCAAATCGATGCTCGCGGCGCGAATGCCCTCGATCTTGCCCCCGCTCAGCGCCGCAGAAGCCCTCGAAACCTCGATGATTCACTCTCTGTCCGGGCTGATTGAAGAAGGCGGCATTTCGCGGCGTCGCCCCTTTCGCGAACCCCATCACACAGCCTCTATGGCCGCGATCGTCGGAGGCGGGCGCAGCGCCAAGCCGGGGGAGATCAGCCTCGCGCACAACGGCGTTTTGTTCATGGACGAGTTTCCGGAGTTTCCGCGCGCCGTTCTTGAGACCCTGCGCCAGCCGATCGAGACCGGCGAGGTCGTGGTGAGCCGCGCCAATGCCCATGTTCGCTATCCCTGCCGCTTCTTGCTGATTGCGGCGGCAAACCCTTGCAAATGCGGATATCTCTTTGATCCGGCCCGCGCCTGTGCGCGTGTGCCGATCTGTGGTGAGGACTATCTGGGCCGCATCTCCGGCCCGCTGATGGACCGCTTTGACATCCGCCTTGACGTGCCGCCGGTCTCGCTGGGCGACCTGGATTTGCCTGCAAGCGGCGCAAGCTCGGCGGATGTGGCGCGCAATGTGGCGCGCGCGCGTGCCGTGCAGAGCGCACGGTTTCGCGATCAAGACAGCCTCTCTCTGAATGCGGATGCGGAGGGCGAGATGTTGGAGGCCATCGCCGCGCCCGATGCGGAGGGGCGCGACTTTTTGCTTAAGGCAGCCGAACGGTTTGGCCTGACGGCGCGCGGCTATCACCGTATTTTACGGGTCGCGCGCACGATTGCCGATCTTGACGAAAGCCTTGACGTGAGAAAGCCTCATATTGCCGAAGCGGTGAGCTTTCGCGTGGGGGCCTCAGGCGGCTGAGCCGGTGCGCCGCTCTTCTATGGCGCACCATATCTTTTCAGCAATATTCACCCCGTCAAATCGCTCAAGCTCCTGAATTCCGGTGGGCGAGGTCACATTGATTTCGGTGAGATAATCGCCGATCACATCAATGCCCACAAAAATCTGGCCTTTCTCTTTCAAAAGCGGGCCGATGCGGGCGCAAATCTCAAGATCACGCTCTGTCAGCCCGACTTTCTCAGGCCGCCCCCCGACGTGCATATTGGACCGGGTTTCGCCCGCGGCGGGAACGCGGTTGATCGCGCCGACAGGCAGGCCATCAACCAGAATAACCCGCTTGTCCCCATTGGAGACATCCGGCAAAAACTTCTGCATAATCAGAGGCTCACGGCTATTGGCTGCAAAAAGCTCATGCAGGGAGGCGAGGTTTCTGTCCTCGGGCGTGAGGCGGAAAACCCCGGCGCCGCCATTGCCGTAAAGCGGCTTGAGGATCACGTCTTTATGCGCGGCTTTGAAGGCTTTCAGATCGTCCAGATCCCGCGCGATCATGGTGGGAGGCGTCAGATCGGGGAAATCCAGCACGAGGAGCTTTTCGGGATAGTTGCGGACCCAGAACGGATCATTGACCACGAGGGTGTCCGGATGAATCCGGTCCAAGAGATGGGTTGTTGTGATGTAAAACATATCAAACGGCGGGTCCTGGCGCAGCCAAACGACATCAAATGTAGAGAGGTCAACCTCGGTTTCTGCGCCGAGGGCGAAGTGATCGCCTTGGACGCGCTGGACCGTCAGAGGCCAGCCGCGCGCGAGAACGCGCCCTTCCCGATAGCTCAGCCGCTCGGGCGTGTAATAAAACAACTCATGACCGCGCGCCTGCGCCTCTTCGGCGATACGGAAGGTGCTATCCGCGTTGATATTGATCGGCCCGATCGGGTCCATCTGGAAAGCAATTTTCATAGCGCAGCCTCGTTGTATGGGTTGCGCTATAAATGGCCGAGATCGCGGCGGTGTTCAATGGCTCACGCGCCAAAAGCGTTTTTGATCACATGGCACGCGCCCGTGCCGTTTACGAGGGCGACATCAATGCGCATCGGGCTGAGCCGGCCCTCGGCCAGCCGGGCGGCGTATTCTTCGGCGGCAACAGTGATCCGCTCCATCTGAGCCGGGCCGAGCCGCTCCACAGCCTGCGCAAAATCACGCGCCCGCTTGACCTCGACAAAGACGGTTTCGCCGTTTTTGGAAAAAATCAGATCAATCTCGCCGGCAGCGCCGCGCCAGCGCTCTTCCAGAAGGCGATATCCGGCCTGCGCATAGTGGCGCCGGGCAATCGCCTCGGCGGCAAGGCCCGCATGATACGCGGTGGATCCGCGATGGTGTGCGCCTTGCGACGCTTTGGAGAGAAGCTTTGTGGCCATACCTCAGACAACCACAGTCTCCCTAACAACCGGTTAAGACTTTTGCAGCTCCAGACCGATTTGATAAATCTCGCGGCGCTTGACGCCGGTGTCTTCGGCCAGCCGGTCGGCGGCGTCGCGCAGGCTCATGTCTTCCATCAAGCTTTCAAGCTCTGCCACCAGCGTTTCCCGGCTGAGCGGCTGGGCTGTGCCCTTGCCGATCAGAACCACAATCTCCCCTTTGAGGCTGCGCTCGGTCAGCCCGTCTGAAAGGCTTGCCAATGTGCCGCCGATCACCTCCTCGAATTTCTTTGTCAGTTCGCGACAGATCCGCGCCTCGCGCGCCCCCCCCAGAACCTCGGCCGCATCCTTGATCATGGCCGCGATCCGCTTGGGAGATTCGTAAAACACCAATGTGCCTTGAGCCGCTTCAAAGCTTTTCAGCACTTTGCGACGCGCCGACTTCGTGCTTGGCAAAAAGCCCGCAAAGGTGAAAACATCGGTGGGCAAGCCCCCCAAAGTGAGCGCCGTAATCACAGCCGACGGCCCGGGCAAGGACGTCACCCCAAAGCCCGCGCCCTGAACCTCGCGCACCAGATGATACCCCGGATCCGCAATCATCGGCGTGCCGGCTTCGGAGGCGTAGGCCACAGACTGCCCCGCGGCCAAAGCCTTCAGGATGCGGGGGCGTGCCCGCTCGCCATTGTGATCATGATAGGCAATGACGGGCCGCTCACCCAGAGCTATCCCGTGGATTTCCATGAGCTTTTTGAGGGTCCGCGTATCTTCTGCCGCCAGAATATCGGCGCTGGCAAGCACATCGAGCGTGCGCAGCGTGATATCGCGCGCCGTGCCAAGCGGCGTTGCCACAAGATAGAGCATCGGCTCCAGAACGATTTCTTTATGATTCACCTCTAGACCCTCACGTCTCAACGTTTATTATCCCTTTGAACCAATAAGCTCGGGCAGGCAGTATTTTGCCATCAAGACCCAAAGCTCACGGAGAAAGAAGTTATCCATGTTTGCTGTTTTGAATGTTATTCGCAAGCCTTTCCCTAAAGTCTTTGCCATGCTTGGGCTGATTTGGCTCGCGGCGTGCCAACCTATGAGCTTTGACGCTTCGGGCGGGAGCCTGAAGGCGGGCGCGCCTGTCAAAGTTGCCCTGCTCTTGCCGCGAGGCAGCGCTATTGACGGCGATAACATCATTTCTGATGCTTTGGAAAATGCGGCGCGTCTGGCTGTGGCCGATCTTCAGGGGGTCGAGGTTGACTTGCGGGTCTATGCGACTGCTGGCGAGATCCCGCGTGCCCAGACGGCGGCCAAACAGGCTGTTGCGGATGGCGCACAAGTGATCCTCGGGCCGTTGCGCGCCGAGGCGGCCAATGCCGCAGCGACCGCTGTGGCCGCGAGCGGCGTCAATGTTCTCGCGTTTTCCAACAACACAACCATTTCGGGTGGCAATCTCTTTTTGCTCGGTGCGACCTTTCAAAACACCGCCAATCGCCTGACCGACTATGCCAAGCAGAGCGGAAAAGACCGTATTCTTGTTGTGCATGACGAAGAAATCGGCGGGCAGCTCGGCAAAGCCGCGATCACCCAGGCGATTGCCCGCTCTGGCGCAACCCTTGCGGGAACGGTGGGCTATGAGCGCTCTCAACAGGGCGTGACAAGCGCTGTTCAACAGATCAGGGCCGCAGCCGAGGCCAGCCGTGCAAATGCTGTTTTCATGACCTCGACATCTGATGCGGCCCTGCCGTTTTACGCCCAGATGCTCCCCGATGTCGGGATTAGCCAGCCCACCACCCAGTTTATCGGGCTGTCTCGCTGGGACATTCCGGCTCAAACTCTGGAGCTGTCCGGCCTTCAGGGCGGCTGGTTTGCCCTGCCCGATCCGACCAAGTCCACCCAGTTCAACAGCCGGTTTTCCGAGGCCTACGGCCAGCCGCCCCATCCTTTGGCCGCGCTGGCCTATGATGGCGTTGCCGCAGTTGGAGCCCTCGCCAAATCAGGCAAACGGGATGCGCTCTCTGCAGCATCGATTACGCAAGGGGCGGGCTTTCAGGGCGCCAACGGGATTTTCCGCTTTTTCGCGGACGGGACCAACGAGCGCGGCCTTGCGATTGCCCAAGTGCAGGACAAGAAAGCCGTGATCATTGATCCGGCGCCACGGTCTTTCAGCGGTGTAGGGTTCTGAACTGTCGCTCCGCATCCACCTTCCCCCGACACATGAGGATCTGATCTGCCCGGCAGAACAGATCCTTGATGCCCAGAGGCTGACCGCCGATCTGGGGCGCGTGGCGCAAGATTTTGTCGATGAGGCCGATCTTCGCAAGCAGGCTGCCACCCTCTTGCTTGCCTATCGCAAGGCAGGGATGTCGGCGATCGAAACGGCCTTTCGCGCAGCGCCGCTCTCGGCCCTGCCCACGCGGCGGGCCTATTGCTGGCTGGCCGACTGCCTCGTCAGCTGCACCTATGCTCTGGCGTCACAAATCCTGCACCCCCTCAGCGGCACGACTGAAGACGAAGCGCTCGCGCTCTTGGCTGTCGGCGGCTACGGACGCGGAGAAATGGCACCGCAGTCAGATATTGACCTTCTGTTTCTCATGCCCAAACGCATCACGCCGCGCGCCAAAAACGTGATTGAGGCGATGCTCTATATCCTTTGGGATTTGCGCTTGAAGGTCGGACACTCAAGCCGCAGCATTGCCGACTGCCTCGCTCTTGGCGGCGAAGATTTTACCATCCGGACCGCCTTGCTGGAACAGCGGTTTCTCGTCGGCGATGCGGCCCTTGCCGCACAGCTCACCAAACGCCTTGAGGAGGATCTTTTCAAAGGCAGTGAAACCGAGTTTGTCACCGCCAAACTCGCCGAGCGCGACGAACGCCACGAGCGGCAAGGCGAGCGCTATGTTGTGGAGCCGAACGTCAAAGAAGGCAAAGGCGGCCTGCGGGATCTACAATCGCTTTACTGGATCGCAAAATACGTTCACCATGTTGAAACCATTGAGGATTTGGTGCGCCTCAAGGTGTTTCGTCCGGAAGAATACGACCGCTTCCAGAAAGCCGAAACCTTTCTCTGGGCGGTGCGCTGCCATCTTCATCTCGTCACAAACCGCCCCAACGAACAGCTGACCTTTGATCTTCAGGTCGAGGTGGCCGAGCGCATGGGATATGAAGACCGCGCGGGGCGGCGCGCTGTTGAGCATTTCATGCAGGATTATTTCCGCAATGCGACCCGCGTCGGCGATCTGACGCGGATTTTCCTGACAAAGCTCGAGGCGATCCACGCCAAGCCGGAGCCGTTGTTGCAGCGGATTTTTTCGCGCAAGCCACGGGTCAAAGACGGCTATCAGGTGATCCATGGCCGCCTTGCTGTTCTCGATGAGGCGGCGTTTCTGTCTGATCCGCTCAATCTGCTGCGCATTTTTGAAGAAGGCTTGCGCACCGGGATGTTGATCCACCCTGACGCCATGCGGCTTGTCACCGCAAACCTGCGCCTGATTGACGATACCTTTCGTGACAACCGCGAAGCCCAGAATATTTTTCTTGATCTGCTGCTCAAGCACGGCAACCCCGAACGCGCCCTCAGGCGGATGAACGAATTGGGCGTGCTTGCGGCCTTTCTGCCCGAGTTCGAGCCGATTGTCGCGATGATGCAATTCAATATGTATCATGCCTACACGGTGGATGAGCATACCATCCAGGTGATTTCGAATTTCTCGCGCATCGAGCGCCTGGAGCTGGAAGAAGAACTGCCGATCTCGACAGAAATCCTGCGCGACGGGGTCGACCGGAAAGTGTTGATGGTCGCTATGCTGCTGCATGATATCGGCAAGGGGCGCGATCAGGATCATTCGGTTTTGGGCGCCCAAATCGCGCGCAAGGTTGCGCCACGTCTCGGGCTTGGCCGCAATGATTGTGACACCGTAGAATGGCTGGTGCGCTATCATTTGCTGATGTCGGATATGGCCCAGAAGCGTGATATCGCCGACCCGCGCACCGTGCGCGACTTTGCCAAAGCCGTGCAGACTGTGAAGCGGCTTGATCTGCTCACTGTGCTCACGGTCTGCGATATTCGCGGCGTCGGCCCGGACACATGGAACAACTGGAAAGCCGCGCTGATCCGCGCGCTTTATCGCCAGACACGTCATGCGCTTGAAGAAGGCATGGAAGCGCTCAACCGCGAGAACAGGGGCGCCGAAGCCAAAAAAGCGCTGCGCGCAGAGCTTGCCGGCTGGGCCAAAAAAGACATCAAGGCCGAAACAGCGCGCCACTATCCGCCCTATTGGCAGGGCTTGCACATCACGGCTCATGTCGTCTTTGCCAATCTTCTCAAAGGCATAGGCGACAGTGAAATCCGAATTGATTTGCATCCTGATGATGATCGGGATGCGACGCGTGTGTGTTTTGTCATGGCCGATCATCCAGGGATTTTCAGCCGGATGTGTGGTGCGCTCGCGCTTGTGGGGGCCAATATCGTAGATGCGCGCACCTTTACCTCAAAAGACGGTTACGCCACCGCCGCCTTCTGGGTGCAGGACACCGAAGGCAGCCCCTTTGAGGCCTCGCGCCTGCCACGCCTGCGCAAAATGATCGAGCGCACATTTGCCGGTGAGGTGATTGCGGGCGAAGCCATCCAGACCCGTGACAAGCTCAAGAAACGCGAGCGCGCCTTCCGTGTGCCGACCTCGATCACCTTTGATAACGAAGGCTCCGAAATCTACACGATCATCGAAGTCGATACCCGCGACCGGCCCGGACTGCTCCATGATCTCACGCGCACTCTGGCAAACTCGAATGTTTACATCGCCTCCGCCGTGATCGCGACTTTCGGCGAACAGGTGGTCGATACCTTCTATGTCAAAGATATGTTCGGTCTCAAATTCTATACCGAAAGCAAGCAAAGAACGCTGGAAAACAAGCTGCGCAGCGCCATAACCGAAGGGGCAGAGCGCGCGCAGTCCTAAGGGAGGGACGCGCTTTTGCCTGAGAGCGTCTGTCATTTGGCTGGCCTCACAGGCGCCTGAACCGCGTTGGCGGGGCGGCTTCTGCCACTGATCGCAAAACCTTTGCTTCCTTGCTGCGCGGCAATCGTCTAAACCTGCCTCAAACAACAAAAGACCGTTTGATGAAACAAATCCGCCTCGTCTCTGGTATCTTTACCGTCGGCTTCTGGACCTTGATGAGCCGGATCATGGGGTTTGTGCGCGATATTCTGATTTCTTCCTATATCGGGCCGGGGGCCGTGATGGATGCGTTTGTGGTGGCCTTCCGTCTGCCCAATATGTTCCGCCGCTTCTTTGCCGAGGGGGCGTTTAACGCAGCTTTTGTTCCGATGTTTTCCAAAAAGCTCGAAGCCGGCAACGACCCCGAGGGGTTTGCCTCTGCCGCCTTGAGCTGGCTCAGTCTGGCGGTGCTGGCGCTGACCGGAGTGGCGCTGGTGTTTATGCCGGCGCTGATCTGGGCCACAGCCGAAGGGTTTGCCGGAGATGCCCGCTTTGATATGGCAACAGAGTTTGGCCGTATCGTTTTTCCTTATATTTTCTTTATTTCGCTCGCGGCGCTTTTTTCCGGGGTGCTGAATGCCACCGGGCGCTTTGCGGCCGCGGCGGCGGCCCCTGTCTTGCTCAATATTATTCTCAGCGCGGCCATGTTGTTTGCCGCCCATCAGGGCGGGTCCGTGGCGCTCGCGCTCGTCTGGAGTATTCCTGTCGCGGGCATGGTGCAGCTTGCGCTGGTCTATGTTGCCACGCGCCGCGCGGGGCTACGGATTGTGCCAAAACTGCCCCGCCCAAGCCCCGAAATGGGCAGGCTGCTGCGCATTGCGGTGCCGGCTGCGCTGGCCATGGGCGTTGTGCAGATCAATCTTGTTGTCGGGCAGTTGGTCGCTTCGGATTATGAAAAAGCGGTGAGCTGGCTGTATGCGGCGGACCGGCTCTATCAGCTTCCTTTGGGCGTGGTTGGCATTGCTGTCGGGATCGTGCTGTTGCCCGATTTGTCCCGCCGGCTCAAAGCGGGCGATGACGCAGGCGCCCAGAACGCCTATTCGCGCGCGACCGAGCTGTCGCTTGCGCTCACCTTGCCCTCTGCGGTGGCGCTTATGGTGATCCCGTTGCCGCTTGTGTCTGTGCTGTTTGAGCGGGGCAACTTTTCGGGCGATGACGCGGCCGCAACGGCTCTTGCCGTGAGCATTTATGGCCTCGGCTTGCCTGCTTTTGTGCTGCAAAAGACGCTGCAACCGCTGTTTTTTGCCCGAGAAGATACCAAAAGCCCGTTTCGCTATGCGCTGGTTGCGATGCTCGTCAATCTTGCGCTCGCCTTTGGCCTAAAGCCCTATATCGGCTGGCTTGCGCCGGCTGTCGCGGCCACGCTGGCGGCCTGGATCATGGTTGCCCAGCTTGGCTTTGGCGCACAAAAATTTGGCGAGGTTACGCGCCTTGACGGGCGTTTCAAACGCAGGGTCTGGCGCATCGCTTTGAGTTCTGCAGCGATGGGCGCTGTTTTATGGGCAAGCAATCTGGCGCTGTCGCCGCTCTTTATTGCCGGAGGCTGGCGCTATGTGGCGCTTGCTGTGCTGGTTGTGATCAGCGGTTTGGCCTATTTTGGCCTCGGTCAGCTCTTTGGAGCCTTCCGTCTGGCCGAATTCAGGTCTGCCTTGCGCCGCGGATAGCCTCGCGCAGCCGTTGAAACCCGCCGGGGCTGACAATAAACGACAGGCCGAACCCTGTGGCAAAGCCGACAAACTCGGCCAGCCAGACCCCGTCAGAGCCGAACAGAAGCCCCAACACGAGCCGAACCGCCATCAGAAAGCCGATGAGCTGGAAGGCTCTGAGCTGTGGCGCGCCCAGACCACGCAGCTGGAGCCAGAGGATATATGTGAAGGCGCCGATCAGGCCGTAGGCCGCAGGATAGGCGCCGATGAGCACGCCCGCCTCCGTCCAGACCAGCCCCCAAACCACCGCCCCCGCGATTGACGCGGCAAAAAACACGAGCAATACCGCCCACCAGCGGAACCTGTCACCGACATATTTCCCGAGCGCCAGCATGATCGCCGCAGCAAAGATCATATGTGTGAAATTGCCGTGCAAAAACGGATAGCTCACAAAGCGCACCAGATGCTCAAGCGGCCACTCACCGCGCGCCCACATGAGCTGCACGAGGCTGCCGATCACCCCGAAGTCTTCCACCGCAGACACCCGCCAGCCAAGCCCCATGCGCCCGCCGATCAGACCGGCTTCTGCGGCGGCAAAAATGGCCTCAACGCCCACCATTGCGGCAAAAAGCACCACAACCACGGGAGAAATATCATTCACAGGGCTTTGGGTGGTCATCATGTCGGCCTCGGCTTGACGTTGCTTGGCCTCCTGAGTAAGCCAACAGCACCCAGAATTCCAGACGGAGAAATATCATGAGCGATGCGCTCCAGCCGAACGCGGCGTTCAAGAAACGTGTTTTCTCAGGGATCCAGCCTTCAGGCGGTCTGACGCTCGGCAACTACCTTGGCGCGATCAAGCGCTTTGTGCAGATGCAGGAAGAAGACTACGAGACGATCTATTGCATGGTCGATCTGCACGCTATCACCGTCTGGCAAGACCCGGCGGCGCTGCGCCGCCAGACCCGCGAGCTGGCCGCAGGCTTTATCGCCTCCGGCATTGATCCGGCCAAATCGATCCTTTTCAACCAATCCCAAGTCGCTGAGCACGCACAGCTCGGCTGGATCTTCAACTGCGTCGCCCGCATGGGCTGGATGCAGCGGATGACCCAGTGGAAGGACAAAGCCGGCAAAAATTCGCAAAACGCCTCGCTCGGCCTGTTTGCCTACCCCTCTCTGATGGCAGCTGATATTCTCACATATCACGCAACGCACGTTCCCGTTGGCGAAGACCAAAAGCAGCACCTCGAACTGACCCGCGATATCGCGATCAAGTTTAACAACGACTATGGCGTAGAATTCTTTCCTGTCACCGAACCCGTGATCGAGGGCGCGGGAACGCGGGTGATGAGCTTGCGCGATGGCAGCAAGAAAATGTCCAAGTCCGACCCCTCCGACGCGTCGCGCATCAATATGACCGACGACGCGGACACGCTCGCCAAGAAAATCCGCAAAGCCAAGACCGACCCCGATGCGCTGCCGTCGGAGATCGACGGGCTGGAAGGCCGTCCCGAGGCGCGCAATCTGGTCAATATCTACGCGGGCCTTGCCGATATGAGCGTGGATGCCGTGCTGCGCGATGTGGGCGGCAAAGCCTTTTCAGAGTTCAAGCCCCTGCTCGCCGATTTGGCCGTTGCCAAACTTGCGCCCATTTCAGGCGAGATGGCGCGGCTGATGCAAAACGAAGCCGAAATCGACGCGCTTTTGCACACAGGCGCAGAGGCGGCCCGCGCGATTGCCGCGCCGATCCTTGAGAAGACCTATGAGATCATTGGCATGGTGCGCTAAAGAAAAAAGCGCCCCGAAGGGCGCTTGAGTTGGGGTTGCGAATACTTCGGGACTGGAACGGGAAGAATTCGCGTAGGTAGATCGAAAAAAGCAGTGGAAATTGTCTCCTTTTCTGT
>JAHBAM020000074.1 GCA_018500125.2 Roseobacter sp. | reverse complement strand
CGACGCGATGGGCGGCCTGCCCACGCGCAACCCCGAGGAGCTTTTAGAGGTTTTCACCCTGCTGAGCTGGTCCGCCCTCGCCCTGCGCGAAACCGGCCATCCCGTCACCCCAGAGCATGACTCCGCCCTGCTGCGCATCGCCCCCACCCTGCGCAGCCTGCGCCACGCAGACGGGGGCCTCGCGCGCTTTCACGGCGGCGGCAAAGGGATCGAAGGCCGCCTCGAGCACGCCCTCGCCGCCTCCGGTGTCAAAGCCTGTGCGCCAGAGGGGCTGTCGATGGGCTATGCGCGCCTCTCTGCGGGCCGCACCAGCCTGATCGTCGATGCCGCGCTGCCACCACAGGGCCGCGCCAGCCACAACGCCCACGCCTCGACATTGGCCTTCGAGCTGACATCCGGCCGCCGCCCGCTCATTGTCAACTGCGGCTCCGGCGCTTGCTTTGGCGCCGACTGGCGCCGCGCGGGCCGCGCCACCCCCTCCCATAGCGCCCTCTGTATCGAGGGGGTCTCCTCCTCCCGCCTCACCAAAACAGCCCGCGACGGAACCGAGCTGATCTCGACCGGGCCGGGCCATGTCCCTGTCGAAATCAGCGCCGCTCCGGACGGTCTGCGCTTTCAGGGCGGGCATGACGGCTGGCTGCACACCCACGGGCTGACCCACGCCCGCACTCTGGAGCTGACAAGCGATGGCCGCGGCCTCGCGGGCGAAGATATGCTCTTTGCCGTCGAAGACTCCGACAAAGCCGTGTTCCAGAAAGCTCTCGCCCGCGGTGTCGATGCCGGGCTGCTGTTCCAGATCCGCTTTCATCTTCACCCCGAGGTTGACGCCGCGCTTGATATGGGCGGCGCGGCGATCTCGCTGGCCCTGCGCAGCGGCGAAATCTGGGTTCTGCGCTGCGAGCCAAACGCCGAAATGAGCCTTGAGCCGAGCGTTTATCTGGAAACAGGCCGCCTCAAACCACGTGCGACGAAACAAGTCGTTCTATCTGCCCGCGCAATGGAGTATGCCACGCGCATCCGCTGGTCGCTGGCCAAGGCGCATGACAGCGCCATAGCCATACGCGATGTCCAGCGCGACGAACTCGAACTCTAGTTAGGACTGCCGCCACATGACTTCCCCCGCTCTCGCCCCGCTCAACCGCGCGCTTCTTTCCGTCTCCGACAAAACCGGCCTTGTCGAGCTGGCCACAGCCCTCGCCGCGCGCGGAGTCGAGCTGCTCTCCACAGGCGGCAGCGCCAAAACCCTGCGCGACGCGGGCCTTGAGGTCAAAGATGTGGCCGAGATCACAGGCTTCCCCGAGATGATGGATGGCCGCGTCAAAACGCTTCACCCGATGGTGCACGGCGGCCTGCTCGCCCTGCGTGACAATGACACCCACGTGGAGGCCATGACAGCCCATGGCATCGGCGCGATCGATCTTCTGGTCGTCAATCTCTACCCCTTTGAAGCCGCCCTCGCCCGTGGCGCCGACTATGACGAGATGATAGAGAATATCGACATCGGCGGCCCCGCCATGATCCGCGCCGCCGCCAAAAATCACAGCTTCGTCACAACCCTTGTCGATGTGGAAGACTATTCAGCCCTGCTGGCCGAGCTTGACGCCAATGAAGGCCAGACAAGCTATGCCTTCCGCCAGCGCCACGCCCAGATCGCCTATGCCCGCACCGCGGCCTATGACGCCGCCGTCTCCACATGGATGGCTGGCTCTATCGGCGAAGACACCCCGCGCCGCCGCGCCATCGCCGGCACCTTGGCCCAAAGCCTGCGCTACGGCGAAAACCCGCACCAGCAGGCGGCGTTTTACACAGACGGCTCCGCGCGCCCCGGCGTCGCCACAGCCACCCAGCACCAAGGCAAGGAACTGAGCTACAACAACATCAACGACACCGACGCCGCCTTCGAGCTGGTCAGCGAGTTTGCCCCCGAAGACGGCCCCGCTGTCGCGATCATAAAACACGCAAACCCCTGCGGCGTGGCCCGTGGCGATACGCTGCTTGAGGCCTATTCGCGCGCCTTTGATTGCGACCGCACCTCCGCCTTCGGCGGGATCATCGCGCTCAACGGCACACTTGACGCTGCGACAGCGTCAGAAATTTGCAACATCTTCACAGAAGTTGTCATCGCCCCCGACGCCACAGAAGAAGCCCGCGCCATCTTCGCCGCCAAGAAAAACCTGCGCCTGCTCACAACAGGCGCTCTGGCCGATCCGCGCGCGCCCCAGCTCTCCTATCGTCAGGTTGCGGGCGGGCTTCTCGTGCAGGATAAAGACACCGGACACATCACGCTTGACGACCTCAAAGTCGTGACAAAACGCGCCCCCTCCGAGGCCGAGCTGGCCGATATGCTCTTTGCCTGGACCGTGGCCAAGCACGTGAAATCAAACGCAATTGTCTATGTCAAAGACCGCGCAACCGTGGGCGTTGGCGCCGGCCAGATGAGCCGCGTGGACAGCTCGACAATCGCCGCGCTCAAAGCCGCGCGCATGGCCCAAGACTGCGGCCTGCCACAGAGCCTTGCGCAAGGCTCCGTTGTGGCCTCCGATGCCTTCTTCCCCTTCGCAGACGGCCTTCTCGCCGCCGCCGAAGCCGGCGCCACAGCGGTGATCCAGCCGGGCGGCTCGATGCGCGACGATGATGTCATCAAGGCCGCCGACGAGGCCGGCTTGGCAATGGTCTTGACCGGTATGCGCCATTTCAGGCACTAGAGGCAGGAGCAGAACAAACAGGGCGACAAACGCCCTCAGGCAGGAGGGCGCCATGCGCATAGTGTTTTGGGTCGCGCTACTCACGTTTGTAGCCGACCAGATCAGCAAATATTTCGTGGTGCATTGGCTCAATCTCGCCCAAAGGCTGGCGATTGATGTCTACCCGCCCTTCCTCAATCTGCGCATGGCGTGGAACTATGGCGTCAATTTCGGCCTCTTTGCCGAAGACAACCACCTGACGCGCTGGGTTCTGATCACGGTCGCGCTGGTCATTTCTCTCGCCGTCTTCTGGTGGGTCTCCCGCGAAACCCCGAACACTTTGGGGCGGATCTCGGCGGGCCTCTTGGTCGGCGGGGCCTTGGGAAATGTCATCGACCGGATCATTTACGGCGCCGTCGCGGATTTTCTCAATATGTCCTGCTGCGGCTTCAACAACCCGTTTTCCTTCAATATCGCCGACATCGCGGTGTTTGTCGGGGCCGTGGGCCTCGTGCTTTTTACCTCGGGCGAGACAGACCAAAACCCCTCGTGACCTCGCCCGAAAAAAGGGGTAAGACATGACCAACCTAACCGGAGGTGCATGATGCGCGTGCCACATCTTTTGTTTGTCCTGATCGCCTCGCTTGGCGTTTCGGCGTGCTCTCTCGGATCGGAGCGCGACATTTCCATGCGCCAGCTCGACAAGCCGGGCGAAGGCCCTGACGAGTTCAGCATCCTGCCAAGCCGCCCGCTTGAAGCCCCGGCCGATTATGCGGCCCTGCCCACGCCCACGCCGGGCCAGAGCAACCTGACCGATCGCAACCCCGTCGCCGAGGGCATCGCCGCACTTGGCGGAACCTCTGCCAGCCGGAGCGCGTCGGGCGTGCCCGCATCCGACATGGCACTGCTCAACCATGTCTCCCGCAATGGCGTCAGCGGCGATATCCGCGCAACACTCGCCGCAGAAGACGAAGACTTCCGCACCCGCAAGTCGCGCTTTACCAAAATCCGCCTGTTCAAAACAGACCGCTACGCTCAGGCCTACGAGCGCCAGACGCTTGAGCCTTATGGCGAATGGTATCGGTTCCGCCGCACAGGCGTCCAGACGCCCGCAGCCCCGCCCCGCGGCGAGTGAACGCCAGACTTTCACATCTGCGTCAGCGGTGCCCCGCCCGCTTGATGCCCCGCCCAAAGCGCCTATCTTTTCCCGGTATATCTTTAGGAGTGACACAATGCGCGCCCTCTTGCTGACTCTCGCAACAAGCCTGGCTCTGGCCAGCCCGGCACAGCCCGATATCCGCGACGCGGTAACAAGTTTTACCCTCGACAACGGTATGGATGTCGTGGTGATCGAAGACACCCGCGCCCCCGTGGTGACCCATATGGTCTGGTATCGCGCCGGCTCTGCCGACGAATTCCCCGGCACATCCGGTGTGGCGCATTTCCTCGAGCATCTGCTCTTCAAAGGCACAGACACCCTCGCTCCGGGCGAGCTTTCGGCCACAGTGGCGCGCAACGGCGGCACAGACAACGCTTTCACAAGCTATGACTACACCGCCTATTTCCAGCGCGTCGCCTCTGACCGCCTCGAGCTGATGATGCGGCTGGAAAGTGATCGCATGGTCAACGTCCGCCTCTCGCAAGAGGACATTCTCACAGAACGCGAGGTCATTATCGAAGAGCGCAACCAGCGCATCGAAAACAGCCCCGGCGCGCTGTTTCGCGAGCAAAAAAATGCCGCGCAATATCTCAACCACCGCTATGGCGTCCCCGTGATCGGCTGGCGCCACGAGATGGTCACGCTCGATCTGGAGGCCGCGCTCCACTACTACAAGCGGTTTTATGCCCCCAACAACGCGATTCTTGTGGTCGCCGGCGATGTGACGCCCGAAGCCGTGCGCGCCCTCGCCGAGCAATATTACGGTGTGTTAGAGCCGAATCCGGAGCTGTCCGAGCGCGCCCGCCCCGCCGAGCCGCCCCAGACCGCCGAGCGCCGGCTTGTCTTTCGCGATCCCCGCGTTGCCCAGCCCTATGTGAGCCGCAGCTATCTCGCCCCCGAGCGTGACACTGGCGCACAGCGCGAGGCCGCCGCCCTCACCTTGCTCGCCGAGCTGCTCGGCGGCGGAACCACAAGCCACCTCACAGAGCGCCTCCAGTTCGAGAGCCAAAAAGCCGTCTACACCGGCGCTTTCTACAACGGCGAATCGCTTGATGACACCGACTTCACCGTCCTCGTCGTCCCCGCCGATGGCGTCACATTGCCCGAAGCCGAGGCCGCCATGGACGCGGCAATCGAGAGCTTCCTCGCCAAGCCGATCGACCCGGACGCGCTCGCCCGTGTCAAAATGCAGATTCGCGCCGCCCAGATCTATGCCCGCGATAATATGAACAGCCTCGCCAATGATTATGGCAGCGCGCTCGCCAGCGGCCTCACGGTCGCCGACGTGCAAGACTGGCCCGCCGTCCTCGCCTCGATCACCGGCGAAGAAATCATCGCCGCCGCCAAATCTGTCTTCAATCTTGAGCGCTCGGTCACAGGCTATCTGATGAAAGAAAAAGGAGACGCCTCGTGAAAGCTGTCCTCGCCGCCGCCGTCAGCCTCGCGCTCGCAGTCGCAATCACAGTCGCTGCGCCCGCCCCGGCCTCCGCCGGCGTCACCGTTGACGCCTTCACAACAGAGAGCGGCCTCACAGTCTGGCACGTCGAAGAAAAATCGATCCCCTTTGTCGCCCTCGAGCTGCGCTTCAAAGGCGGCGCTTCGCTCGACGCCCCGGACAAACGCGGCGCCATCAATCTCATGACAGGGCTGATCGAGGAGGGCGCCGGCCCGCTTGACGCCCGCGCATTTGCCAAGGCCCGCGACAGTCTCGCCGCCTCGTTTTCCTATAGCGTCTCTGACGATTCTCTCGCCATTTCTGCCCGGTTCCTGACAGAAAACCGCGCCGAGGCGCTCGCACTTCTGCGCCAGTCTCTGATCGCCCCGCGCTTTGATCAGGACGCCATAGACCGCGTCCGCGCCCAAGTCATATCAGGCATCCGCTCCGATCAAAAAGACCCCGGCGCCATCGCCCGTCAGGCCTTTGACGCCCGCGTCTACGGCACACATCCCTACGGCTCCGACAAAAGCGGAACCCTCAAGACCGTCACAGCCCTCACCCGCGAAGATATCCTCGCCGCCTTCCGCGCCACAGTCGCGCGTGACAGGCTCTATATCAGCGTGGTTGGCGATATTTCGCGCCAAGAGCTTGGCCCTGTGCTCGACAGCTTGCTCGCTGGTCTCCCCGAAACGGGCGCGCCCCTGCCCCCCGCCGCCGCTCCGGCGTTTGATGGCAAAACCGTGGTGATCCCGTTTGAAACGCCCCAATCTGTTGCCATGTTCGGCCAGCCCGGCCTGCCCTTTGATCACCCCGATTATTTCGCCGCCTACCTGCTCAATGTCGTGCTCGGCGGCGGCGGATTTGAAAGCCGCCTCATGCAGGAGGTCCGCGAAAAGCGCGGCCTCACCTATGGCGTCTATTCCTATCTCGTTGACAAAGACGGGGCCGATGTCTGGCTCGGCTCGGTCCAATCCGCCAACAACCGGGTCAGCGAGGCCATGGAGGTGATCAAAGCCGAATGGGCACGGCTGCAAAGCCAGGGCATCACCGCCGCCGAACTCGAAGACGCCAAGCGCTATCTTACGGGGGCCTACCCTCTGCGCTTTGATGGCAACGGCCCGATCGCAGACATCCTTGTCGGAATGCAAATCCAAGGCATGGGAACCGACTATATCGCGACACGCAATGACCGCGTGAACGCCGTCACGCTGGAGCAGGTCAACCGCGTCGCGCGCGACTATCTCAAGCCGGAGCTTCTCAGCTTCACAGTCGTCGGCCAGCCCGAAGGCCTCTAGGCTCTTCCCGCCAGACCCACACCGTAGGGTGCGCATTCACTGCGCACCAAACCCAACCTGCGTGCGCAGTCCCTGCGCACCGCACGCTCCATTAACTAATTTTCCGTTAACAAAACGGCGAGTCAGGCGGTGCACGCATGGTGCACGGGTTGTGCACGCATATCACCCCCCCCGAATCATGCAGATCGCACGGCGTTAACCCTGCTGAACGCTGCCTTGAGGGGCTGTTAACCCGCGCCGCCTCTCACTCGCCGTAAGGCACCCAAACGGTCTTCACATCACTCGCCTGATCCAAAAAGGCGCGGCCCTCGCCCGCGGGGCCAAACCAGTCGCGCGCCTGCCCGTTGTTGACCCATGTGCGCTTCAAATTCGTCGCACTCTCGCTCTCGATAACGCCCGAAAGAGCGCTGCTCGAAAAGCTCCAGACCCCGTCCACATCCATATGGCTCGCCATCGGCTTGGCAAGCTCCGCATGGCTGCCGGACAAGAGGTTCACAACCCCCGCAGGCACATCGGATGTTTCCAGTATCTGCGTGAAATCCAGCGCCTCGAGCGGATAGGCTTCGCTCACCACAAGCACCGCGCGATTGCCCATCGCAAGCGCCGGCCCGATCACCGAAACAAGCCCCAGAAGCGGCAGCGCATCATCACAAAATGCCCCGATCACACCCAGCGGCTCAGGCACCGCCAGCGCCATCCCGCGCAGCGGCACGCCCTTGATCGCGCCGTCATATTTATCGGCCCAGGCAGCATAGGAAAACAGCCGTTTGACAGAGGCTTCTACCTCTTTCGCCCCGCTCTTGGCCCCCTTCATCGCGTCGATCCGGCGGGCCAGTTCCGCGCCGCGCGCCTCGAGGTTTTCTGCCATAAAATAAAGGATTTGCGCGCGCAAATGCCCCGTCGTTTTGCTCCAGCCCGCCGCCGCCTGCGCGGCCTCCACAGCGTTGCGAATATCCTTGCGGCTCGCCACAGGCGCTTGGCTCACAAGCCCGCCGGTCTTGGCAAAAATCTCGCGGCTATAGCCCCCGTCAGGCCGCGCCTGCTTGCCGCCGATATAGAGCTTTTCGGTGCGGTCGAGCGCGCCTGCGGCAAGCCCACCCTTGCCGGCGTTCGGCTCGGTTCTGGCCAGCGTCTTTGTCTTGCCCTTGGGGCGCGTATAGGCCCTCAGACCTTCCCAACCGCCCTCGCGCCCAAAGCCGCTTTCGCGCACCCCGCCAAAGCCGGCCGCGGCGTCAAACAGGTTCGTCGCATTGACCCAGACAACCCCCGCCGCCAGCTTCGGGGCGATGCTCAGAGCAAGGTTCACATTCTCGCTCCAGACCGTCGCCGCAAGCCCGTAGCGTGTGTTGTTGGCGAGGCTCACCGCCTCCTCTGGCGTGCGGAAGGTTGTGGCCACCAGAACAGGCCCGAAGATCTCCTCCTGCATCAGCTTCGCACTCGGCGAAAGCCCCGTGATCAGCGTCGGCGGATAGAAGCTCCCCTCCACAGGCAGCTCAACGGGTGCTGCGTAAACACTTCCTTCATCATTGGCGGCCACCATGCTGTCGATGGATTTGAGCTGCACAGGATCCACAATCGCCCCAACGTCGATTGATTTGTCCAAGGGCGCCCCGAGGCGCAGCTTGGCCATCCGCGCCTTGAGCTTGGCATAGAAGGTCTCGGCGATGCCCTCTTGCACCAGAAGGCGGCTGCCCGCACAGCAGACTTGCCCCTGATTGAACCAGATCGCGTCAACCAGCCCTTCCACGGCTGAGTCCAGATCGGCGTCCTCAAACACAATATAGGGCGATTTCCCGCCCAGCTCCAGCGTCAGCGCCTTGCCGCTCCCCGCCGTGGCCCGGCGGATCTTGCGGCCCACTTCCGTCGAGCCGGTAAAGGCTATCTTGTTGATATCGCTGTGATTTACAATCATCTCTCCCACAGCGCCGTCGCCCGTAACGATATTGACAACCCCCTTGGGCAGCCCCGCCTGACGGCAAATATCGGCAAACAGAAGCGCCGTCAGCGAGGTATATTCCGCCGGCTTCAAGACCACGGTATTGCCCATCGCCAGCGCCGGCGCGACTTTCCACGCCAGCATCAGAAGCGGGAAATTCCACGGGATAATCTGCCCGCACACGCCCAGCGCCTCGGCCTCTGGCAGCTCGCTTTCCATAAGTTGCGCCATGCCCGCATGATAGTAAAAATGACGTTGCACCAAGGGGATATCAATATCGCGGCTCTCGCGGATGGGCTTGCCGTTGTCCAGCGTCTCCAGCACCGCAAACAAGCGGCTGTGTTTTTGCACCAAACGGGCAATCGCATAAAGCACCCGCGCGCGCCCGTGGCCGCCCAGTTTCTCCCATTTCGGCTGGGCCTTGCGCGCCGCTTGAACGGCCAAATCAACGTCGGCAGCACTGCCCTGAGTAAGCGTCGCAAGCGTCTCGCCATTGGCCGGATTGCGGCTCAAAAAGCCCTCGCCCGCTTCGGTAAATGCGCCGTTGATGAAGTGACCAAACCGCGCACCATTGTCGGTGATCCAGGCAAAAGCCTCCGCCGCGCTCTCGGGCGCTTCGCCGTAGTCCATGCTCTGAAAAATCTCTTTAACTGTCATTTTTCCAATCCCCTTGGCTCCGTCCGTTCGACGCTCAATCGGTCCACTGGAGCGATTTTTCTCCGCGTCTCACCCCGCCGCATGACGGTAGCTGGCCGAGTAGGCCCCCGTCACATGATGTTCCAATTGCCGCTCGATATCGCCCAGAAGACTTGAGGCGCCAAAGCGGAACAAATCGGGCTGGAGCCAGCCATCGCCCAACTCTTCTTTCATCATCGAAAGATAAACGAGGCTGTCCTTGGCCTTGCTGATCTCGCCCGCGGGTTTGTAGCCAATGCGAAAGCCCGTCGCGGCCTCATATTCGCGGATCGCGCGGATCATCACGAGGCTGACAGGCAGGGTCGCGTTCACGCTTTCCTTGCCCGTCGAGGTCTTGATGAAATCGGCCCCCCCCATCATGCAAACAAGGCTCGCCCGCGCCACATTGCGTAGGCTGCCAAGCTCTCCGGTGGCCAGAATGGCCTTCACGTGCGCATCGCCACAGGCCGCCCGAAAGGCGCGCATTTCGTCATATAGCGCCTGCCAGTTCTGTGTCAGAACATGACGCCGCGAAATCACAATATCAATCTCGCTCGCGCCTGCCTTTACGCTCTCTTCGATCTCTTTGATGCGCAAATGAAACGGCGACAGCCCGGCCGGAAAGCCTGTGCTCACCGCCGCAATCGGAATCCCGGAGCCGGCCAGAGCCTCGGCCGCAGGGGCAATCATATCGTGATACACACAGACAGCGCCCACAGTGATCGGCCCCATGCCGAGCGCCTCCAATATGTCGTCACGCACAGGCCGCCGCGCCTTGGCACAGAGCCTCGCGACACGCCCCGCCGTATCGTCGCCCGACAGCGTTGTGAGGTCGATGCAGGTGATCGCCTTCAAGAGCCAGGCCGCCTGATGCGCCTTCTTGACGCTCCGCCGCGCGCCCAGCGTGCTCGCGCGCCGCTCGATCGCCGAGGTGTTGGCTTGCGCCCGCGCCACCCAGTCCAGATCAAGCGCAAGCCCCGCATTGCGCGGCTCTGTGGTCTGGGGCAGCTGTGTCTGTCTGTCTTGGTCTGTTGCGATCATTCTTCGCCCTCTTTGGCATTGGTCAAAACGTCTCACGCGCCTGCCCCAAAGGCAAGCGCTGACCTTACGCCCGCGTGACCCAAGCCGCCTGCGCCTGCAGCGCGGTTTCATAGGCCGTGCTCAAAGTGTCCTCGCCGATCAGCCGAATATCAGCGCCAAGCCAGAAGGCCCGCGTCGCGGCCAGCTCCGCACCGATCAAAGCGCCCAGCGCCACGCCGCTCTCGCCCGAAACTTCGGCGCTCCGCAAAAGTCCGGCAAGCCGCTCGGGCTGGCTCATCACATCGGCAAGAGCCATCGCGTCGGGCAGGCCTTCGGCACCCAAAGCCGCCGCCAAACGCCCGGTCAGAAAGGACTGAAAGCTCACAATTTCGCCCGCCGAGATCTGCACCCAATGGCTCACCTCCCCGACAAGCAAAACAACCCCGCCCCACTCGGGCACAGCCCTCACAAAAGCCGCAACGCGCCGGCGCGCAGCCTCTGGCAAAACCCCGCGCGGCCGCGCCTGATGCAAATCACACCAAAGCCCGTCGTCAGGCTCGGCCTTCGCAGGGACGGTTTCCATCTTTGTCACATCCGCCCCCTCAGCTCGCAATAAACGGCGCGTCAATCTCGATCATCACCGGCCCGCTCTGCCCCGCCTTGGGCGCAAGCGCCTCGGCCAGCGCATGAGGCTCGGCCGCAACACGCACATAAGGCATCCCACAGCTCGCCGCGATATGCTCAAACAAGGGCGGCTTGGGATCACATCCAACAACATCAATATCGGCGTTTTCCATGGTCAACTCGATCTCGCCATAGCCGCCGTTGTTCCAGATGATAAAGGTCATCGGCAGCTTCTCCTGCGCCGCCGTCATCAGCTCGGGCAAACTGAACTGCGCCCCCCCGTCGCCCGCAATCACAACAACAGACCGGTCGGGCTGGGCAAACTGCGCGCCGATTCCCGCCGGAATAGCATAGCCCAGCGCGCCAAAGCCGGTCGCAGCGTTAAACCAGCCGCCCGCAGCGTCATGATCGTAATAAAGATTGCCCGCATAAATCGGTTGCGTGCTGTCCCCCACAATCAGCGCGCCGGGCCGCGCATCGCGGATCACATCCAGCAGGCCACACATCTTGCGATAATCCTCGCTCAGCTCCTCCCAGGCCGCCTTGCGCGCCGCCTCGGCCCGCGCCGCCCCGTCGCCAATCGGCTTGTCTCGCACCTCGGCCAAAAGCGCCTCAAGGGCTGCGCCCGCATCGGCCTGCAAACACATCTCCGCCTCATGGCGCGCCAGCTGCCCGGCGCAGATATCAATCCGCGCAAGCCGCTTCATCGAAGGCATCTCGCCAAGCGCATACATATCATAATCCGTCGGGCCAAACTCCGTGCCCACAGCCAAAACCATATCCGCCTCGGCAATCGCTGCGCGCACCGCCTTCAAGCTCGGACTGGCCGGAATACCCAGCGGATGACGGTGCATTAAGCCCCGCGCATTCACCGTAAGCACCACAGGCGCATCCAGCTTCTCGGCAAGCTCTCCAAGCGCCGCCTCGGCCCGCTTTGCGCCCCCTCCGGCAAGGATCACAACCTTCTGCGCGCCCATCAGCGCCGCCGCAAGCGCCCCGATCTGCCCCGGATCCGCCGCCAAAGGCGCGGCCAAGGCCGCCGCCGGGCCTGATCGGGGATGATCATGTTTGGCAACATCAATCGGAATTTCGATATGATAAGGCCCGCCGCGCTCAGCCGACATCGCCTCAAAAGCCGCATCAATCGCAGGCACAAGCGCCGCCGCAGTCGCGATCTGCTCAGCCTTGATCGAGACCGTTTCCGACAGCGCAAGCTGGTCTGGCAGCTCATGCAAACAGCCAAGCCCCCTGCCCAGCGTATGGGTCTTGTTCACTCCCGAAACCACAAGCATCGGCACAGAATCCGCCCGCGCCTGCGCCATGGCCGTGAGCGTATTGGTCAACCCCGGCCCGGTGATCACAAAGGCCACTCCGGGCTTGCCCGAGGCGCGCGCATAGCCATCGGCCATAAAGCCGGCGCCCTGCTCGTGGCGCGGCGTGATATGCGCAATGCCCGAGCTGGCCAGCCCACGGTATAGCTCCACCGTGTGCACCCCCGGAATTCCAAACACATGAGTCACACCATGCGCCTTTAGCCGCTCGACAAGCGCTTCTCCAACCGTTGGCATCTCGTTCTCCTACCCCTGCGGTGTCATTCCGCGCCGCGCACGGCCGCGCTCCAGCCCAAGCTGGTGTTCCCGCCAGATAATGATGACCCCGGCCAGAATAACAAGAGCCGCGCCGCCGATTGTGCGCAGATCGGGAACTTCGTTGAAAAAGACCATCCCAAACACAATCGCAAACAGCATCGAGGCATAATCAAACGGCGCAACAACAGAGGCCGGCGCAAAGCGATAGGCCGAGGTCAAGAAAATCTGCCCCATCCCGCCAAGCAAGCCCGCCAATATCAAAAAGCCGGCCTCCTGCCCGGTCGGCAAAACCCAGCCAAACGGCAGTGTCAAAAGCGAGAGACTGGCCGAGGTCACCGAAAAGTAAAACACAATCGCCGAGGTCTGCTCGCTCTGGACAAGCTTGCGAATATAGATCTGCGCCAGCGCCGCACAGAGCGCCCCTGTCAGCACAAGCATCGCGCCCAAAGCCGCCGTCTTTTCCACGTGGTCGCCCGAAAACGCGCTGAGCCGCGGCCCCAGAACAATCAGAACACCAAGCATCCCGAGCGCGACCGCCGCCAGCCGGAACAGGCGCACCTGCTCGCCCAGAAACATCGCCGCCAAAACAACCGTCAGCAGCGGCGCGGCATATCCGATGGCCGTGACTTCCGGCAGCGGCAAAAGGCCCAGCCCCGCAAAGCCAAGGCCCATAGCCGCCGTCCCGACAAATCCGCGCCAGAAATGCCCCATGGGCGATGCCGCCTTCAGCCCGGTGCGCAAGTCGCCGCGCACCGCCAGCCATGCCAAAATCACCGGCAAGGCAAAAACCGATCGAAAAAACACAGCCTGCCCCGCCGGAACGTGCTGGGCCGTCGCCTTGATCAGCGACGCCATTGTGATGAAGGTGATCACCGAACAAATTTTGAGAGCAATGCCCTTGAGCGGGTTCATGCGGACATCCTTTTGGCGCGACCATCGCGCGCGCTCCGGCCAAGGTCAATTCCTCTCTTGCGCTCCGGCCGTCCAACCCACAGACTCACGCCACAATTTCGAGGGTCACCATGTCAGAAAACCATCTCTTTTCCCGCCTCACGGCTTTCGCTGCCGCGCATCCCGACAAAGTCTTTGCCACCGGCCCTGAGACATCCGGCCAAAGCTATGGCGACACCGTTCAAAACGCGCTGCGCCTCGCCGCTGTGCTCTGCGCCGCCGGGCTGACACCGGGCGACCGCGTTGCCGTTCAGGTCGAAAAATCTCTCACAGCGCTCGAGCTTTCCCTCGCCACAGTCGCGGCGGGCGGGTTTTCCCTCCCGCTCAACACCGCCTATACCGCAAGTGAATTGAGCTATTTTCTGACCGATGCCGCGCCGGCAATCGTTGTCTGCGATCCGGCCCGCGCCGGCGAAATCACCCCGCTCGCCAAATCCGCCCATGTCTTTACCCTCGACAAGGCCGCTCAAGGCACGCTCACAGCCGCCCTTACCGACGCGCGCATCGCCCCCGTGGCCCGCGGCCCCGATGATCTTGCCGCGATCCTCTATACCTCAGGCACGACAGGCCGCTCCAAAGGCGCCATGTTGAGCCATGACAATCTCTACTCCAACGCCGCCGCCCTGACAGATCACTGGCGCTTCACGTCTGACGATGTGCTCATCCACGCGCTGCCGATCTTTCACACCCACGGGCTTTTTGTGGCCACAAACATAGCGCTCGTCTCCGGCGCAACCCTACACTTCTTGCAGAATTTCTCCCCCGACCAGATCATAGACGCCCTGCCCGAAGCCACATCGCTCATGGGCGTTCCGACGTTCTACACCCGCCTGTTGCAAGATGCCCGCCTGACACCCGCGCTCTGCGCCAATATGCGCCTCTTTGTGTCTGGCTCCGCGCCCATGCTGGTCGACACCCACACCCAATGGCAGGCCCGCACAGGCCATACGATCCTTGAACGCTACGGCATGACAGAAACCAATATGAACACATCAAACCCCCTTGAAGGCGCGCGCCGCCCCGGCACAGTGGGTCTGCCCCTGCCCGGCGTCGAGCTGCGCATCATGGACAACGCCCACGAGGTCCCTCAGGGCGAAATCGGAACAATCGAGGTGCGCGGCCCCAATGTCTTCAAAGGCTATTGGCAAATGCCCGAAAAAACCGCCGAAGAGCTGCGCCCTGACGGCTGGTTTATCACCGGCGATCTCGGCCAGATCGACGCCGACGGCTATGTCTCGATCGTCGGTCGCGGCAAAGACCTGATCATCACAGGCGGCTTCAATGTCTACCCCAAAGAGCTGGAAAGCCTGATCGACGAGATCGACGGCGTGCTGGAAAGCGCCGTGATCGGCGCGCCCCACCCCGACTTTGGCGAGGCGGTCGTCGCCATTGTTGTCGCCTCCGATCCCGCGCTCACAGCCGACGCCGTCAAAGCCGTCGCCGCCGAAAAACTCGCCAAATTCAAACAGCCCAAACAGATCGTCTTCCTCCCCGAACTGCCACGCAACACAATGGGCAAAGTCCAGAAAAAAGCCCTACGCGACAGCTACGCCACTCTGTTTTCCCAATAGGCCCTCACGCCTTTTTCTTTCCAGAAATATCCCGGGGGTGCGGGGGCTGGCCCCCGCTTTCTCCTGTGTGCGGGGGCCAGCCCATGCTGTCTCCTGCGCGCCGGCCTTGGCGCTCAATCCGGCGAAATCATATAGCCCGCGCCGCGCACGGTCTGCAAATAGCGCGGTTGCTTGGGGTCGCGTTCAATCTTGCGCCGCAGCCGGGTGATCTGCACATCAATCGCACGCTCCTGCGCCTGCCCGCGATCCCGGCCCAGCTCCTCCACAAGCCTCGCACGGCTGATCGCCTCGCCCAGCGTCGCCGAAAAAATTTTCATCAGCTGGTTTTCAGTCGCCGTCAGCCGCACAGGGTCCTCGCCCTGCCAAAGCTCCCCCCGCTCGATATCATAGCTGAACGCCCCAAGCCCCAAGACCTTGGGCCGCAGATCCGCCGTCACAACATCCGGCACGCGCCGCAAAATAGCGTTGATCCTGAGCAAAAGCTCCTTTGGCTCGAACGGCTTGGCAAGATAGTCATCCGCGCCGGCCTCAAGCCCGACAATCCGGTCTTCCGTTTCGCCCCGCGCCGTCAAAAGCAAAATCGGCACCTGCGAGCTCTCCCTGACCGATCGCGTGAGATCAATCCCGGTCTCCCCCGGCATCATCACATCCATCACAATCAGATCAAACTCAAGCCCCGCCAAAAGCCGCCGCGCATGAGCCGCGTCGCGCGCCCCTGACACAAGAAACCCCGCCCGCATCAAAAACTTCTGCAACAGCATCCGGATTCGTTCGTCGTCATCGACAATCAGAAGGTGCGCATCGACATCACTCATTCCGTCTTATCCCTCGGCTTTATCCCTCAAGGCGCCGTATTTGCGGCCCATCTCTTTGTCCATCATCGCCTCCAGCACCTGGCGAAAGCCGCGCACCGCCTCAGGCCCGGCCGCGCGATAGGCGTCGCGCATTCGCGCCCGCTGAACCTCAGACAACTGCCGCTCAAGCGCCTGCCCCGCTTCGGTCAAAAACAGATGGCGTTCGCGGCGGTCGCTTCCGCCCACCTTGCTCACCACAAGGCCATCCTCCATCAATGTGCGCAAGACACGGTTGAGTGACTGCTTGGTAACCCCAAGTATTTCAAGCAAATTTTTCACAGTGGTGCCCGGCGCACGCGCCACAAAATGCACAGCCCGATGATGCGCACGGCCATAATTCTGGTCCCGATCGCGGTTCAATTCTTCCAAAATACGGTCCGGGTCGGCGGTAAATCCGCGGTATGCAAAAAACATCCCCTCAATGCCCTGTTGCAATTGCTCATCTGTCAAAAACAACAAGCCTTCGCCACTGATCGGTTCACTCATGATCGCCTCTTTCGCTTGGTCCTCCGATTTTATGTCAGCTTTGTTGACATTCCAAGGCACGAATGGTAGCGATTCTCAGTTTTTGCGCAACTTTATGTCCACTTCGGACGTTTTTTGCGCAACATTCTTAAACTGACACGTGGAGGAGACCAAAATGTCAGGCTATGATGATCGTGACGGCAAAATCTGGATGGACGGCAAACTGGTGGACTGGCGCGATGCAAATGTCCATATTCTGACCCACGCGTTGCACTATGCCAGCTCGGTCTTTGAAGGCGAGCGCTGCTATGGCGGCAAGATCTTCCTCTCGCGCAAACACTCCGAGCGCCTGCACAAATCCGGCGCGCTGATGGATATGGAAATCCCCTATACGGTTGATGAAATCGAAGCCGCCAAACAGGCCGTGCTTGAGGCCAACGGGCTGACAGACGCCTATGTGCGGGTTGTCGCTTGGCGTGGTGCGGGCGAAGATATGGGCGTCTCCGCCGCGCGCAACCCCGTGCGCATGGCCGTGGTCGCTTGGGAATGGGGCAGCTACTACGGCGATGCCAAGTTTCAGGGCGCCAAACTCGATATCGCCAAATGGAAGCGCCCCTCCCCCGAAACCATCCCGACCGCGGCCAAAGCCGCAGGCCTCTATATGATCTGCACCATGTCCAAACACGCCGCCGAGGCCAAGGGCTGCTCCGATGCGCTCTTCCTCGATTATCGCGGCTATGTGGCCGAGGCAACCGGTGCCAATATCTTCTTTGTCAAAGACGGCGAGGTCCATACCCCCGACCCGGATGCAATTCTCAACGGCCTGACCCGCCAGACCGTCATCAAGATGCTGGAAGACCGTGGCATCAAGGTCCACGTCCGCCATATCATGCCCGAAGAGCTGGCCGATTTCGAACAATGCTGGCTCACAGGCTCCGCCGCCGAGGTCACACCGGTGGGCCAGATCGGCGACTATACCTTCGAGGTCGGCGCCCTCACCCGCGAAATCGCCGAGGCCTACGACACACTCGTGCGCAGTTAAGCCACGAGCCGCTCGCACCCCCAGTTCTTTTTCTTTCTGAAAATATCCTGGGGGTGTGGGGGCTAGCCCCCGCCTCGGTCGGATTGCGCATAGCGCAATTCGATCCCTAAAAATCAACCCCGCGCTGCGCCTTGATGCCCGCTTTGTAGGGGTGCTTGACCTCCTCCATCACAGTCACCAGATCGGCATACTCCACAATCTCCTGTGGTGCGTTCCGTCCCGTCAGGATCACACCGGTCCTCGGGCTGCGCGCCTCAAGCGCCGCAATCACCGGCTCAACAGCGATCTGGTCGTAACGCAGCGAAATATTGATCTCGTCGAGCACGATCAGATCATACTCTGCGCTCACCATCATTTGCCGTGCTTGGTTGAGGGCCGCTTCAGCCGCCGCGATATCGCGG
>JAHBAM020000051.1 GCA_018500125.2 Roseobacter sp. | reverse complement strand
GCCCTCGGAGAGCAGGATCAAGCGGTTGCCATTCGGCATCTCGATCATATCGACCTGCTCTTTGATATTGGTCCACTTGTGGTTCTTCAGGCTGGCAACCTGAATCTCGTTGTCAAAGTGGCCGATGTTCCCGACAATCGCCATATCCTTCATCTCGCGCATATGCTCGATGCGGATCACGTCTTTGTTGCCTGTGGTGGTCACAAAGATGTCAGCAGTGGCCACAACATCTTCCAATGTCGTCACCTGATAGCCGTCCATGGCAGCTTGAAGCGCACAGATCGGATCAACTTCGGTCACAATCACACGCGCACCAGCGCCGCTCAGGCTGGCCGCCGAGCCTTTGCCAACATCGCCATAACCCATAACAACCGCCACTTTCCCGGCCATCATCGTGTCGGTGGCGCGGCGGATACCGTCCACAAGGCTCTCTTTACAGCCGTATTTGTTGTCAAACTTTGACTTGGTCACAGAGTCGTTTACGTTGATCGCAGGGAAAGGAAGCTGGCCCTTCTTGTGCAGATCATAAAGGCGGTGAACGCCGGTTGTTGTCTCTTCAGACACACCGAGGATCGCGTCACGCGTCTTGGCAAACCAGCCGGGGGATTGGGCCATGCGCTTCTTGATTTGCGCCTTGATGACTTCTTCCTCTTCCGATGTGGGCACAGCCAGCACATCTTCGCCCGCTTCCATGCGCGCACCAAGCAAGACATAAAGCGTCGCGTCGCCGCCATCATCAAGGATCATATTCGCGCCCTCGGGGAACATGAAGGATTTATCAAGATAGTCCCAGTGCTCCTCAAGCGACTGACCCTTGATCGCAAACACAGGCACACCCGCCTTCGCAATCGCCGCCGCAGCGTGGTCCTGAGTTGAGAAAATATTGCAAGACGCCCAGCGCACATCCGCGCCAAGCTCGACCAGTGTTTCGATCAATACAGCGGTCTGGATCGTCATGTGGAGCGAGCCAACAATGCGCGCGCCCTTGAGCGGCTTGTCTTCGCCAAATTCCTGACGGCAAGCCATCAGACCCGGCATTTCTGTTTCCGCAATATCAAGCTCCTTGCGGCCAAAATCCGCAAGCGCAATGTCTCGTACAATGTAATCGGTTGACATGGTGATACCTATAATAAGCCAATTTGGCTGGCAGTTATCACCTTATCTGTTCAAGCGCAATCAAGCGCCCGCGCCATACTTAAACGCCGGAGGCCTTTGTCACGCGCGACACGCCCTGCCAATGGGTTCCGGTTGCCAGAATACAGGACTGCCCGGCTGTGTCTGTGCTGATCACAGTAAACGTGCCTGTCTCTGCAGAGGCCCAGACTTCCACAACAGCGGCCGTGCCATGAAGCCCGCCACCCGCAAGGTTTTCGTGAAAAGTGTCTTGCAGCCGCTCTACCATACGCTCGCGTATGGTGCAGCTTTCGTCTGCATAAGCCGGAAGGGAGGTCAGGACCGCTGCACAGCCCAGAAACAGCGCAAACATACGCCGTGTGTAAAATCGCTCGATCATATCAAGCTCCTCGATGCTACTCTCAAAATCGGGCCTATTGATTGGCCCTTTGGGTCAGTTTTTCCCGACCACATCCTTACAATAGGATTTAAATGTGGCAAGAAAAGGGCGCAGTCAGTCAAGGGGGCCGAATAATGGCAAAATCAAAACCAAAACAAGCCCGCGCGTGGCAGCGTATGCTCTCGGGTCGCAGGCTTGATCTGCTCGATCCGACACCCATGGATATCGAAATCGAGGATATCGCCCACGGCCTTGCCTTTGTCGCCCGCTGGAATGGCCAGACCAAGGGCGACTACGCCTATTCCGTCGCCGAGCATTCGTTGCTTGTCGAGGCGCTGTTCGGCCGGCTCGTGCCCTCGACCGAGCCAAAATGGCGGCTCGCCGCCCTGCTGCATGATGCGCCCGAATATGTCATCGGCGATATGATCTCCCCGGTGAAAAACGCGGTGGGTCCGGGCTATGAGGAGCTTGACGAGCGCCTGACAGCCGCCATCCATATCCGCTTCGGCCTGCCCGCCAAAACCCCCACCCTGATCAAAACGCAAATCAAGAAAGCCGACACGCTTTCGGCCTGGCTCGAGGCCACAGAGATCGCGGGCTTTTCGGTGGCTGAATCCGACAGGCTTTTTGGCAAGGCTGATCCTTCTGTTCTTCAGGGCCACAGCATTTCCCTGCGCCCGCCCCTTCAGGTCCGCGAGGCCTTCACAGCGCGCCACAAGGCGCTGCTCGCCGAGATCGGATAATGCACCTGCGCCGCGCCACAAAGGCCGATGCCCGCGCCCTCGCCGATCTGCTCAACGCAATCATCGCCACAGGCGGCACGACCGCCATGACAGAGCCGCTGTCGCGCAGCGAAATGAGCAACTGGATAGGCTCTAACCCGGCCCAAAGCGCCGTTTTCATGGCCGAAGATGACAGCGGCACCGCGCTTGGCCTCCAGTCGATCGAGCCACACGCTAAGCTGCCATCCGACACCTGCAACATCGCCACATTCACCCGCAGCGGCAAAACCCAGCTTGGCATCGGCTCCGCGCTGTTTGAGCACAGCCGCAAGGCGGCCTGCGCGCTTGGCTATCGCTGGGTCAACGCCACGGTGCTTTTGCAAAATGAAGGCGGGTTGATCTACTACAAATCCCGCGGGTTCGAGCCTTACCGCCGCACGCCGGAGCGCCTCTTCATGCGCTATGATTTGCGCTGATCACATCAAGCTCGGCCTGCGTGAGCGGCCCCCAGTCAAGGCTGCGCTTGATAAACCCGTGCCGCTTCAGAAGCCGCCCGATTGCCTCAAAGTCAAGCGCACTGATCGCGCGTTTTTTGCCAAAGCTCACTTCAGAGCCGTCACGCAGCGCGTTGATCGTGAGCGGCTTTGCGCCCATAAACGCCGCCATATGCCGCCGCAGCGAGCGGCTCGCCACCCGCTCGCGGCGCAGGATAACAGCCGCTTTCTGCTCGCCCCGCGCCACCATCGCAACCAGATGAAGCGCCGAGCCGTCCAGCGCCACAATACGCCGCGCCGCCTTATAGCGGGCAATCTGTTCTTGCAGCCCGTGTTCCTCGGGCCAGAAGACAGTATAGCCCGCCGCCGCCATCCGCGCGTCCAGAAGCTCTTCCCCCACAAAGCCGCCCTTGTCCAAAGACTGCCGCGAGCGCGAGACAAACAGGTCTTGTGGCCCCTCGGCGGCAATCTCGCGGGCAAATTCTGCCGCCACAAACCGCCGGAAAACCCGCGTGCCAGAGGCTATCTTGCCAAGTCCAAACCCCTGCCCCGGCACAACAAGCCTCTCCACATCGGTGACATCCGTCAGAACGCGCACAGGCACATCCCCGATCAAAAGGCGCAGATAGTCGCGCGCAAAAGGCAGCAGCTCGGCCTGCCCCGGCGTGACAAAAACAACCCCCGCAATCTCGTCGCGATACCGGCGCATCGCCCAAAGCCGCGCGAGGCTCTGCATCTGGAAATGTCCGAAATGATGGTAAAGCACCCCGCCCCAAAGCCACTGACCCGCAAGCCGCGCCCCGGCGGTTTCGGGCCAGTCGGGCGCCAAGGTGATCAGCGCGTCCCGCCGCCATGTCGCGGCCATAGGCAAAAGCGCCCCCTCCCGGTCAAAAACACCGGTGTAAAGAATGCGCCCGTCGCGCCCGCACGGCGGCACAACACGCGCCCCCTCATAGGTGCGCACAGACTGGGACCACCCGCCGCTGGGGCTTGGGGGGTCTGTCGGCGCGCGGCTCACTTATTTGGGGCTGCGCTTGGCCAGAATGCGCTGAAGCGTGCGGCGGTGCATATTCAGCCGGCGCGCTGTTTCGCTCACATTACGGTCACACAACTCATAAACACGCTGGATATGCTCCCAGCGCACACGGTCCGCAGACATAGGGTTTTCGGGCGGCGGCGGCAGCTCTCCGCCATTGGCCAGAAGCGCGTTCGTGATATCGCGCGCATCGGCAGGCTTGCTCAGATAATCCGTCGCGCCGATCTTGACAGCCGCAACAGCCGTCGCAATCGCCCCATATCCCGTAAGCACAACAACGCGGCTGTCCGGGCGCTTCTCGCGGATCACTTCCACAACATCGAGGCCGTTGCCGTCCTCGAGCCGCAAATCACAGACCGCATAGGCCGGCGGGCGGGCCGTCGCAATCGCCTTGCCAGCCACAACAGATCCGGCTGTCTCAACATCAAATCCGCGCTTTTCCATGGCTTTGGCCAAGCGCCGCAAAAACGGCTCGTCATCATCAACAAGCAAAAGGGATTTGTCGTCCCCGATATCCAGAGGCTCTTCAGACACGTGGCAACACTCCCCCATTAGCGCTGAGACAAGTCTTAGCTTGCCCCTTGCGCCCCGTCAAACAATGCCGCCACCCTGTCAGAGCTTATCCACAAAGCATTGCACCCGATCGGCCATCTTCTCGGGGCTTTCGTCACGCTTGAAAAAGTCCAAAAAGCCCTGCTCGGGCGTGACAAGATAGGTAAAGGTCGAGTGATCCACGAGATAGAATTCGTCGCCCTCTTCAGGCTCCTGCTTCTTGAAATAGGTGCGATAGGCCATGCTGGCGGCTTTCACCTGTTCCACACTGCCCGTCAGCCCGAGCATCTCGGGGTGCATCACATCGGTAAATTCAGCCAGAGACTCAGGCGTGTCGCGCTCGGGGTCGATAGAGATAAACGCTGTGCCCACGTCATATCCGCGCTCTTGAAGCAGCACCGCCGCCTCGCCATTGCGCGCGCTGTCCAGCGGGCACACATCGGGGCAGAAGGTATAGCCAAAGTAAAGCAGCGTCGGCTTGGTGATCACGTCTTTGTCCGTCACGGTCTTGCCGGTCTCGTCCACAAGCTCGAACGGCCCGCCAATGGCAGATGTCCCACCCGCAACAGCCCCGACACGGCACTCCGCAAATGCGTCGTCCGATCCGCCCGCAAAATATGTGTATCCAAAGGTTCCAAGCAGGAGCGCTCCGGCCGCTGCGGCTGCTCCAATCGCTAAATTCCGTGACATTAGTCTTCCTTTTTCACTTCATACTTTGCATGATTGCGCCTTGGTTCTCCATTTAGGCTCACAGTCAAAAAATGCAATCGGACAATACGCCTCACAACTCTCAGGCCTACCCCCTCCCCGAGGGTTTGCGCCGTGGCAGCTACATTCGCCTGCGCACCATCATTTGGCTCAGATGGGCCGCCGTGTTTGGCCAGCTTGCTGCGCTCTTTGTGGCCGAGCGCTATTACAATCTTCGCCTTGAAGTGGGCCTGTTCTATCTCGTGATCGGCGCGTCGGTTCTGGCCAATCTGATTGCCATGTTTGTCTTTCCCGAAAATCGCCGCCTCTCGGAGCGGGAAAACTTCTTTATGGTCCTGTTCGATCTGTTGCAGCTCGGCGCGCTGCTCTTTCTTGCCGGCGGGCTGAACAATCCCTTCTCGGTTCTGATCGTCGGGCCGGTCGCCGTTTCTGCGGCTGTCCTCTCGACCAAAAGCACAATCACTTTGGGGCTGATCACCGTGCTGATCGCCTCGGGCCTCACCCAGTCTTATTATCCTTTGCGCACCGATCAGGGCTATATCCTGCGCATTCCGGAGATCTTTGTCTTCGGCACATGGGCCGCCGTCATAATCGCCGTTACCTTTCTCGGCGTCTATGTGCGCCGGATCGCGCTCGACGCCAATGCCATGTCCGAGGCGTTTCAGGCGGCGCAGCTCGCGCTGTCCCGCGAGCAAAAGCTCACAGACCTCGGCGGGGTGGTCGCGGCCGCCGCCCATGAGTTGGGCACCCCTCTCGCCACAATCAAGCTCACAAGCGTCGAGCTGCTTGACGAATTTCCCGAAGGCAGCGACTTGCGCGAAGATATGCAGCTGATCGTAGAGCAAACCGACCGCTGCCGCGATATTCTGCGCTCGATGGGGCGCGCCGGCAAAGACGATATCTATATGCGTCAGGCCCCTGTCACAGCCGTGGTGCAAGACGCCGCCAGCCCGCATACAGACCGTGGCCGCGAGATCCACTTTCTCGAAGACAGCGCCG
>JAHBAM020000032.1 GCA_018500125.2 Roseobacter sp. | reverse complement strand
CGCTCATTTATCTCAAGTTTTATGCTTTCATTAACCCCGCCGTGGTGGTGTAAGCTCTGTCAAACACCAGATAGATTCTCAGAAAGGCGCATCATGGCAGGTTCAGTAAACAAGGTCATTCTCATCGGCAACTTGGGACGCGACCCGGAAGTGCGCACCTTCCAGAACGGTGGCAAAGTGTGCAACCTGCGCATCGCCACATCAGAGACTTGGAAAGACAAGGCCACAGGCGAGCGCCGCGAAAAGACAGAATGGCACTCGGTTGCGATTTTTCAGGAAGGTCTTGTGCGTATCGCCGAGCAATACCTGCGCAAAGGCTCCAAAGTCTATGTCGAAGGCAAGCTGCAAACCCGCAAATGGCAGGACCAGTCAGGCGCCGACCGCTACAGCACAGAAGTCGTCCTGCAAGGCTATGACGGCGTGTTGACCATGCTGGATGGCCGCGGCGAAGGCGCCGGAAACGGCGGCGGCGGGTCCATGGGCGGCGGCAGCTATGGCGGCGGTCAGGACGATCGCTTCGGCGGCCCCTCAGAGCCACAGCAAATGGGCAACAACTCCGATTTCGACGACGAAATCCCCTTCTAAGCCTCAGTCGGGCAAAGCCCCGACCACGCGTTGATACGCCTGAGTGGCAAACCGGTCGGTCATGCCACTCAGGTAATCAGAGACAATCCGCGCCGTCGCGGTGCGGTCTCCCAAAGCCTCGTTGAGCGCCTCATGCCACTCTTCTGGCAACAGCTCGGGCGTTGCGAGATAGCCTTCAAACAACCCCTCCACAATCAAAGAGGCCCGCGCCCGCATCTTCACAACCGAGGGGGCGCGATACATCCGTTCAAACAAAAACGCACGCACCCGCTTCAGATCGGCCCAAAGCGCTGGCGAAAACTGCACCAGAGGCCGCCCCGCGAGGCGCACATCGGTCGCGCTTAGGGGCGCAATCTGCGCCGCAATCTCGCGGCTCGTCGCAATCACATCCTCCACCAGAACGCCAAAGAAGCGCCGCAGCGCCTCATGCTGGCGCCGCGCCGGCTCCAGCGCCGGATAGCGCGCATCCACCGCCGCAAAACACGCCCCGACAATCGGCAGGTCAAGCAGGTCTTCGACCTCAAACAGACCCGCGCGCAGCCCGTCGTGGATATCATGGTGATTATAGGCAATGTCATCGGCCAGCGCCGCAACCTGCGCTTCGGCGCTGGCATGGGTGCCAAGCTCAAGGTCATGCGCCGCGTTATACCCGGCCAAAGCGTAGGGCTGGGGCGCCCGCACCGGCCCGTTGTGCTTTGCGATGCCCTCAAGGCACTCCCATGTCAGGTTCAGCCCGTCCCACTCGGCATAATGGCGCTCAAGCGATGTCACAATCCGGATCGCCTGTGCATTGTGGTCAAACCCGCCATAGGGCTGCATCAAAGCATCAAGCGCGTCCTCGCCGGTGTGGCCAAAGGGCGTATGCCCCAAATCATGCGCCAGCGCGACCGCCTCGGTCAGCTCCGAATTCAGCCCGAGCGCGCCGCAGATCGTGCGCGCCACCTGCGCCACCTCGATCGAATGGGTCAGCCGCGTGCGGTAATAATCGCCCTCATGCTCCAGAAAAACCTGGGTCTTGTGCTTGAGCCGTCGAAAGGCGCTGGAATGGATGATCCTGTCGCGATCGCGTTGAAAACAGCTGCGAAAGACGCTCTCGCTCTCCGGATAGAGCCGTCCGCGCGTGTCCTCTGGTCGGCTGGCAAAGGGAGCCATCTCAAATTGCATCACGTCTCATCCTTGCCGCCGCTGGTTTCGCCCCATATATATTGCATCACACCATTAGGTAAACCCGCCAGCCCGTAAGGATCAGAGCAGATGTTTGTGCCGCCCTCTGTCACGCCCCAAGCCTTTGAACAGCTCGCCCTGATCGGCGCCAGCAAAGCCGGCAAAGCCCTGCGCGTGGCTGTCGAAGGCGGGGGCTGTTCGGGCTTTCAATACGAGATAAAACTTGACGAGCCGGCCGCAGATGACCTCGTGCTTGAGGGCGCGGGCGAAAAAGTCGTGATCGACGAAGTCAGCCAACCTTTCCTGACGGGGGCCAAAATCGACTATGTCCAAGAGCTGATCGGCGCGCGCTTTGTCATCGAAAATCCCAACGCCTCAAGCTCCTGCGGCTGTGGCGTGTCCTTCTCGATGTAAACAGGCCCTACCCCCGCGCGCGGGCGAAATGGGCAAAAAACCGGTCAAACTCCGGATAAGCCGCTTCCGCTGACAAGAGATGCGCATAAGCGCCCTGTGCCAGCCGGCCTTCCAGATCGCGCCGCATTGCCTGCCAGTCTTCATTGCGGCGATCTGCCAATTGATACAGATGCTCCGACACCGCCCGCAAAACGCCGTGATGCCCGTGTGACTTGCGAAAAATCATCCGCTCCGGCGTCAGGACCTGCACAAAGCTTGCCTCGCCCGACACCATCGCAAGCCAGTTGCAGGTCAGATATTCGTGATAGTCATCAATCGGCGCACTGGCCTGCGGCTGCACCTCAAAGCCAAGACCAACGGCGCGCACCCATGCTTCCCACGCCTGCGGAACAGGCTGGCGGGCCGCGCGCAGGGCAAGACAGACCTCGGCCAGCAAATCGGCGTTTTCATCAATCAGCGCAAGCGTGCCCGCAAACATCAGACTGCGCACCGCATCAGCCCCGATCTCGGGGTCGCGGCGGCCATATTCGCTCAGATAAAACACAATATGGGTCAGCTCATAGGCGGCCTTTTTATTGGGCAGCGAAAAGGTCGCGCTATGAGAGATAAACCGGCGCAGCCGCGCGCCCAAAGCCCCTTCCAGATCGGGCGTGCCGATCCCGCCGCGCGCCAAAAGCCGCGCGGCCTCGGCGCGTTGCAAATCACTCAGCTCTGCATCAACAAGCCGCGCCTCATGCGCAAATTCACAGAGCGCCGCCCCCGTCTCGCCCTCAAAGCCGAGCGCCTCAAGATCAAGCGTGATCGACAGCAAAAACCGATAGTATTGCGGGAAAAACCGCAGCCGGTTTTCCACATCTTCATAAAACGCTTCATAGGCGCTCAAAGCCTGCGCCCCGAGCTTTTGGCCCGCAGTGGCATGAATGCTCAGAAACTCGGCGTTTTCCTTGAGCCAGAACACATCATCCCCGATCCGGCGATGGTGGGCAAAACACTGCGCCAGCGCGGTTTGCTGGCTGTCGTGCGACACAACAGGCTTTGCAAAATCAAATTGAATAACAGTACCCATCAGCGCGCCTCACTCTGTCTCTCAAAGGTCAGCGGGAGGCCCAGCCCCCCGCAGAAGGCCCAAGCCCGAAGGCCCGGGCAAGCAGACTCAGTCTTCAGAACAGCAGATAAAAAGCGCAACTGCCTCGCCCGTCAAAGCGTCCGAGCCGGATGGCTCTGAGCAGCAAATATAAGCGCCCGTCGCCTCACCCGCCACAGCGTCAGAGCCGGACGGCTCAGAGCAGCAGATATAGGTGCCGGTCGCCTCGCCCGATGTCATATCTGTGCCGCGCGGCTCAGAACAACAGATCGTCATTTCGGTTCCCGCTCCGTCAAAGAGGCTCGTGCCAATGACGTCAGAGTGCAGTGTGAGTGTTTTACGAAGTGCAGACATTTGGTTCCCTCCAGGTTGTCGTGGCTTCATGATTAACTACCTTAGGTTGCATTTCAAGATATATTATTCTCCCTAAAGTTGTATTTCAGAATGTGCCACAACCTATTGTTTTTTCGTCCTCTTTTTCGAATTTCGGGTCAGATATCCACATTACCACCAACGCCACCTCCACGAAAGGCGCCCCGACCCCGGGCCATTTTTTGCAAAGCCGAAGCTCTGGCGGTGGCGTGATTCTTCGGCTACACCTAGCCCATCACAAGAGCAGGCAGGCCCATGAAATTCGCGACCTTCAACATCAACGGCGTCAAAGCCCGCATCGACACGCTTCTGACATGGCTCAAAGAAGACGCCCCCGATGTGGCCATCCTCCAAGAGATCAAATCTGTGGATGAGGCCTTCCCTCGCGAGGCCATCGAGGCGCTCGGCTATCAGGTCGAAACCCATGGCCAAAAGTCCTTCAACGGCGTCGCCCTACTGTCCAAACTGCCCCTTGAGGACATCACCCGCGGCCTCGCCGGCGATTCTGAGGACGAACAGGCCCGCTACATCGAAGCCACAGTGATCGGCAAGACAGCCCTGCGCATCTGCGGCCTCTATCTGCCCAATGGCAACCCCGTCCCCGGCCCGAAATATGATTACAAACTGGCTTGGATGGCGCGGCTGCACAAACGCGCCGAAGAGCTGCTCGCTCTGGAAGAGCCGTTTTTTATGGCCGGTGATTACAACGTCATCCCCCAGGACGAAGACGCCGCCACGCCCGAAAGCTGGCGCGAAGACGCTCTCGCCCTGCCCCAAAGCCGCGAGGCCTTTCGCCGCCTGCTTGCCCTTGGCCTCACAGAAGCCTTCCGCGCCCAAACCCAAGGTGGCGGCCATTACTCCTTCTGGGATTATCAAGCCGGCGCATGGCAGCGCAACAACGGCATCCGCATCGACCATTTCCTGCTCAGCCCCGAATGTGCCGACCTCATGGTCAAATGCGACATTCAAGCCGAGCTGCGGGGCCGCGAAAAGCCCTCCGATCATGTACCGGTCTGGCTTGAGCTTGACCTTTAGGGCTGATGCGCGCGATACAGCGCCACAAGCTGCGCGGTTGAGCTGTCAAGATCCGCCTCAGCCCCCGCCAGCACAGGCTGCAAGGCCGTCGCCAGCTCCTTGCCAAGCTCGACCCCGAACTGGTCAAACGAGTTGATCCCGAGGATCACCCCCTCAACGAACACACGGTGCTCATAAAGCGCCACAATCCGCCCGAGCATCTTCGGCGTCAGCCTGTCATAGGCGAGGGTGACAGAAGGCCGGTCGCCCTCAAAAACACGGTGCGCCTCGGCATGATCGCGCCCCAGCATCAAAGCCTGCGACTGCGCCAGACAATTCGCCACCAAGAGCGCATGGTGATGGGCCAGCTCCGGTTCATGCCCCCGCATCGCAATCAGAAACTCCGCCGGAACAATCTGCGTGCCTTGGTGGAGAAGCTGGAAAAACGCGTGCTGCCCGTTGGTGCCCGGCGCCCCCCAGACAACCGGCCCCGACCCAAAGGACAGCGCCGCGCCGGTCCGGCTCACGCGCTTGCCGTTGCTCTCCATTTCAAGCTGCTGCAAATAGGCCGGCAGCCGCGCAAGCCTTTGATCATAGGGCAGAATCGCGCGGGTTTTATAGCCACACACCTGATGATGCCACAGCCCGACAAGCGCATGGAGCACAGGCAGGTTGTCTGCCAGAGCGGCCTGCGCAAAATGGGTGTCCATCTCGCGCGCCCCCTCCAGAAACGCCGCAAAATTCTCAGGTCCGACCCCCAGCATAAGGCTCAACCCGACCGGTCCCCAGACCGAATAGCGCCCCCCCACCCAGTCTTCAAAGCCAAACACCCGCTCGGCCGGAATGCCAAAGGCGGCGGCCGTCTCGAGCGCACTGGAAATCGCGACAAACTGCGCCGCAGGGTCGGCCCCGCGCGCCACCATCCAGCGCCGCGCCGTCGCCGCATTGGTCATGGTTTCGATGGTGGTAAAGGTCTTGGAGGCCACCAGAACAAGCGTTGTCGCCGCGCTCAGCCCCTTGAGAACATCATGAATATGCGCCCCGTCAATATTGGAGACAAAATGCAGCCGCGGCCCGTCGCAATAAGGCGAAAGCGCCTCAGAAGCCATCATTGGCCCAAGATCGGAGCCGCCAATCCCGATATTCACCACATCGGTGATCGCCCCCGCGCGCACCTCACGGGCAAAGGCCGCCATCCGCGACAGCGTGGCGCGCACCTTTGGCATCACATCCGCGCCATCCAGCTCGATCACAGCCCGAGGCCCCGCCCGCAGCGCAGGGTGCAAAACAGCGCGCCCCTCGCTCGTGTTGATCTTTTCGCCCGCAAACAGCGCCGCCCGCGCAGACGCCACGCCGGCCGCCTCGGCCAACTCCAGAAGCGCGGCAAGGCTCTGCTCTGTCAGGCTCGTTTTGGAAAAATCATACAGCATCCCGCAGGCCTGGCGGCTCATCCGCGCCGCGCGCGCCCCGTCGGCCTCAAACAGCGCCTTGATCCGGCCCCGCGCCTTGCCCAGCGTAAAAACCCGCGCCCACTCGGCCGCAACCAGCGCCGCTGTCATGGCGCCCAATGCACAGTGGTGCCTTCAAGGATCGCATTGACCGGCGCTTTTTCGGGCGGCAGCGTCGCTGCACGCTCGAGCGCTGCGCGCTTCTCGGCGCCGATGATGACCAGATGCTTGCTCAAAGCCCCGTTCAGCACATTGGCCGTCAGTGTCACACGCACCTCAGGCTCGCCCTCGGCCTCGATCGGCGCCAAAAGCGCCGGTGTCTGCAGAGACAGCGCCAAATCAAGCCCCTTTGCCCGCGGAAAAAGCGAGGCCGTGTGCATATCCGCCCCCATCCCAAGCAGCAAAACAGAGATCGGCAAACAGGGCAAAATCGTGCTCTCCACCTCGGCCAAAGTCTCCTCAGGCCGCGCCGCCCCTGTATAAAACGGATGAAACACAGCCGCCGCCGCACGCCCCTGCAACAGCCGCTCGCGGATCAGCCGCGCATTGGAGCGCACGTGCACCTCGGGCCGCCAGCGCTCGTCCGACAACATCACATCCACCCGCGACCAATCCAGATCTGCCGCACACAGCGCATCAAAAATCGGCCCCGGCGTGCTCCCCCCCGGAACCACAAAACTCGCGCGCTCCTCATGCAAAAGCACCGTCTTCAGCGCCCCCGCCAATCGGTTTGCCACGCCCATAAAGAGCAAATCATCGTCAGGATAAGTCTCTAAAATCATTCCCTAATCTCCCTCCAGCGCCGCCCGTCACGATGCATCAACATCAGCGCATCATCCGGCCCGGCCGTGTCCATTTCATAGAGCAAAGCAGCCTCCCCGCGCGCTTCCCAGCCCGCAACAATAGGATCGGTCCAGCGCCAGGCCGCCTCGACCTCATCGTCGCGCATAAAGAGCGTCTGGTTGCCCCGGATCACATCCATAATCAGCCGCTCATAAGCGTCCGGAACGTCCTCGCCGTCCGGCCCAAGCGCCTCGGCAAAGCTCATATCCAACGGCACGTCAATCAGCCGCATTCCGCCGGGGCCAGGCTCCTTGATCGTCACGCCCAGCTCGATCCCCTCATTGGGCTGCAAGCGAATGCTCAGAATATTGCGGTGCCGCCCCGCTTCGTCTCCAAAAATACTATGCGGCGTGTCCTTGAACACAACGGCGATTTCGCTCGCCCGCGCCTTGAGCCGCTTGCCGGTGCGCAGATAAAACGGCGTGCCCGCCCACCGCCAGTTCGAGATATGCGCCTTCAACGCGATAAAGCTCTCCGTGGTGCTGTCCTGATGGCCCACATCGTCAAAATAGCTCGCGCGCGTCTCATCCGCGTTATACTGCCCGCGCACATAGTCTGTCGGGCCGACAGGCTCGAGCGCGCGGATCACCTTGAGCTTCTCATCGCGCACCGCCGCAGGCTCAAACCGCGCAGGCGGCTCCATCGCAATCAGGCACAAAAGCTGCATCAGATGGTTCTGCACCATATCGCGCATCGCCCCGGCGCGGTCATAGTATTCCCCCCGCCCCGCAACCCCGACGGTTTCCGCTACGGTGATCTGGATGTGGTCGATATACTGGCTGTTCCAGAGCGGCCCAAACAGCATATTGCCAAAGCGCACAGCCATCAGATTCTGCACCGTTTCCTTGCCAAGGTAATGGTCGATCCGGTAAATCTGGCTTTCGTCAAAATGCTTGGCCAAAGCCGCATTGAGCGCCTTGGCGCTCGCCAGATCACGGCCAAAAGGCTTCTCCACAACAATACGCGCCTCGGCCCCCGCCAGCCCGTGTTGATGCAGCCGCTCGGCAAGGTCTTCAAACAGGCTCGGCCCGACCGAAAAGTAAAACGCCCGCGTCACATCGCGCGCACAGAGCGCCTTGAGCGCCTCCCAGCCCTCTGCGCCGCGCGCATCCAGCGTGACATAATCAAGCCGCGCCACAAAGGCCTGATAATCCGCAACAGAGGCCCCCTTCACGCGGGCAAACTCCTGCAAAGCCTCCAAAACAAACGCCCGAAAGCTCGCCTCGTCATGCTCCGAGCGCGCCGCGCCAATCACCCGCGCCGCATCGGGCATCTGCCCGGCATGAAACCGGCGAAACAGGCTCGGCAGGATTTTGCGGCGTGCCAGATCTCCGGTTGCGCCAAAGATCATCAAATCAAAATCATCAACAGGAATGACGCGGGAAACCATAAGACAGCCTTGTGAGTTATTGCTGGGCAAAGGATAACAGGCTTACTCGCGTTCACAATGGCGTGCAAAGCCTGATCGGGCCTTTTTTGCCCGCTCTGTTTGGTTTAGCCAAGGAAAACACACAAAAAATGTAAGGTGCCATGGAAGATTTTGCAAAGCCCGCCAACCTCGGCAAATTCCAAGACCCGCTTCTCACAGCCAAGGGCGAGGCCCGCGCCTCTGTCGCCCTCACCCGGCCCGAAACCCTTTGGTTCAACACCGGCACGCTCTGCAACATCACCTGCGCCAACTGCTATATCGAAAGCTCGCCCACCAATGACGCGCTGGTCTATCTGACCCGCGCCGAAATGGAGCCTTATCTTGATGAAATCGCCACGTTGGGCTGGCCGATCCGCGAAATCGCCTTCACAGGCGGCGAGCCCTTCATGAATCCCGAGATGACCGGCATGATGGAAGCCGCGCTTGAGGCCGGCTTTGAGGTTCTTGTGCTGACCAATGCCATGCGCCCGCTGATGCGAAAACCTGTTCAGGCAGGGCTGCTCAAGCTCGCCGCGCGCTTTGCCAACAAGATCACGCTGCGCATCTCCGTTGATCACTGGTCCCCCAAGCTGCATGATGCCGAACGCGGCAAAGACGCCTTCGCGCGCACCCTTGAGGGCATGATCTGGCTGCGCGATCACGGGCTTCAAATGGCCGTTGCAGGCCGCATTGCCTTTCACGAAAGCGAAGCCGAGGCCCGCGCGGGCTATGCCCGCCTTTACGCCGAACATAACTTCAAGATCGACGCGCAAGACACTGGCAAAACAGTTCTTTTTCCCGAGATGGATATGAGCGTCGAAGTCCCCGAAATCACCACAGACTGCTGGGGAATCTTGGGCAAATCGCCCGATGACGTGATGTGCGCCTCCTCGCGCATGGTCGTCAAACGCAAAGGCGCCGCCGCCCCCGCCGTGCTCGCCTGCACACTTCTGGCCTATGACGCCGCCTTCGAGCTTGGCGAGACATTGGCCGAGGCCAGCCGCCCCGTGCAACTCAACCACCCCCATTGCGCCAAATTCTGCGTGCTCGGCGGGGCCAGCTGTTCGGCGTGAGAAAAGCAGATCAAGCAGTGGCTATGTCTGCTTAGCGGACGAAGCTGCCGTTCGAGCCTTAGGCCAACGGCAGCCCCTGGGGTGGCGACCCTACGGTATTTGCGAAGCGCTTTATGCCCGCCAAATTCATCCTCAGAACGAACGGCGCGCTAGCAGCAGCCCAATCGCCAGCCCAAGGGAGGGGCTGACGATGGCCGGGCCGCTACGTGGCTGTTAACCGGCCCAGGACTTCAAACGAATGTCCCATTGGCCTCCATCCAGACATTCGCCGCATTCCCCCACCTACCCCTCAGGATAGCTCACAATCCCGCCGCCCACCGCGGCGCGCACGCCGGTTGTGCTCGGGCAGGACGTGGGCAAGCCCCGCGCCACGCGCACAGCGAGGTAAGCAAAGGCCTGCGCCTCCAGCATATCGCCGTTCAGCCCGGTGTCGTCTATGTCGCGCACAGGGCAGTCCAGCGCCGCGCACAGCATTTGCATCATCACAGGGTTGAGCCGCCCCCCGCCCGTCACCAATAGCTCCGAGGGCGGCTCGGGCGCATGGTCCATCGCCCGCAAAACAGAGGCCGCCGCCATCCCCGTCAGCGTCGCCGCCGCATCCGCATCATCCAGCTCCAGCACAAGCCCGCGCATCTCGCCAAAGGCATCCCGATCCAGCGATTTGGGCGGCATCCGGTAAAAATAAGGGTCCGCCAGAAACAGCTCCAGCGCGCCGGTCTCGACAGTGCCCCTGCGCGCCAAAGCGCCGCCCGTGTCAAAGGGCTGCCCCAGCCGCTCGTTGCACAGGTCGTTGATCGGCGCATTGGCCGGCCCCGTGTCAAAGGCAAGCACAGCCCCCGCCGCCTCGGGCTGTGCAATCCGCGGGTCCACAAAGCTTATGTTGCCCACACCACCAAGGTTCAGGAACGCCACGGGCCGCTCATAGCCCAGATAGCGCGCACAGGCGTGGTGAAAAAACGGCGCCAGCGGCGCGCCCTCCCCGCCCAGCTCCACATCGGCGGTGCGAAAATCCCAGACAACCGTCTTGCCAAGCGCCGCCGCCAAAGCCGCGCCGTCGCCGATCTGATGCGTGCCCCGCCCGCGCGGCTCATGCGCCAGCGTCTGGCCGTGAAAGCCGACAAGCTGGGCATCATAGCCCCTCAGCGCCTCGATATGCGCGCGCTGCACAGTCTCAAACGCCGCCTCAAGCCCCGCCGCGCCCTGCCATTTGCCAAGTGCCGCGCGCAAAATCCTCTGCTCCTCGGCCCCGTAGCCGCGATATCCGGTCGCGCCAAACCCGAAGATATCCTGCCCGTCCGTCACCACTTCGGCCACATCCACCCCGTCAAGAGATGTGCCGCTCATCGCGCCCATCGCGCGCAAACCTGTGCCGTCCCGAAAGCCCTTAATCATGGTCTTTTCCTTCGCCCATGAGCGCTCTATACAAGCGCCACAGCAGCCAAGGAATATCAAAATGACCTATCACCCAAAATCGGAGTTCATGCGTGTCATGATGGAGCGCGGCTTTCTCGCGGATTGCACCGATTATCAGGGCCTTGACGAGGCCCTGGTCGCGGGGGTTGTGCCGGCCTATATCGGCTTTGATGCCACGGCCAAGTCGCTCCATGTCGGCTCGCTGATCCAGATCATGATGCTGCGCTGGCTGCAAAAAACCGGCCACAAGCCGATCACCCTGATGGGCGGCGGCACCACCAAGGTCGGCGATCCGTCGTTTCGCGCCGATGAGCGCCCGCTGCTCACCGAGGCGCAGATCAACGCCAATATCGACGGCATCCAGCAGGTTTTCGCCAAATACGTTGATTACAACGAGAGTGACACAGGCGCCTTGATGCTCAACAACGCCGAGTGGCTCGATGGCCTCAACTACCTCGCGTTCCTGCGCGACATCGGCCGCCACTTCTCGGTCAACCGTATGCTCGCCTTTGAAAGCGTCAAAAGCCGGATCGACCGCGAACAATCCCTAAGCTTTCTCGAGTTCAACTATATGATCCTGCAAGCCTATGACTTTCTGGAGCTCAACCGCCGCTACGGCTGCGCGCTCCAGATGGGCGGCTCTGATCAATGGGGCAATATCGTCAATGGGATCGACCTCACCCGCCGCGTGATCGGGCAAGAAATCTACGGCCTCACCTCGCCGCTTCTGACCACCTCTGATGGCAAGAAAATGGGCAAATCTGCCGATGGCGCGGTCTGGCTCAACGCCGATATGCGCTCTCCCTACGAGTTCTGGCAGTTCTGGCGCAACACAACAGATGCCGATGTGGGGCGCTTCCTCAAGCTCTACACCGAGCTGCCGATCGCCGAGTGCGAGCGCCTCGGCGCGCTGGAAGGCTCCGCCATCAACGATGCCAAAATCGTGCTCGCCAATGAGGTGACAACCCTCTGCCATGGCCGCGCCGCCGCCGAGGCCGCCGAAGCCACAGCCCGCGAGGTCTTTGAGCGCGGCGGTGTCGGCGAAGAGCTCAACACTGTATCACTAGAAATCGACGACTTCACTTGGGTAGGTTCGGACGAAGGTTTCTTAGGACAAATGCCCCTTATTGAGCGAAATCAATTCTTGTCTGCTCTTAATCGTGAGAAGAGTGAATTCAACATCTCCGCCGCACAGCTCTTCGTGCGCGCAGGTCTTGTGGCCTCGGGCAAAGAAGCCAAACGGCTGATTGCGGAGGGCGGCGCGCGGGTCAACGACGCGGCCGTCACCGAGGCGGGCCAGATGTTCACAGCAGCAGATGTCGCCACCACCCTCAAGCTCACCGCCGGCAAAAAGCGCCACGCGCTGGTCAAGCTCGAGGGCTAAGCCCCTTCCTCTTTCCAAAAATATCCCGGGGGAATGATGCAAAGCCTATGGCTTTGCATCTAGGGGGCAGCGCCCCCTCCGGATCGCCTGCGTCAGCAGGCGAAAACCCTCTAAAGCGGACGGATCTTGAACTTGGTGATCCGGTTGTCAGCCCGCTCCTGAACGGTAAAACGGAAGCCGTGAAAGGCAAAGACCTGCCCCACGTCAGGGATCATCTGCGCCTCATGGATCACAAGCCCGGCCACCGTGTTGGCGTCCTCGTCAGGCAGTGACCAATCCGTCGCGCGGTTGAAGTCGCGAATGGTCATTGCCCCATCCACATAAAACACCCCGTCCTCGCCCTTGATGACAGAATGCTCCGCCGCCGGGTCATGCTCGTCGGTGATCTCGCCCACAATCTCTTCCAGAATGTCCTCCAGCGTGATCAGCCCCTGCAAGACCCCGTATTCATCCACCACCAGCGCAAAATGCGTGCGGCGGCGCAGAAACTGGCGCATTTGTTCATCCAGCGTCGTGGTTTCGGGCACAAAATATGGCTCCATCGCCACTTCGGCGATATCAAACCCGTTGAACGCCGCCTCAACCGTGCCCGCCGCCACCATATGTTTGTGCATCGAGCGCAGCAGGTCCTTGGCGTGGATCACCCCGATGATATTGTCCTGCTCGCCACGATAGACAGGCAAGCGGGTGTGGTTGCTGCTCAAACAGCGGTCCAGAATCTCCTGCGGCTGCAAATCGGCATCAATCATCTCGATCCCCGAGCGATGAAGCATAATCTCCTCCACAGCCCGCTCCGCCAGATCCAGCGCGCCAAGGATCCGGTCACGATCCTCCTTCTCGACAATCCCCTCCGAATGCCCGAGCGAGAGCGCCCCCGCGATTTCCTCGCGCACGGCCAGAATATGGCTGTCAGGGTCGGCCTGAATGCCGATTCCACGCAGCAAAAGCCGCACAAACCAGCGCACCGCGCTCACCACAGGCGCAAACACCAGAACAACAACACGGATTGGCGCCGAGACAAGCGCCGCGGCGCGTTCCGCATTGGTGATCGCATAGGTCTTGGGCAAGACCTCGGCAAAGACAAGCACAAGCATGGTCATGATCAACGTGGCCATCGCCACGCCGCTTTCGCCAAACAGCGCTGTAAAGAGCGAGGTCGCCAGCGAGGCGGCAAGGATGTTGACAAGGTTGTTGCCCAAAAGGACCGAGCCGATCAGCCGCTCGTTGTCCTCGGTGATGTCAAGCGCCCGCTTGGCCCCCGAGCTGCCCTTGTCCGCCTGGGTGCGCAGCTTGCCCCGCGACGCCGCCGTCAATGCGGTTTCGCTTCCCGAAAAGAAGCCCGACAAAACCAGCAAAAAGGCAATCGCCCCCGCGGTTATCCAATACGCCCCATCCGATGAGGCCACAGTCGGATCCATTGATCCCTCCACATAAACTCTCCTGCTTATGAAGCCTTTCCCCGGCAAACTTCAAGAGCCAAGGCAGGGTTTGGCCCGTCGGGGCGCCTTCGGCGCCGTCTTTCACTCAGCCTTCAGCTCAGTCTTTCGCTCAGTCTTTGGCCATCGGGTGGTGGTTGAGCACCAGATCGGCCAGCCGCTTTTCCAACACATGGGTATAAATCTCTGTCGTCGCCACATCCGCATGGCCTAAAAGCGTCTGGATCGCGCGCAAATCAGCGCCATTCGCCAGAAGATGGGTGGCAAACGCATGGCGCAGCTTGTGCGGGCTGACAGCCTCAGGGCTGATCCCCGCCACCACAGCGATTTCCTTGATCAACAGATAAAACCGGTGCCGCGTCATATGCCCGGCCTTGCTTTGGCTCGGAAACAGAAACCGCGAGGCCGCACGCCCCTTGGCCCGCGCCGCCTCCTCGGCAGCATCGCGCAGCACAAGCCACTCCTGCACCAAAGTCCGCGCATCCGGCGAGAGCGGCACAATCCGCTCCTTGCCGCCCTTGCCACGGATCAGAAGATACCTCGGATTGCCCCGCGCCGCCGCCACCGGCAGGCCCACAAGCTCGCTCACGCGCATCCCTGTCGCATAAAGCAGCTCCATCAAACACCGGTTGCGCAGCCGCTCGCCCGACCCCCGTCCGACCGCGCCCGCCGAGACCAAAAGACGCCCCACCTCCTGCTCGCTCAAGACCTTGGGCAAAGCCTTGCTGCGCCCCGGCCCGCTGATCTCAAGTGCTGGGTTGTCCGCGCGCAGGCGCTCTTCATAGGCAAAGCGGTAATATTGCTTGATCGCCGAAAGCCTGCGCGCCCGCGTCGACTTGGCCAAGCCCTGCGCATCACAGGCCACAAGATAGGCCTCGATCTCGGTGGCCCCGAGACGCTCGGGCGCATGATTGTGATGGTCACACCAGCCCAAAAAGCTGTTCAAATCCCGTGCATAGGCCAAAAGCGTGTTCTTGGCCGCGCCCGCTTCGGCGGCTTTTGTTTCCAAAAACGGTCCCAGCCAGTCGCTCATGCCAAAACCACCCCCACACAATCGCCCATGTCAAAACTGCCGTCTTTGCAGCATCATATCCAAACTGGCCCGGCGCGCCACATCTTCCAGCCCCATCAGGCGCAGCGCCGCAAGGCCGCTGCGCAGCGCCGCCAAATCGCCGCTCAAACCGGCCTTGAGCTGCTCAGAGGCCGCCAGAATCGCCTGCCCGAGCTGCCCCCCCTCCATCAGCGACAGCACCGCCGGATCGGGCAAAGCCGCGCCAAACCCCGCTTCTATCGCCTCCGCAAGCCGATCCTCCAGCGCCGCCGCCCCGAGTGGCGCACCCGCCGCCAGACTTTGCAAAAAGGCCACGTCTGCCGCCGGATCGCGCGGCGCCTCGGCGCGCTCATAATCCGCACTCAACAAGCCAAGCCGGAACCGCAAGTCTTCTGCCTCATGGGTCAGCTCGGCCCCGACAATCTCGGGCGCATAGAGATCGGCGAGAAGCGAAACCAGCCCATGCGCCGCCAGCACCTCATGCGCCCTCAGCAAGGCCGCACTGAGCCGCGCCGCGCTGCCCTCCTCCAAGGCCGCTTCAAGCGCCTGCACCGCACGGGCCCGCTCCCAGACCCCGCCCGAGGCCGAAGGCTTGCGCTCGGTGTAAAGCCCAAGCAAGACATTGCTCGACAGCGCGCCATTGCGCACCAGCCGCTCGGCCGCCTCAAGTTGCGCCTTCCAGCCCGCCACAGTCCGCAAATCCGACACTGCAAAAGCCACAGGCAGGTTCGCCGTCGGCAAAGGATTACCGACCGCGTCATAAAGCCTGAATTCCAAAGGGCTGATCTCGCGGGGCGGCGCAAGAAAGGGGCTTGCCTCGGCATAGTCCGGGTCCAGAAACGCCAGCAACAGCCGCCGCTGCGAGCCGCTCAACAGCCCCAAAGCATCCGCCGCCTCAAACAACAGCGCCGCATCCGCCCAGTTCTCACCCCTCACGGCACAGAAAATATGCGCCGCATAATCGCCCGACAGGCCGCGCTTGGCGTTGAGCACGGCACAGGCCTTGTCTTCCAGACCTGCCAATAAGGTCAGATCAAACCAAAGCCCGAAATGCGCCGCACTGGACAGCGGCAAGCGCTCCACCAGCGCCTCGGCCGGCTCGATCGCCCCGAAGGCGCGCAGCCGATCGGCCCGCAGCGTCAAAAACCGCTCCGCATCCGCCCCGTCCGGCGGCAGGGCCTCGGCCAGCATCAAGGTGTAAAACAGCCGTTGCAAGGCGGCAATGCTGCGAAAATCCGCCCCTGCGATCTCCTCGCGCAGCCTCTCATAGCGGCTCCCCGACCAAAGCGTCTCCGGCAAGCCGGTGATCGAGCGCCCCAACAGCCCCACAGAAACCTGCGCGCGCACCGCCCCGATCGAAGCGATGGTCACATCCGGCGCACTCGCACTCAAACTGACAGGGGCCTCCTGCCCCGCCATCGGCCCGCCCTCCGGCGCGCGGATCACAGGGCCGGCCTCCCCCAGCCAGTCAATCGCCGTCAGCGGTGCCTCGGCCCTCACAGGCACTGCGCCAAGCAGCGCGCAAACCAGCGCACAAACCAGCGCCCCGAGACGCCGGGCAAAAGCTTGCCTAATGCGCATCCAGCTCCACCGGAATGCGAATCTCCTGAGACTTGGGGGCAAACTCCGCGTCAAAGAGCGGCCCGACATAGGCATAAGCCAGAAGCGCAACAAAACCCAGAATGATCAAATAAAACAACCACTTGAGAAGTTTACCCATATGCTCTCCGCCCTCGCTTAATCGCGCTTGTTCCACTTTATATCTGGCATTTTGCGAAAGATCACGCCATTCAGGCGAACAATAAACCAAAACTGCAAAGATTGGCTGATCGCAGATCAGACGAAGCTGGAGACAGATGCGCCACAGGTTGAACAAAACCATCGTTCTGGTCGGAATGATGGGGGCTGGCAAAACAGCCGTCGGTCGCGCCCTCGCGGCAAAAATCGGTGCGCCGTTTCTGGATTCCGATGCCGAAATCGTTCAGGCCGCCAATATGAGCATCCCCGAAATATTTGCCCGCGACGGCGAGCCGTTTTTTCGCGCCCGCGAAACCGAGGTGATCCGCCGCCTGCTCAATGCGCCGGAAAAATCGGTCCTCTCCACAGGCGGCGGCGCCTTTCTCTCCGAGGAAAACCGCGCGCTGATCTCACAGCTCGGCGTTTCGGTCTTTTTGCAAGCCGATCTGGATCTGCTCTGGAGCCGGGTCGGCCACAAAGACACCCGCCCGCTCCTGCGCACAGCCAATCCCCGCGCCACACTGGCCGAGCTGTTTGAGGCCCGCGCGCCCGTCTACGCCCGCGCCGATCTCTGCGTCACAGCCAAACCCGCCTATTCGATCGCTCAAATGGCCGATAAGGTGCTGAGCGCGCTCACCGCCCGCGCCGATGTCATGGAGACCGAAGATGATTGAAACTGTCCCCGTCTCGCTGGGCGCCCGCAGCTATGAGGTCAGGCTCGCGCCGGGCCTGCTCGATGCGGCCGGAGCGCATATCGCGCCCCTGCTGAAACGCTCCAAAGTGGCGATCGTCAGCGACGCCCATGTCGCCAGCCTTCATCTGCCTCGCCTCACAGCCTCGCTCAACGCCCGGGGCATTGCCCACAGTCACCTGCCCCTGCCCCGCGGGGAGGCGACAAAAAGCTGGGCCCATCTGCAAGAGGTCGTGCACTGGCTGCTGTCTGAGCAAATCGAGCGCAACGATGTGGTCATCGCCTTCGGGGGCGGCGTGATTGGCGATCTGGTCGGCTTTGCCGCCGCCATCCTGCGGCGCGGGGTGCGCTTTGTGCAAATTCCGACCTCGCTTCTGGCCCAGGTCGACAGCTCGGTTGGCGGCAAAACCGGGATCAACGCCCCGCATGGCAAAAACCTGATTGGCGCCTTTCACCAGCCCGCGCTTGTGCTCGCCGACATCACGGTCCTTGGCACGCTCACAGAGCGCGATTTCCTCGCCGGATACGGCGAGGTCGCCAAATACGGCCTCTTGGGGGATGCCGGTTTCTTTGCCTGGCTCGAGGCCAACGGCCCCGCGCTCGCCGCCGGCGATGAGGCGCTGCGCTTACAGGCGGTCAAACATTCGGTCGCCCTGAAAGCCGGCATTGTCGCGCGCGACGAAACCGAACAGGGCGAGCGCGCCCTGCTCAATCTCGGCCATACCTTCTGCCACGCTCTGGAAGCCGCCACAGGCTACTCCGGGCGCCTGCTGCACGGCGAGGGCGTCGCCATCGGCTGCGCATTGGCCTATGAAACTTCCGCGCGCCTTGGCCTCTGCGCCCAAGAGGCGCCAAGCCGCGTGCGCGCCCATCTCAAAGACATGAAGATGAAGGTCGATCTCTCTGATATTGAAGGTGATCTTCCAGATGCCGACGGGCTGATCGCGCTCATGATGCAAGACAAAAAAGTCAGCGCAGGCAAGCTCAATTTCATCATGGCCCGCGACATAGGCGAGGCCTTCGTCACATCCGATGTCCCCGCGCCCGTGCTCAAACAGGTGCTCACCGACGCGCTCAATCGCCGCCGCTGATCTTTTTCTTTCTCCCAATATCCCGGGGGGAAGGCTCAAAAGCCTTGGGCTTTTGAGCCGCGGGGGGCTGGCCCCCCGCCCACGGCGCAGCACGCCAGTGCTGCGCAAACCCTGAGCGGCAAAGCCGCGCTTTTCTGCTCACGCCCGCAAGCGCGCCCCTTGGGGGTCAAACGGCGCCTCATGCAAAATCCGCGCCCGATGCGGCTGCCCGAGCACCATAACCTCCACAGAATCCCCTGCCTTCGCGCCCTTCACAAAGCCAAGCGCAAGGCTCATGCCCACCGTGTAGCCATAAGCGCCCGAGCTGACACGGCCCACAGGCACACCGTCCTTAAAGATCGGCTCCCCGCCCGTCGCGTCAGCGTTGGACGCCGTCACATCCGCCTCCTCCAGCGCAATAATAACAAGCTCCTCGCGCGGCGCTTTGGTCAGGGCCTCGGCCACAGCCGCCTTGTGCAAAAACGCTTTGTCCAGCTTGCACAGCCGCTCAAGCCCGACTTCCTGCGGCCAGTATTCCGGGCTGTATTCACGGCTCCAGCTGCCATAGCCCTTCTCGATGCGCAGGCTCATCAGCGCACGGCTGCCCACAGGCCCGGCCCCAAGATCCTTCCCCGCCGCGATCAACGCCTCCCAGAGGCGCAGCTGGTCTTCGCTCGCACAATGCAGCTCCCAGCCCAGATCGCCAGTGAAGCTCACCCGCAGCGCGAGACACTCAACCCCGCCAATCTCGATCCGCTTGGAGCGCATGAATTTGAAGTCATCGGTCTCAAAGCTCGCGTTGGAGAGCTTCTGCAACAGCGCGCGGCTCTTTGGTCCGGCCACGTTAAAGCCACACATCGCCTCGGTCATGCTCTCAAATGTCGTGCCCAGAGGCAGCGGCACCATGTCATAAAAGCGCTTCTGATAGCGCTCTGCCATGCCCGAGCTGACAATCCAGTATTCATCTTCCGCCAGCTTGGTGACAGTCGCGTCCCCCGCGATCCCGCCGCGCACCCCGATCAGCGGTGTGAGACAGGAGCGCCCGACCTCGCTTGGCATCTTGTTGGCAAACACAGCGTTGAGCCAGTCCTCCGCCCCCGGCCCTTGCACGCGGTATTTGGCAAAGTTACTGATATCGATGATGCCGGCGTGTTCGCGCAGCCTCTTGCATTCCTCGCCCACAGGCGCCCACCAGTTCTGGCGGGTAAAGCCGTCGGTGTCCGTCGTCCCCTCGACACCGGAGTACCAGAGCGGATGCTCCCAGCCGTAGTTGAGGCCAAAAACCGCGCCCATCGCCTTCTGGCTCTCGTAAGCAGGCCGCGTGCGCACAGGCCGCCCTGCGGCGCGCTCCTCATTGGGAAAGTGGATCTTGAAACGGTGCGCATAGACATCCTGCACCCTCGCTTTGGTAAATTTCTTGTCCGCCCAAGCGCCAAACCGCGCCATATCCCAGGCAAACATATCATATTCCATCTCGCCCGTGGTGAGCCACTGCGCCACCATAAGCCCCATGCCCGCCGACTGGCTAAAGCCCGGAATAATCCCGTTACAGCAGAAATAGCCTTTGAGTTCGGGCACAGGCCCCAAAATCACGTTGCTGTCGGGCGACCAGATCATCGGCCCGTTAATGACCCGCTTGATCCCGGCTGTTCCAGCCACAGGCACACGGTCAATCGCGCGCAGGATATTTTCCTCGATCCGGTCCAGATCGTCGGCAAACAGATCATGGGCAAAGTCAAGCGGCGTGCCCTCTTCGGCCCAGAAGCGCATATCTTTCTCATAGGCGCCAATCAGCAGCCCCTTGCCCTCCTGACGCATATAATATTCGCCGTCCCGGTCCGCGACCGAAGGCAAGCGACGCTCAATCGCGGCAATCTCGGGGATGCTTTCGGTGACAAAATACTGGTGTTCCGTGGGCTGGAGCGGCAGCTCGATCCCCGCCAGAGCGGCCACTTCCCGCCCCCAGAGGCCCGCCGCGTTGATCACCCAGGGCGTCTTGATGTCGCCCTTGGGCGTGCGCACAATCCAGCTCCCGTCGGGCTGCGCCTCTGTGGCAGTCACAGGTGTGAAACGGTGGATTTCCGCGCCCCTCTGGCGCGCACCGGCGGCATAGGCATTTGTGACACCCGAAGGGTCCACATTGCCCCCCGATGGCTCCCACATGATACATTTGATGCCGTCAAAATTGACCAATGGATGCAGCTCTTCGGCCCGCTCGCGGCTGATCTCGCCAAAATCCATGTTGTAAAGCTTGGCCTTGGCCTCTTGCAGCTTGAGCTGGTGCACCCGCTCCTCGGTCTGTGCGAGGTAAAGCGAGCCGGGCTGGAACACCCCGCAGCTCTGGCCCGTCTCTTCCTCTAAGCTGTTGTAAAGGTTCATCGTGTAATGCTGCAGGCGGCTGATATTGGCGCTGTCGTGCAAGCCGTGAATGCCCGCCGCCGCGTGCCAGGTGGAGCCGCTCGTCAGCTCGTCGCGCTCCAGCAGAACAACATCGGTCCACCCCAGTTTTGCAAGGTGATAAAGGATGGAGCAGCCAATCAGACCGCCCCCTATAACAACAGCCTGAGCCTCGGTGCGCATGGAATTTTGCCTTTGCATTGCGTTTGTTTGCACTCCACCCTGACGCAAAACAAAGCGATTCTTTTGCCAATCCCCGACACTTCCCGTCGCTGTGAGGCAAACGCCGCAAAAACGCATTCGCGACACATTCTGTCGCACAAAGCAAAGAGGGAGTGGCCCGAAGGTGGGCAACTCAGCCCAAAACAGGAGGAGCCAACAATGCAAACCACCACCCGCGTAGCCGTGATCGGCGGAGGCGTTGTCGGCGCATCCGTGCTCTATCATCTCACCAAACTCGGCTGGTCCGATGTCATGCTTCTGGAGCGCTCCGAGCTGACCTCGGGCAGCACATGGCACGCCGCCGGCGGCTTTCACACGCTCAACGGCGATACAAATATGGCCGCGCTGCAAGGCTATACCATCCGCCTCTACAAAGAGCTGGAAGAGCTAACCGGCCTGTCCTGCGGCCTGCACCATGTCGGCGGCGTCACATTGGCCGACAATAAAGACCGCTTTGATATGCTGGTCGCCGAGCGCGCCAAACACCGCTTCATGGGGTTGGAAACCGAAATCGTCGGCCCCGACGAAATCAAGAAAATCGCCCCCGTCACCAATGTCGAAGGCATCCTCGGCGGCCTCTATGATCCGCTCGACGGACATCTTGACCCCTCCGGCACAACCCATGCCTACGCCAAAGCCGCGCGCATGGGCGGCGCAACCATCGAGACCCATACGATGGTCAAAGAAACCAACCAGCGCCCCGACGGCTCATGGGATGTGGTCACCAACAAGGGCACAATCCACGCCGAACATATCGTCAACGCGGGCGGCCTCTGGGCGCGCGAGGTCGGCGCGCTGGCCGGGGTCTATTTCCCGCTGCACCCGATGGAACACCAATATATCGTGACAGACGAAGTGCCCCTCATCCGCGACATGATGGCCGACGGGATCGAGCACCCCCATGTGATGGACCCCGCCGGCGAAAGCTATCTGCGTCAGGAAGGCCGCGGCCTCTGCATCGGCTTTTACGAGCAGCCCTGCCGCCCCTGGGCGGTGGATGGCACAAGCTATGACTTCGGTCAGGAGCTTCTGGCCGATGACTTTGACAAGATCGAAGACAGCATCAACTTTGCCTACAAACGCTTCCCCGATCTGGAAAAAGCCGGCGTCAAATCGGTGATCCACGGCCCGTTTACCTTTGCCCCGGATGGCAACCCGCTGGTTGGCCCCGTGCCCGGAATGCGCAACTACTGGAGCGCTTGCGGCGTCATGGCGGGCTTTTCTCAGGGCGGCGGCGTCGGCCTCATGCTCGCGCAATGGATGGTTGAGGGCGAATGCGAGCGCGACACCATGGCCATGGACGTTGCCCGCTTTGGCGACTGGATCACACCGGGCTACACCCTGCCCAAAGTGATCGAGAACTACCAAAAGCGCTTTTCCGTCAGCTATCCCAACGAAGAGCTGCCCGCCGCGCGCCCCTTCCGCCAAACGCCGATGTATGATGTCTTTGACGAGATGGGCGCTGTCTGGGGTCAGCAGTTCGGCCTTGAGGTGGTCAACTACTTCGCTCAGGGCGACGAGCCGCGCTATGAAACGCCGAGTTTCCGCCGCTCCAACGCCTTTGAGGCCACCGCGCGCGAGGTCAAAGCCGTCCGCACGGCGGTCGGCATCAACGAAACCCACAACTTCGGCAAATATCTCGTCACCGGCCCCAACGCCCGCGCCTGGCTTGATCGGGTGATGGCGGGGCGCGTGCCCCAGCCGGGCCGCCTCTCGCTTACCCCCATGCTCAGCCCCAAAGGCCGCCTGATCGGAGATTTCACGATCTCCTGCCTTGGCGAGGAAGCCTTCCAGCTCACCGCCAGCTATGGCTCACAGGCCTACCATATGCGCTGGTTTGAACAAAACGAGATGGAGGGCGTGACGGTCGAAAATGTCTCAGACAAGCTCAACGGCTTCCAGATCGCGGGGCCAAAAGCGCGCGACGTGCTCGCCGCCTGCACCCGCGCCGATATCTCGGGCATGAAGTTTATGGACGTGCGCCAGATGACGGTGGGCATGGTTGACTGCGTGGTGCAGCGCGTCAGCTATACAGGCGATCTGGGGTATGAAATCTACTGTGATCCGATGGCCCAACGCGCCCTCTGGCGCAGCCTCTGGGAGGCAGGGCAAGACCACGGGATGCTCCCCTTCGGGATGCGCGCGATGATGTCCTTGCGTCTTGATAAGTTCTTCGGAAGCTGGCTGTCGGAGTTCTCCCCCGATTACACCGCCGCCGAAACCGGGCTGGACCGCTTTATCAGCTTCAAGAAAAACGCCGATTTCATTGGCCGCGCCGCCGCCGAAGCCGAGCGCGACACCGGCCCCGCGCGCAAGCTCTGCGCCTTTGAAGTCGAGGCCGAAGACGCCGATGTCAACGCCTATGAGCCGATCTGGATGGGCGATGACGTGGTCGGCTTTTGCACCTCGGGCGGCTACTCCCACCACGCCAGCAAGTCGATTGCGCAGGGGTTTGTGCCCCTCGCAGAGGCCCGCGAAGGTCTTGAAGTCGAGATCGAAATTCTTGGCAAAAGATGCAAAGCCCGCCTCATCACCACGCCGCTGTTTGACGCCGACGGCGCCCGGATGCGCGGCTGATCATGCGCCGCGCGGTCCTTCTCCCCGCGGCAGGCGCCTCCTCACGCATGAGGGGGCGCGACAAACTTCTGGAAGATGTGGGCGGGCTGCCCTGTCTCTGTCACATGGCGCGCGCTGCCCTCGCCAGCGCCGATCACGTGATCGTCACCCTGCCCCAAGCCGATCACCCCCGCGCCAAAGCGCTCGCCGGGCTGTCGGTTGAAATCGTCCTTGTGCCCGATCACACCACAGGAATGTCGGCCTCCCTGCGCGCGGGCGCAGAGGCGGCACAGGCCCAAAACGCCGATGCGCTGATGGTTCTGCCCGCCGATATGCCCGATCTTGCGGCCTGTCTTCCCGCGCTCTGGCAGGCCTATTCCCGGTTGCGCACAGGCCAGATCCTGCGCGCAACCACATCACAGGGCCAAGCAGGCCACCCCGTGATTTTCCCGTCAAATCTCTTGAGCGGGTTTCAAACCCTGACAGGCGACACAGGCGCCGCCCCTATCTTGCAGCGCTTTGCACCTCTGGTGCAGCGTCATCCGCTGCCGCACTCAATCGCACGCCATGATCTGAACACACCCGAAGACTGGCGCGCATGGCGGCAAACTGCTTGCGCGGAAGAATAATCTCCTCAATCCCCTGAAACACAATCGTGTCGATCCCGTCGCTGATCACACCCGCCCCCGCCCCGTGAAGTTCAAGCGACACAGGCTCTCTGAGATGGGAGAGATCAACAATGCGCACAGCGCCGCAAGACGCCCCCCCCAAGAGATAATCCGCGCCGATTCCGCCCCGCACATCCGCAGGGCGAAAAACCCCGGCCCGCGCCACCGCTTGCGCGTCGCGCCGATCGCCATAGGTCGGATTGAAATTTTCAAAATACCCGATCATTGCGCTGTTGGAGCCTTCCGCTTGCCTTACATCTCCGAGATTAGCGGCCAGATGCGGCAGGACTGCGGCAAAACTGCGAAATAAAACATAAAATGACAGGAAAACTTGCCTCAAGTCTTAACGCCCAAAGCCCGCGCTCTGTCCCGCCCGCACAAATCAGGGAGGGCGCACAACCGCACGCCCTCCCCAGCACCCCGAAACAGACGGGGCGCAGCTGCATATTCACATTCAAATTCAAAGGAAAAAGCCGCGCCCCCTGACAGGCAAAGCGCGCGGCGATACTCGTTACCGAACCAACAGGTGAGCCTCGTGCTTCTTCAGAGCGCGGCGCGCGGCTGTGTAGTCCTTCAGCCCCTCTTGCGTCTTCAACTCGGGGAAGAGCTGATAGATTTCCTCGCGCTGCTCGCCGCCCAGCCCGTCAATCACCGACTGACCGGGTTGGAAGCTCTCTGTCCAGGCACCGTTGCTCAAGACAACCTCATGATTTTCAAACATAAAGTGCACATAGCTGACCCCAAGCGTGCCCACGGCATCCACGCCTTTCAGCCCCGTAAGATGCTTGGCCGCAACCAGAACTTCACTCTCCTCAAAGTAAAGCGACGTGCGCTCGTTGTTGATCAGAATGCGGTGCTGCGGGCTGACCAGAATGTCATGCTCGGGCAGGTTGTTGCCAAGCGCACCCTTCTGGATCAGGATCGGGCGCAAATTCGGTCTGCGCGCCAGCTCATGCCCGGACAAGACCTTGTGCCCCATCCAGCAAATTTCCTGAATGCCATTGTCGCGCGTGATGATCTTGTCGCCCACCTTGAGGTCTTCCACAAGCCGTTCGCCCCGAGGCGTCGCAATCGCTGTGCCCGGCGTAAAGCACGGCACGACGTTTTCGATCTCCTCAAACACCATGCTTGAGGTGATGTTGCCATCCGCATCAAGGAAATCGACAAACCCGTCTTCCCGGTCCGCCGAGGTATAGGTGATGGTCAGGCTTCCGCCGGGGTTGTTCGCCTCCGCAGCGCCGCGCAGGTCAAGCGTGTCAAAGTCGTTTGGCGTGCCATCCGCGCGCAGACCGTCCGGCCCGGAGCCGCCGTCAACAACGTCTCCACCGGTGATGTCGGTAAAGCGGTCCTGTCCCTGACCGCCGAGCATGGTATCTGCGCCGGCACCGCCAGACATCAGATCATCCCCGACAACACCGTCCAGATAGTCATCGCCCTCGCCGCCAATCAGCGTGTCATCGCCAAGCGCGCCGATCGCAGTGTCATCGCCCGCGCCGCCAAGGATGCTGTCGTCGCCCGTGCCGCCAATGATGCTGTCATTGTCAATGCCCGCATCAATCACATCGTTGCCCGCGCCACCCAAGATCGTATCCGCGTCATCGCCGGTCAAGATCGTGTCGTTGCCCTCGCCCCCGTCCACAAAGTCGCGGTCGTTCTCGGGCAGCGGGTCGGTCGCATCGGGTTCATTGCCGCCATAGGTGCTGCCACCGGCATTGATATAGTCATCGCCCGCATCGCCAAAGATACTGTCCGCGCCATGCTGGCCAAGGATGCTGTCATTGCCCTCGCCGCCCCGGATGGTGTCGTCGTCAATGCCCCCGTCAATCGTGTCATTGCCCGTGCCACCATCAATCTCGTCGGCGTCATCCCCCGTCGAAATCAGATCATTGCCCGCGCCGCCAAACACAGTGTCAAGCCCGTCTGTGGTGTTCGGATCTGTCAGAATACCCGGATAGCCCGCCACCGGCAGATTGGGATCATCGCCGATATAATCGGAGAAGGTGTTGGTTCCCGCATCAATCGTATCGTCGCCGTCACCGCCATCAATAAAGTCGGAGCCTTGCAGATCGACAATGCTGTCGTTGCCCTCATTGCCATAGACCTCGTCGTCATCAATCCCCGAGAAGATCGTGTCATTGCCAAGGCCGCCGGTGATGGTGTCCCGGTCGTCGCCGGTGCGGATCAGGTCATCGCCCGCGCCGCCGTCCACAAGATCACGGTCGTTTTCCGGCGCAGAATCCACAGGCAGACCGGGGAAGATTTCAACATCAATCAAAGGATCAGGCCCGGAGGTGTCGATCTCGTCGTTGCCATCCCCGCCGCTCACGCTGTCGCGCCCGTCGCCGCCCTCGATCGTGTCGTTGCCGCTGCCGCCGTCAATGACATCATCGCCGTCTTCGCCGTAAAGCTCGTCATCGCCCGCTTCACCGCGCAGATCGTCATCGCCCGCGCCGCCGCGCACGTCGTCATTGCCTTCGCCCGCCAGCACGGTGTCGTCCCCGTCCCCGGCGCGCACAATATCATCATCCACCCCTTCTCCGGGAAGGATCTGGTCATTGGCGTCAATCCTGTCGCCGTCAGGGTCGCCAGTATACCCCACATCGATCAGATCATCGCCCCCCGTGCCCGAGACGATCCCGTCGCGCACAACAGGATCACTGACCACAACCGTGACCGTCGCGCTCGAGGTGTTGCCCATCGGGTCCGCGATTGTGTAGTCAAACGTATCTGTGCCCACAAAGCCCGCATCCGGCGTATAGGTCACCGTGCCGTCGGCATTGATCACAACCGAGCCATTGGCCGGATCGGCCGCGCCCGTCACTGTCAGCGCCTCGCCCTCAGGGTCCGTGTCATTGCCCAGAACAGCGATCACAACAGGCGTATCCACATCTGTGGTATCCGCATCATCGCTCGCCACAGGCGCAAGTCCGGGGTCTCCGACCTGCACAAACACCACCGCCGAAGAATAGTTCCCGCCGCCGTCCTCGACCGTGTATTCAAAGCTGTCGCGCCCCGAAAATCCGGGGTTCGGCGTATAGGTCACCGTGCCGTCGGGATTCACAACAACCGTGCCGTTGCCGGGGTCGGATGTGTCCACAACAGTCAGGCTGTCGCCCTCAGGGTCCGTGTCATTGCTCAACACATTGATCACAACAGGCGTGTCTTCGTCTGTCTCGGCCTGATCATCCACCAATGTGGCCGGCAGATTTTCCGCCGGGTCCTCAACCGTCACAGTCACCGTCGCGCTGCTCACATTGCCCTGACCGTCCGTCACCGTGTAGTCAAATGTGTCAGTCCCCACGAAACCGGTGTCAGGCGTATAAGTCACAGTGCCATCGCCGTTGATCACAACCGAGCCGTTGGCAGGCGTGCTCGTGCCCGTCACACTCAAAGGGTCGCCCTCAGGGTCGCTGTCATTGCCCAAAACATCCACAACAACCGCGGTGTCTTCTTCGGTCGTGGCCGTATCGTCCACCAGCACAGGGTTCAAATTGCCATCCGCAGGACAGGTCGCAAAATGCAGATCCGAAACCATGACCGTCTGCTCGCCGGCCGCACCATTGGCATATTCAATCTCGATCCGCAGGACGGGGCCAGCCACGGACACAAGAGTTGACGCTTCGCCATCTTCATAGCCGAAATTCACATCACCATCCGACAGGGTGTTGCCCGTCGCGGTCACATTCGAGCCAGTGGAGAAGCTCACAGGAATCTCGGTTCCATCCGGGCCATAGGCGCGGATCGTCACAATGTCTTCATGAGCAATGGGCGTCGGGTCGATGTCATTGCCGCCGCCGTCAATGTCATTGATGCGGAAGCTGACATTTTGCACACAATCGTCAAACAAGGCATTGGAGGAGCTGAAATCAAGCGTCGTGGTCGAGGTCGCATCCACGCCCCCCTCGCCGCCCTGACCGGACAGCTTCAGAAACGACTGGTTGTCAAACGGATCATCCGCCGCAACATAGCCGGGCGCGTTAAAGGTGACACCAGAGGCCTCCTCATCCTGCGCCTCAAAGCCGATTGTGACATTTACACCGCCCGTATCGACAGTTTGCGTTTGTTCAACAGTGGTGCCAAACGCGCCCAACAAACCCCAATTCAGTACCAGATCAGCCATATCAAAGCCCTCTTTAACAACCTCGGGGAACGCCCCGTCCGCCGATGGTG
>JAHBAM020000159.1 GCA_018500125.2 Roseobacter sp. | reverse complement strand
TGGTGGGTCGTGAGAGGCTCGAACTCCCGACATCTTCGGTGTAAACGAAGCGCTCTACCAACTGAGCTAACGACCCGTGCGGCGGTGTTTAGCCCCAGCTGTCCGGCCTTGCAAGCGCCATTTTAGCGAAAAATCGAGAAAGGCGCGAAAAAATTTCAAATGCGGCGCGGAGCGCAGGGCCGAGGCCCCGGCTCTGCCTTTGTTTTGTTGGCGATGACGGGCGCGTCAGTCGGCGGCGGCGGATTTGTCGACCAGCTCTTTGATCACCATATCGGACTGGCGCAAACGCAGGTTGATCACGCGGCCATTGGCGACCTGTTTGGTGCGGGCGACCTTGATCTTGCCGAGCGGCTTGAGATTGATGTCGCGCGCCTCCCCCAGAGCCTCGCCCAGAACTTCGAGCATGGCTTCCACGATCGGCTTGACGTCTTTGCGCTTGGCACCCGAGCGTTGGGCAACCGCGTCCAGCAGCTGTTCTTTGCGCAGTTCGGCGCTGACCGAGACCGGCGGCACTGGTGTCGGGGATGACATAGGACTGGTCAGCCCACTCAGGGGCGCGGCCAAAGCGGCGCTTGACGGGTTTGGACGGCTTTTGTTTTCGGGTTGTGTTGTGGGGTTCGCTGCCGTTTTAACTGCCGTTTTGACTGTCGTTTTGGGGGCGGCTTTGGCTTTGGGCCGTGCTGCGGGTTTGGGCTTGGGTTTGGCCGCCTTTGGCCGCGCTGCCGCCTTGCGTGCGGGCTGTTCGGCTTGGGGCAAGGCGCTCTTGGCGCGCGTGCCAGACGTTGTGCCTGACGTTGCGCCTGACTTCAGGTCGGACTCCGAGTCTGTTTTTGTAGCTGCTGTCATTTTATCCACCTCTAGATATTATAGTTTTTTATATCTTTTACCAATTTTCAGACCATCTGGCTAGGGTCTTGATCCGGCGGGGCAAGCCCAAGGCAGCCCGCAGCTCTGTGGCGGCGCGATATCAACGCCGCGCCAAAACAGCAAAACGCCGCCCCAAAGTTTGGGACGGCGCTTTCTGGTGCTTTTGACAGGCTCAATGCGCGGTTGCACTGGCCCCTGTTTCGCCCGCAAGGCGCGCCGCAGCGGCGGCCTCCTCGGCCTCTTCATCCCAGTCAATCGGCTGGGGCGCGGCGACCAGCGCATATTTGAGAACCTCGCTGACGTGTTTCACAGGGATCAGCTCTAGCCCCTCTTTCACGTTGTCAGGTATTTCCGCGAGGTCTTTCTCGTTTTCTGCCGGGATGAGCACTGTTTTGATCCCGCCGCGCAGCGCGGCGAGCAGCTTCTCTTTCAGCCCGCCAATCGGCATCGCGTTGCCGCGCAGGCTGACTTCGCCGGTCATGGCAATGTCTTTGCGCACCGCAATCCCTGTGAGAACCGAGACAATCGATGTCACCATGGCAAGGCCCGCGCTTGGCCCGTCTTTGGGCGTTGCGCCATCGGGCACATGAACGTGAATGTCGATCTTGTCGAACTTTGTCGGCTTGACGCCGATGCTCGGGCTGATCGAGCGCACATAGCTTGAGGCGGCGTCGATGCTCTCTTTCATGACATCACCGAGCTTGCCTGTGGTTTTCATGCGGCCCTTGCCCGGCAGCTTGAGCGCCTCGATGTGCAACAGATCGCCGCCCACAGAGGTATAGGCCAGCCCGGTGACGACGCCGACGGCGTTTTCGTCTTCGGCCAGACCGTGGCGGTATTTGCGCACGCCAAGGAAGTCATCGAGATTTTCCGGCGTGACCTGCACCGTCTCGGCCTCTTTCTTGACGATCTGGGTGACAGCCTTGCGCGCGGTTTTTGCCACTTCGCGCTCCAAGTTGCGCACCCCGGCCTCGCGGGTGTAATAGCGGATCATATCGGTCAGCGCCGCATCGGTCAGCTCGAATTCCTTGGCTTTGAGGCCATGGTTTTTGATCTGCTTGCTGATCAGGTGCTGCTTGGCAATCTCGCGCTTTTCATCCTCGGTGTAGCCACTGAGCGGAATGATCTCCATCCGGTCAAGTAGCGGACCCGGCATATTGTAGCTGTTGGAGGTTGTCAGGAACATCACATTGGAGAGGTCATATTCGACCTCAAGATAGTGATCGACAAAGCTGCTGTTTTGCTCGGGATCAAGCACCTCAAGCATCGCCGAGGCCGGATCGCCGCGGAAGTCCTGCCCCATCTTGTCGATCTCGTCGAGCAGAATGAGCGGATTTGTCGTTTTGGCTTTTTTCAGCGCCTGAATGATCTTGCCGGGCATGGAGCCGATATAGGTGCGCCGGTGGCCGCGGATCTCGCTTTCGTCGCGCACACCGCCGAGGCTGATCCGGATAAACTCGCGCCCCGTGGCCTTGGCGACCGATTTGCCAAGCGAGGTTTTGCCCACGCCGGGCGGGCCGACAAGGCACATGATCGGGCCTTTCAGCTTCTGGCTGCGCTGTTGCACCGCAAGATACTCGACGATCCGTTCTTTCACTTTTTCAAGGCCGTAGTGGTCATCATCGAGCACTTTTTCGGCGCGGGCGAGGTCTTTCTTGACGCGCGATTTCACCCCCCATGGAATGCTGAGCATCCAGTCAAGATAGTTGCGCACGACAGTGGCCTCGGCCGACATCGGCGACATATTTTTGAGCTTTTTCAGCTCCGCATCGGCCTTTTCGCGGGCCTCCTTGGAGAGCTTTGTCTTGCTGATACGCTCCTCCAGCTCGGCCAATTCGCCCTCGCCTTCCTCGCCATCTCCCAGCTCTTTCTGGATCGCCTTCATCTGCTCGTTGAGATAATATTCGCGCTGCGTGCGCTCCATCTGCGATTTGACGCGCGTTTTGATCTTTTTCTCGACTTGCAGCACACTCATTTCGCCCTGCATCAGGCCATAGACCTTCTCCAGACGCGCGCTCACATCCAGCGTCTCCAGAAGCTCCTGCTTCTGGTCGACATCAATGCCCAGATGCCCTGCGACAAGATCGGCCAGCTTCTCAGGCTCCTGCGCCTCGCCCACAGCGGCCAAGGCCTCTTCGGGAATGTTTTTGCGCACTTTCGCATAGCGCTCAAATTCGTTGCCCACCGTGCGCAAGAGCGCCTCGATTGTCTCGGCGTCCCCGAGGGTTTCGCTCATCGCCTCGGCGCTCGCCTCGAAAAACTCCGGATTGTCGAGATAGCCCGTGATGCTGACCCGCGTCACCCCCTCGACCAGCACCTTGACGGTGCCATCGGGCAGTTTGAGCAGCTGGAGCACATTGGCCAGAACGCCCATCTGGTAGATGCCGCTTGTGTCCGGATCGTCCTCACCGGGGTCAACCTGGGCCGCAAGCAGGATCTGCTTGCCATCATTCATCACCTCTTCCAGCGCGCGGACCGATTTTTCACGGCCCACAAAAAGCGGCACGATCATATGGGGAAAAACCACAATGTCGCGCAACGGCAATACCGGGTAGGAGGCGTTTAAGTCTTCTATCATGCTCTTGTCCTGTTCAGTGGCAAGGCGCCGCGCCCCTCGTCTGAGGCAGCCACGGCGCTTTCCGCGTTTAAGAGAGTGTTAACTTGGGGGGTGCCTGCGCCCGTTTCAACACAAAATCTGACATAAGATGCCTTTCGGCGCGCCGATCGGCAAGGCCGAAACGCCACGATTTTGCGACAGATTGGGCGCAAACGGCGTTGCGAGGGGCAAAACTGCGGGCTAGCCTTTCTTCAAACTGACGAGAGGAGAGATCAGATGATTGTTCAATTTGGCCCCGATACGGCCTTGCTTTTGATTGATGTTCAAAAAGGCGTTCATGTCTACAGCCATTGGGGCGGCCCAAACGGGCGCATGAACAACCCCGCTTGTGAGGACAACCTGCGCGCCCTGCTCGGCGGGTTTCGCGCGGCGGGCCGGCAGGTGAGCTTTACCCGCCATGACAGCAAGGAGCCTGACAGCCCGCTCAAGTTTTCGCTGCCCACCGGCGCCCAGCTCGACGGTCTTGAGACTGCGGCGGGCGATATTGTGGTCGAAAAAGATGTGAACTCGGGCTTTATCGGCACCAATCTCGAAATAGAGCTGCGCCGCGCGGGCATCCGCCGGCTTGTGGTTGCGGGGTATTTCACCAACTTCTGCGTCGAAACAACGGTGCGCATGGCGGGCAATATGGGCTATGATGTCTATCTCGTGGAAGATGCCTGCGCGACTTGCAACCGCCTTGATCGCAAGGGCATAGATCATGACCCCGAGCTGGTCCATGATATTGCCGTCGCCGCGATGCACGGCGAGTTCTGCACCGCGATCAGCACCCGCGACGCGCTCGGCCTGCTTGGCGGCGATGCGCCCGCCCTTGCGCGCGCCCAAGGCAACGAAAGCACATCCGCCAAACCGGAGCTGCGGATCGCCTGAGCAAAAAACAGAGCCGGCGCGCCTTTACGCCGCGCCCGCCTTTCCCTATATAATCAGTCAGGAACTAAAGGACGCCCCTATGACTGAAATGACCGATCCCATCGAAGGCACGCCGCTGATTGCCCCCTCTGATACGGGCCACCCGCTCTATGACACGATCGTCGAGGCCTGCCGCTCGGTCTATGACCCTGAAATTCCGGTGAATATCTATGACCTCGGCCTGATCTACACAATCGAGATCAGCGATCAGGGCGAGGTGCGTGTCCTGATGAGCCTGACCGCGCCGGGCTGCCCTGTCGCGGGCGAGATGCCGGGCTGGGTTGCCGAGGCCATCGAGCCGCTCCCGGGCGTCAAACAGGTCGATGTCGAGCTTGTCTGGTCGCCCCCATGGGGCATGGACATGATGTCCGATGAAGCCCGCCTTGAACTCGGCTTTATGTAACAAAGCCAAACGCTTAGGAGATATATCTCATGTTCGGCATTCCAGGCAAACAAGCGATCACCCTGACCGAGGCCGCCGCCGCCCAGATCCGCAAGCTGATGGCCTCCAAAGGCCATAAGGGGCTGCGCATCGGTGTCAAGAAAGGCGGCTGCGCGGGCATGGAATACACCATGGATTATGTCGACGAGCTGGCCGAGCATGACGAGGTGGTCGATCACAATGGCGCGCGCATCCTGATCGCCCCGATGGCCCAGATGTTTCTGTTCGGCACAGAGATCGACTATGAGGTGTCGCTGCTGGAAGCCGGCTTCAAGTTCAAAAATCCCAATGTCGAAGACGCCTGCGGCTGTGGCGAGTCCATCAAGTTCAAAGATGTCGAGGCGCTCGCCGCCGATCTTGGCAAAAGCTGAGCCACATTCCCCCGCCGCCCCCTCCACCC
>JAHBAM020000046.1 GCA_018500125.2 Roseobacter sp. | reverse complement strand
TGGGCTGCAAACGCCGCCCTGCGCAAGTCATCAGCGCCCCGCCCAGCGGCGCAGGCACGGTCAAACCCGTTGACGAAAGCCGCTGTTTCGCGTTATTGAACAACTGTTCATTTCATGCGCACACGCCGCCATACGCCAAGGAGCCTCCCATGCACCTCTCAGCCACCAAAGCCATCATCACAGGCGGAGCCTCGGGCCTCGGCGAAGCCACAGCGCGCCACTTCCGCACGCTCGGCGCAAAAGTCACCCTGCTTGACCGCGACGCAGAGCGCGGCGAAGCGCTCGCCGCCGAGATCGGCGCATATTTTGCAAAGACAGATGTCACAGACGAGGCCAGCGTGGCCGCCGCCATCGACAGCGCCACCGCCGCCATGGGCGGCCTGACCGCCGCGATCAACTGCGCCGGCATCGCGCCCCCGGCCAAAACACTGGGCCGCGACGGCCCCCATCCGCTCGCCCTCTACCAAAGCGTGGTTGATATCAATCTGGTCGGCTCTTTCAATGTCGCCCGCCTCGCCGCCGAAGCTATGGCCAAAGGCGCACCCGACGCCGGCGGCGAGCGCGGCGTGATCATCAACACAGCCTCCATCGCAGGCTTTGAAGGCCAGAAAGGCCAGGTCGCCTATGCCTCCTCCAAAGGCGGCATCCTCGGCATGGTCCTGCCCATGGCCCGCGACCTCGCGCGCGACAATATCCGCGTCATGGCCATCGCACCGGGGATCTTCGCAACCCCCATGCTCAAGGGCCTGCCCCAAGATGTGCAAGACGCCCTCGCCAAAGATGTGACCTGCCCGCAGCGCCTTGGCGATCCGCTCGAATACGCCAAACTTGCCGCCTTCATCGTCGAGTCAGGCTACCTCAACGGAACCTCGATCCGCATTGACGGCGCGCTTCGAATGCAGTGATCTTGGGCGCAGAGTTTGGCTTGGCCTAGCTTCGCTTGGCCCGAAAGGACACGACCATGATGCGCCTCAAAATCATGTTTTCCCACATCAGCGTGGTCCTCATGGGCCTCGCCGCCCTCGCCGGTGTGATGATCCTTGTCTTGCAAGCGCCGCTCTGGGTCTGGCTTCTGCTTCCGCTCGGGGGCCTTGCCCAGATGCTCAACGAATACAGCCTGCACAGGTTTGTCTTTCACCTGCCTGCGCCTAAGCGGCAGTGGGCCTTCAACCTGCTCTATCAGGCGCATTACGGCCATCACGACTTCCCGACAAACCACGCTCTGTTCTTTGTCCCACCGTGGGTTGCGCTGCCCGTGCTCGCGCTCAACTTCGGGCTGGTCTGGGGCGCGGCGGCGGCCCTCGGCCTGCCGGCGGCCTTTGAGTGTGCGGTGGCCATTGTGCTCGTCGGCGGTGTCACGGTGTTTCTGGCCTATGAGTGGTTTCACATGACATCCCACCTCACGATCCCCAAAACAGCCGTCGAGCGGCACGTCACGACCCTGCACAACCAGCATCATTTTCGCGACTTCTCGAAATGGTTTCATGTCTCTCCGGGCGGTGAAATCATCGACCGCCTGATGCAGACCGCGATTGACCGCGAGACCCTCAGGGCCAAACAGCGCAGCGCCTTTATCCGCACCCTTGGCCTGCGCCCCGATGATCCCCGCTTGGTCTCAGCGCGCCAGACCTTTGCCGCCAAATACGGCCTCTCCCAAGAGGAAATCGCCCGCGCCGCCACGCTCTGATCCGCCCTCTGCCCTGCGCGCCCAAAGCGCGCCCGCTTGCCCCAGCGTGCGCTGCATTAGCTAATTTTGTGTTAACTGCGGCCCTGTCGGGGCGGTGCACGCCCTGTGCACGGGCTGTGCACAGATATCACCCCCCCCGAATCAGCCTTCAAGAGAGCCGTTAACCGGCCTGTTCGGCCTTTTCTTCAAGTCTTAACCATTCTTCTTCCGCGCTTGCCAAAGCGGTTTGGCGTTCCACCAAAGCCTCGGTGGCTTTCTTGAATTTCACGGGTTCCTTGGTGAACAAATCAGGCTGCGCGAGCAGCTCTTCGAGCTTGCCAATCTCGGCTGTCAGCCGCTCCATAACGCTTGGAAGTTCTTTCAAACGATGCTCTTCCGTAAAGCTGAGCTTGGGCTTGGCGCGCGCCTTCTCCTGCTTCTCTTTTGCCCGCGAAGCCTTTGTATTCGGGCGGTTTTCCCAGTCGTCACTGGCAGGCTTCTGGGCCTGATAGTCGCTCCAGCCGCCGGCATAAACCGTGGCCTTGCCGTCGCCTTCCATCGCCACTGTGAGGCTCGCGACACGGTCCAGAAAATCCCGATCGTGGCTCACAAGCAAGACAGTGCCCTCGTAGTCGTCCAGAATTTCCTGCAACAGGTCGAGCGATTCGACATCCAAGTCGTTGGTCGGCTCGTCCAACACCAGCAAATTGCTGTCCCGCGCCATGAGTTTGGCCAGCAGAAGCCGCGCCTTTTCGCCCCCTGACAGCGCCTTGACGGGGCCGCGCGCCTGACCTTCCTCAAACAGAAATTCCTTAAGGTATCCAACAACATGGCGGGGCATTCCGCGCACCATGATCTGGTCGGCCTTGCCCGAAACCCGCATATCAGGATCGCCGGTGAGGCTGTCCCAGAGGCTCATCTCCGGGTCAAGCTGGGCGCGCGCCTGATCAAAGATCGCCGCCTCCAGATTGGTCCCCAGCTTGACTGTGCCCGCGTCCGGTTCTTCCAGCTTCATCAATAGCTTAATCGCCGTTGTCTTGCCCACACCGTTGGGACCGACAAATGCAATCCGGTCGCCGCGCTGAACGGTGATGTCAAACTCTGTTAAGATTTGTTTTCCATCATAGGCTTTGCTGATCCCGACCGCCTCGATGACTTTCTTACCCGACACCGCCCCCGACGACAGCGCCATGCCCGCAGTGCCCTGCCGCTTGATCTGGCTCGAGCGCTCCGCGCGCAGCTCCGCCAGTGCGCGCACCCGCCCCTGGTTGCGCTTGCGCCGCGCGCTGATGCCTTCCACAACCCAACGGGCCTCGGCCTTGATTTTACGATCGAGCTTGTGGCGGGCTTGGTCCTCTTCGTCCCAAAGCTTGTCGCGCCAGGCTTCAAAATGCTCGAATCCCTGCTCGTTTCGAAGCACTTTTCCCCTGTCAATCCAGAGGGTTGCGCGCGTAAGCTCACGCAAAAAAGCGCGGTCGTGGCTGATCAGAACAAAGGCTGTGCGCGTCGCCTTCAGCTCGCTTTCCAGCCAGCGGATCGCCTCGATATCCAGATGGTTTGTCGGCTCGTCCAGCAGCATCAGTTCGGGGGCTTCCGCCATCAGCTTGGCCAGCGCCGCGCGCCGCTTTTCGCCGCCGCTCGCCGTCGCAACAGGGCGCTCGGGATCAAATTTGAGACCCTCGCCCGCCCGCTCCACACGGTAAAGCTCGCCCGGCTCCAGCCCGCTTGACGCATAGTCTCCCAGCGTCAAAAAGCCTGTCATATCAGGCTCTTGCTCCATATACCCCACGCGCACGCCCGGCCCGGCAACCACATCGCCCTTGTCGGTTTCCACCAGCCCCGCCATGACTTTCATCAGCGTCGATTTGCCCGAGCCGTTGCGCCCGACCAGAGCGAGCCTGTCGCCAGATTGCAAGGAGGCCGAAAGCCCGTCAAAGACTGGGTTTCCGCCGAATGTCAGCGAGACATCATTGAGCTGTAAAAGGGGTGCGCGTGCCATGGCAGAGCGCTATCGCTACCCGCGCGCAGCGTCAAGCGCTCTCACGCCGCAAGGGCGCGCAAAAGCCGTATCCGCGCGGCCGGAATAGCCCCGACCTCCAGCCCGGTAAAAACGTGCAGCGTGCCCATCTGTTGATCGATCACAGCATGGTCACTCACCCAGCCGCCCATCGCCAAATAGCTGCGCAGCAAGGGCGGCATCAGCGCCAAACCGCGCTTGGGGTCTGCGGGGGCAAGGTTTTTGTCCTTAAAATCATAGACCAAGCCGGCGCGCGCCTTGGGGCGCCAACGCTCCGGCGCCATGTGGCGCGCCTTCAGAATTGCAAAACTGTCCCGATAGGGCGCCGCATTGACGCCCGCAAAAGAGGCGCAGCCAAACAGCAGTTTGACGTTTTGGTCCTCGACATAGCCGGTCAGAGCCGCCCAAGCGACACGCAGCACATCCGGATCACTCAGCGCCGGATCGGTGCAAAAACGCCCCATCTCAAGCATCCCGCCCTCAAAGCGCGCCAGCCCGCTCAAATCATAAAACTGCGCAGAATAGCTCTCGCAAAGCTGCGCCCCGCCGGGCAGCAGCAAAAGACGAAAGCACCCTGCCAGATGGCCCCCGTCACGCTCCACCAGAACATGATCGCAGCGCGCATCAAAGCGGTCCCGGTCCAGTCCCTCACGGCCAAAAAAAGCACGATGCCGCAGAGCTTGCGCCGCCTGAATATCGCCCGCAGAGGCCGCAAGCCGAACGCGGTAACGCCCCTTCACAAACTCTTTCATCACACCCTTCCCCGCAGCGCCCCGAGCGCCGTCAGACAAGCCTAGCACAGATCGGTGTCAGATGCGTGACGATTTCAGACGCATCCGCCGCGCCTATTCAAACGCGCCGGGCGAGAAGCGCCCGATGCTGCCCAGAAGCTGGCGCAAGAAGGTGTCGTCCCGAACAGTCTGGTCGGTCACACGCCGCGACAGCGTCACAACCTTACCATCCTCAAGCGAGAACCGTTCGATGTTTTGCACAATGCCCGCCGGCGTGAAGCTGATCGCAAGCACTTGGCGCTCGATTTCTTTGGGCCGCAACGCCCCGAAAAACCGCACGCGACTTTTGACATAATAATAGCCGCCCTCGGTATAATAGCCGCCCTCGGTCAGAACGCCCGAGGTCGAGGGCAATCCCACCGCCTCGGCAACACTGTCACGGGAATCAACACCCACAACAATTTCGGCCAAATCACTCTCGGGCGGCATATAACCATGATCGCGATATGTCGCGGCGCAGGAGCTTAGCGCCATGAAAACAAGCCCGAGCAGCAGATAAGCCACGCTGTGTTTTATAGGGTGGGTAATTGCTTTCATCTCTGCCCTCTTGTAACGGCTGTTGTGGCCTTGCCTTCCGATTACTAAGGAAAGGCCCCCGATTCAAGGAGCGGCGCGATGACCCAAGACTTTAACGACACCACAACGATACCCGTTTCGCGCCTGTCGGCAAACCAAAGCTACAGTTTTTCGCTCAAACTTCCAGACGCGGCGCGCGCCGAAATCGCCGCAACGCTTGATCTGCTCGCCCTCAAAAAGCCAAGCCTGATCGGCACGCTCAAGCCGCATGGTGCGGATGACTGGCTGCTTGAGGCCCGTCTGGGCGCAACCGTGCAGCAGGCCTGCGTGGTCACGCTCGCCCCCGTCACCGCCCGTATCGAGGAGCGCGTCGAGCGTCTGTTTGTCAGGGCCATGCCCGATTTTGACGATCTCGAAGAAGATGCCGAAGTCGAAATGCCCGAAGACGACCGCGCCGAGCCGCTTGAAAACACGATCAATCTGGCCGCTGTCTTTCAGGAAGCGCTGTCGCTGGCCTTGCCGCCCTATCCGCGCGCCGAAGGGGCGAGCCTGTCGGGCGCTGTCTTTGCCGAAGCGGGCATTTCCCCGCTCACAGACGAAGACACCAAGCCTTTCGCCGGCCTTGCCGCCCTGAAAGCCAAGCTCAAAGACCCCGAGGGCTAAGTGAAAATTCGGGGTTGCAACTCAAGCGTTTCCAGCTATTTTCGCGCGCTCTTACGAATTTAGGGTTGGACAGGCTCACCGCTTTTGCATAAGAGCAGTCTGAACCCGAACACACAGGGCTTCGCCCTTCTGAAACTGGCAGTTTTGCCCCTAGATAATTGAGGTTGCGACATGGCTGTCCAACAGAACAAAGTATCCAAATCACGTCGCAACAATCGTCGTGCACATGATAGCCTTACGGCTGCAAATCCGAACGAGTGCCAAAACTGTGGCGAGCTGAAGCGCCCGCACCACGTTTGCCCTGACTGTGGCCACTATGCAGATCGCGAAGTGATCGCGATGGCGGACGAAGTCGAGATCGACGAAGACGCGGCCTAAGCCGAGGCTTAACGCATGAGCCAGACAGTCACGCCAGAGCCTGCACCTTCAAACCCGCAGGCGGAGCGTATTGTCATTTCGGTTGATGCGATGGGAAGTGACCAAGGGCCAGCGGCGGTTGTCGCTGGCTGTTCACAATCCGCAAAGAAAAACAAAGATATTTTCTTTCTCTTGCACGGGCGCAGCCGCGAGCTTGAGCCTCTTGTGGCGCGCAAAAAGCATTTGCGCGGGCGCTGCACCATTGTCGATGCCGAGGGCATTGTGTCAATGGAAGACAAACCCTCTCAAGTGATGCGCTCGGGCAAAGGCACCTCGATGTGGTCGGCGCTGGAAAGCGTGCGCAACAACGAGGCAACAGTCTGTGTGTCCTGTGGCAATACAGGCGCGCTCATGGCGCTCTCTGTTATCCGCCTGCGCAAGACGCCGGGGGTCTATCGCCCGGCCATTGCGGTTCTGTGGCCCTCGCGCAACCCGCAGGGCTTCAATGTCATGCTGGACGCCGGCGCCGATATCCGCGCCGATGAGCGCGATTTGTTGCAATACGCCCTGATGGGCGCCTCCTATGCCCGCAACGGTCTTCATCTGGCGCGCCCGCGCGTGGGCTTGCTCAATGTTGGCACCGAAGAGTTCAAAGGACGCGCCGAAATACAGGCCGCCAACGAGCTGATCGCCGAAAATGCCAAAGCGGCCAATTTCGAATATGTCGGCTTTGTCGAGGGCAGCGATCTGCCCGGAACAAAATGCGATGTGATCGTGACAGACGGTTTCACAGGCAACATTGCGCTCAAGACCGGCGAAGGCACCGCCAGCCTGATCCGCGATCTGCTGCGCGACGCTTTCAACTATACGCCGCTGTCGCGCCTGGCCGCCCTGCTCGCCTTCACCTCGCTCAAGCGCCTGAGCAGCCGGATTGACCCGCGCAAAGTCAACGGCGGGATTTTCCTCGGCC
>JAHBAM020000108.1 GCA_018500125.2 Roseobacter sp. | reverse complement strand
TTTGGCAAAAGCGGCTTGCCGCCGCCCGCCTCGGGCATCTCGATCTGCGTGGTCTCCAACAGGCCCAGCCCGTCCAGAAAGCTGCGCTGCCGCTCGGCCCCAATCATCTGCGCAATCCGCGCGGTCCCGATATTGGAGCTTTCCGTCAAGACGGTTTCCACGCTCAACTCGGGGCCATAATTGTGAAAATCCCGGATCCTGTGCTTGCCCCAAACCAGCGGGCCACGGGTGTTGATCATCGTGTCCTTGGTTACAAGCTCAAGCTCCAGCGCCTGCGCAATCGCAAAAACCTTGAACGTCGAGCCAAGCTCGTAAACCCCCTGCAAAGCCCGGTTGAACAGCGGGCTGTCGTCCGGATGCCCCTGAACAGGCGGCGCAGGGCGGTTGTTTGGGTCAAAATCAGGCAGGCTCACCACAGAGATCACTTCGCCGGTGTGCACATCCATCAAGATGCTCGCAGCCCCCTTGGCCCCCATCAGGCGCATCCCGCCATAGAGCACGCGTTCCGCCGCTGTCTGCACCGTCATATCAAGCGAAAGCTGCAAAGGCTTCGCGCCATTGGCCGGATCGCGCAGATAGTCGTCAAACTGCTTTTCAATCCCCGCCGTGCCGATGACTTCCGCCGCATGAACCCCCTCACGGCCAAAGCTCGTGCCACCCATCACATGGGCCGCCAGCGTGCCATTCGGATAGAGCCGCGCCTCGCGCGGACCAAACAAAAGCCCCGGCTCACCGATGTCATGCACCTGCTGGAGCTGCTCGGGGCTGATCTTCTTTTTCACCCAGAGAAACTTGCGCTTGCCGGTGAAATCTCTGGTCAGCCGCGCCTCGTCCAGATCCGGAAAAATCTTCACAAGCTCTTTGGCCGCCCGCTTTGGCTCGATCATTTCCTGAGGCTGCGCATAGAGCGAATGGGTCTCGATATTTGTCGCCAGAACGCGCCCGCGCCGGTCCACAATATCCGCGCGCTGCGCCAGAATTTCAACGCCGCCGCCCGCCGCGCGCAGCTCGGTTGGCTCCGATCCTGCCAAAAGGCCCATCTGCGCCGCAATCACGGCATAAGCACAGAAAAACATCACCCCAAGCACCACAAGACGCCCCTCGCCCACCGAGCGCAGATCGTTCTGGATCGCCTCATGGCGCGCGGTGGTGTTGCGCCGCTCGATGGCGTCGGGGTCTGTGCCCTTCTTGCGCGCGTCCAGAATGGCGGCCAGCGGCCTGAGAGGAATACGTGTCATTGGTCTGCTCCGCCCGCCGCTGTTCCGTCGCTGGACACTTCAATCGAGCCATCAAACCGCAGCTCAAGCTCCTCGGCTTGGGGCACAACAGGATAGCCGACCTCGGTGATCGCGCCAAAATGCTCCGCCGCCAAGGGCAAAAGCCCGATTTTCTCAAAATTGAGGTCGGTCAGCTCGTGCAAACGGTCAGGGCGATTGAGATAGGCCCATTCGGCCCGCAAAATCGCAAGCCGCGCCCGCGCCTCCCCGATCTCCCCCTGCAAGCGCTGCGACGCGGCATAGGCTTCCTGGGTCTGGTAATTCTCATGATAGGCCCAAAACGCGCTGCCAATAACGCAAAGCGCCGTCAGCAAGACAATAATGGTTCTCATAAGACATCCCCTCCCAATTGTGGTGCTCCGAGTGTTTTCGCATTGAGCGCGCGCGCCTTTACACCGGTGCGCCGCGCCAGCCGCAACAGCGCACTGCGGCTGCGCGGATTGTCCTCAAGCTCCTGGGCGTTCGGCCCGATCGCCTTTTTGTTGATCAGCTCAAATGTCGCCGGCTCGGGCACCTGCGCAGGCGCATAGCGGCTGCCGCCGCCCGTCTCGGCAGCGCGAAGCCGCATAAAGCGCTTCACAACACGGTCCTCCAAGGAGTGAAACGACACCACAGCCAAAAGCCCGCCCGGCTTGAGCGCGCGCTCGGCCGCCTCAAGCCCCGCCACCAGCTCGCCAAATTCGTCATTCACAGCAATTCGGATCGCCTGAAAGCTGCGGGTCGCAGGGTGGCTCTGGCCGGGCTTGGGCCTTGGCATCACGCTCTGGATGATCTCGGCCAAACGCCCTGTTGTCTCGATCGGCGCCAGCTCACGCGCTTTAACAATCGCCTTGGCGATCCTGCGGCTGGCCCGATCTTCGCCATAAAGATAAATAATATCAGCGATTTGCGCCTCATCCAGCTCGTTCACAAGCGCCTTGGCCGAACGCCCCGTCTGGCTCATCCGCATATCAAGCGGCCCATCGCCCTGAAAGGAAAACCCGCGCTCCGCCTGATCGAGCTGCATCGAGCTGACCCCCAAATCAAGCACAACGCCATCCACCTGCTCGGCAACCTCGTCCAGCTTGGAAAATGTGGTCTGATGCAGCGCAACCCGATCGCCATACTCTGCGGCCCAGACGCCGGCCAGCTCATGCGCCAGCGGATCACGGTCAATCCCGATCAGCCTGTCCGCACCCGCCTCCAGCAAGCCTCTGGCATAGCCCCCCGCGCCCAGCGTTCCATCCACCCACACGCCCGAAACGGGCGCCACATGGTCAAGGATCGCCTGTAGCAAAACCGGAATATGCCTGCGCTCTGATGTGGCACGTTCCATGTCGCGCTATTCCCCGCCTGTCGCCTTATCAAGGTAAATCAATGGATCAAAATCTTCTGGCAGATCGTCGAGCCACTCTTCGGTCTTGGCCAGCTCTTCCGCCTCATAGGTCTCGGGCTTCCAGATCTGGAAGGTGTCGCCCGCCGCAATGAAGAAGGCTTCGCCCTCAAGGCCGATTTTCTCACGCAGCTTTTGCGGCAGCACGAGACGGCCGGTCTCATCCACCGTTGTCGGCAAAGACTGCCCCTGAAAGAGACGCTGGAGGATTTTGCGTTCGGTCGCCCCACGCGGCAAGGACGCGATCTTGTCGTCCACTTCGGTGATGGCCTCAACCGTATAACACTCGAGATAACTGCGCCGATGGTCGCCATAAACGATCACAAGCTCGGGCGTGTCGCCTTCGCGCCAGTTCGGATCAGAGGCTTCCAGAACACGCCGAAAAGAGGCCGGAATTGACACCCGCCCCTTAGCATCCACCTTGTGGTGGCTTTCGCCGCGAAATCTACGAACCACTCTGGGCCGCCTCTCTGTTCGTTCCCCAAAATTCTGCCTTAAATGAGAAAACGGCGGTTGATCTGCTGCCACTGATCAACCGCCGCCCTCGTCCCGCTTTGCGGGATTGTCCAGCTGCGCGCGCCACCTGGGGGGATGTCTGCTCGCCCGCGCGCCGGATCTCTTGGTCTGATGAAGTCGGTGCCTGTATGAAACCTGACTTAGGGAGTTTTTT
>JAHBAM020000240.1 GCA_018500125.2 Roseobacter sp. | reverse complement strand
CGGCTGACGGCGGCCATGCGTCGGGGGTTGCGCCCGTTGGTGGAGGAGCTGGCGGCGCGCGATATTTACGATCTGGAAGAGCAGTTTGTGCTGCTCTTTGACCGCTCGCGCACGCTTTCGCTCAACCTGTTTGAGCACGTTCACGGCGAAAGCCGCGACCGGGGCGGCGCGATGGTGTCGCTGGTTGAAACCTATCGCGAGGGCGGATTTGACCCTGTGACCTCGGAGCTGCCGGACCATCTACCTGTTCTGCTTGAGTTCTTGTCGACGCGGCCTGCCTCTGAAGCACAGGAAACTCTGGCGGATGCGGCGCATATTTTTGCCGCGCTTGAAGAGCGGTTGATCCGTCGTGACAGCGCCTATGCGGCTGTTTTCGGGAGTCTGGTGCAGATCGCCGGAGCCGAGGCCAATGCCGAAGCTGTGGCCGAGATGTTGGCGCAGCCCGAGGATGATCCGAGCGATCTTGAGGCGCTGGACGAGGTCTGGGAGGAAAGCGAGGTGCGCTTTGGCCCCGATCCGAACGCAGGCTGCCCGCAGGTGCGCGATATGCTCGCGCGGATGGACACACCGATTAACCCCAAGCCGCAGCACGCGGCCGAATAGGGAGACACTGTCATGCTAGACCATATCGACTATTTCATCTTTGGCATCATGCCCTACATCGCTTTGACGGTGCTGATTGTCGGCTCGATTGCGCGCTATGAGCGCGATCCGTTTACCTGGAAATCTTCCTCCAGCCAGCTTTTGCGCAAGAAGCAGCTGTTTTGGGGGTCTGTCATGTTTCATGCCGGGATCATCACGGTGTTTGGCGGCCATCTTGTCGGGCTTTTCACGCCTGTTGCGGTTCTGGACGCCTTGAGCATTCCTTATGCGGCGAAACAGTGGATGGCTGTTCTTCTTGGCGGCACAGCCGGGATTGTGGCGCTGATCGGGGCCAGCTTGCTGATCCACCGGAGAGTCACAGAGCCGCGGATCTGGGCGACAACCAGCTTTGCGGACATCGGCATTCTGGTTTTGATCTGGCTACAGCTTCTCATCGGGCTGGGCACGATCACATTGACGCTGCAACATATGGACGGCTCGGAAATGGTCCGCTTTATGACGTGGTCCCAGAGTGTTGTTCTGCTCAAGCTGAACGCCTGGGCCATGGTTGTGGATGTGCATTGGCTCTATAAGGCGCATATCTTTCTGGGCTTGCTGATCACGCTTTTGTTTCCCTTCACACGGCTTGTGCATATGGTGTCGGGCTTTGCGGCGCCGTTCCGCTATTTGCTGCGCCCCGGCTATCAGATTGTGCGGTCGCGCCGTCAGACAGCGCGGGCCAAGAGCGACAGCTCCGGCCTGAAGCCGGCGGAGTGAAGCCCATGAGCAAAGCGCTGTTTCCTGATCTGATTGTGAATGGTGAGCAGGTGCCTCACGCCGTGATTGCGGCGGAGACACAGAACCAGACGGCCCCCGTTGGCAAGCCCGGTATCGCATGGCGCAAGGCGAGCCGTGCGATTGCGATCCGGACATTGCTTTTGCAAGAGGCGCGCCGGCGGGGCGTTTTGGCCGAGCCGCAGGCCATCGCGGCACAGCGCTATGAGACCAAAGAAGACGCGCTGATCCGCGGGCTGCTTGACGAGGTGATTGATGTGGCGCCGCCGAGTGCTTCGCAGATCAGGGCGGAATGGGAGAAAGACCCCTCGCGCTTCAGGGCGCCGCCGCTTTGGGAAGTCTCCCATATTCTATGCGCCTGTGATCCCAGAGACGCGGACGATTGCGCCAAGGCGCTGGCCCGCGCTGAAGGCATTCTGGCTTTGGCTCAGGGGCACCCCAAGGGGTTTGCCGCTTTGGCGGCACGGGAAAGTGACTGTGGCTCCAAGAGCGCGGGCGGCGCGCTGGGACAGCTCGGCCCAAACGACACTGTGCCCGAGTTTGAAGCGGCTCTGCGCGCGCTCGGGGAGGGCGAGATCACGGCTGCGCCGGTTTTGAGCCGCCATGGCTATCATATCATCCGTCTGGATGCTGTGGCCGAGGGGCAGGTTTTGCCGTTTGACGTTGTGAGCGCAAAAATTGCGACGGCGATCGAAAAAGCCGCTTGGGCGCAAAAATCGCGGGCCTTTGTGGGCGCGCTGGTGGCCGAGGCTCATATCCAAGGGGCGGATTTGAGTTTGGTCTGAGGGAAATGCGAGGCCCGTTATGAAACAGTGTGAGCGCCATAAACACAGCGCGCGGGGCGAAAAAACCGGCCTGCGTTTGTGCGGCAATCCACTGGACGAAATTGCCGAGGACCATATGCGGGAGCGCGAAGTCTGTGCGCTCTTGGAGAGGCTCGCGGAGGGGCAGTCGCTTGAGGCGGCCGAGATCGAGCAGATGCGAGACTTTTTGCAGCTCCAGTTGCCCCATCACATTGCCGATGAGGACATCGATCTTTTTCCGATGATGCTCAAGCGCTGCGATCCGGAGGACGAGATTGAAAAGGGGATTGACCGGCTCCAGTCCGATCATGGCCATGCGCTGGAGGAGGCAGCGGCGGTGCTTGCCCTTTTGCAGCGCTCGCGGCCTCTTGGAGCGGGCGTGTCGCAGGCGGAGATCGGACAGATCAAAGCGTTTGTCAGCCACTCGCGCCGGCATCTCATTTTTGAAAATGCGGTGATTTTGCCGATTGCGCGGGTTCGGCTTGGCAAGCGCGATCTGAGAACCATGAAACGACATATGCTTGAACGGCGCGGGCTTGACCCGGATTTGGAGAGCGGAAAATGCTAAACGATCTGTTGGAAAGAAACGCCGTCTGGTCGGGCGCGAAAAAGACCGGCGAGCCTGATTATTTTATGCGTCTGGCGGCGCAGCAAACGCCCGATTTTTTCTGGATCGGATGTTCGGACAGCCGCGTGCCGGCCAATGTTGTGGCGGGGCTGGACCCCGGTGAGGTTTTTGTTCATCGCAATGTGGCAAATGTGATCCATTCGTCGGATATGAATTTGCTGTCCGCGCTCGAATTTGCCGTGGATTTTCTGAAAATTCGCGAGGTTATTGTCTGTGGGCATTACGGCTGTGGCGGGGTGAAGGCCGCAACAGAAGATCTGCCCCAGTGTTTGACCGATCATTGGCTGGAGCCGATCCGGCGGCTTGCGCGGGCCTATGCGGTCGATCTTGTGAAAGAAGACGGCGAAGAGGCCCGCCGCGACAGGCTTGCGGAGTTGAATGTGATTGAAGGCGTGCGCCGCGTTTCGGAAACGCCCATTTTGCAGCGGGCTTGGAGCAGGGGGCTTTGCATCAAGGTGCATGGCCTGATCTATGGCCTCAAGGACGGACGCTTGCGTGATCTGGATTGCACTGTGGGGCCGGGCCATTTTGAGGCCGAGGGGGAGAGTGGCGCGAGGGCTGTCACATGAGTCTTGCAGAGAAGATCACAGCGCAGGGCTGTGGCTGTGATGCGGTTGAGGGGCATTCGGGGTTGATCTCTGTCGAGGAGGCTTTGGCGCGGATTGCCGCGGTGGCGACACCGGTGTCGGGGGGGCAGGCTGTGCCTTTGAGCGAGGCGGCGGGCCGTGTTCTGGCGGAGCCTGTTGTGGCGCTTGGCCCGACGCCGCCGTTTGATAATGCGGCAATGGATGGCTATGCGATCAGCTCGGCAGCTCTTCTTGGCGAGGGGCCTTGGGCGCTGCGGGTGACGGGGCGTGTTGCTGCGGGCCATGTCGCGCCTGACAGCCTGTCGGGGCAGGGTGCGATTCAGGTCTTTACCGGAGCGCCTGTGCCGTCGGGGGCCGATGCGGTTGTGATGCAGGAAGAGGTCTTGCGGGCGGGCGCGCAGATTGTGCTGCGCCGCAAAATCCCGATGGGCGAAAACATCCGCCGCGCTGGCGAGGATATGCGGGCGGGGGATGTGATTTTGCCGGCGGGAAGACGGCTGGGCGGGCGCGAGATTGCCGCCTGTGCTGCGGCCGGGCATGGCCATGTTTTTGTGGTGCGGCGTCTCAGGATCACGCTTCTGGTGACGGGGGATGAAGTCTGCGCGGCGGGACAAAGCCGCAGCGGGGCGCAGATATGGGATGTGAATTCGCCGATGCTGGCGGCTGAAATTGCCTCTCCTGCGGTCGAGCTGATCGGACCCTATGTGGCGGCGGATACGCGCGAGGGCTTGCGCGGACAGCTCAAGGCGCTGGTGGAACAGGCGGATCTGATTGTCACGACGGGGGGAATTTCGGTTGGCGAGGAGGATCATGTCAAACCTGCTCTCGCCGATTTGGGCGCCGAGATTGTCTTTAGCGGGGTGGCGCTGAAGCCTGGCAAGCCTGTGTCTTTTGGCAAGGTTCAAGAGACCTATTG
>JAHBAM020000119.1 GCA_018500125.2 Roseobacter sp. | reverse complement strand
GCGCACACCCTTCCATTTGACCGGCTTGTCGACACGCAGGGTCAGCGCGAGGGTGTTATGCCCCAGCCGCGCGAGGGCGGGGGCCAGATTCTTGAATTGGGCGGGGAAGTTCTGGTGGATAAACAGGATATTCATAAGCAAACTCGACAAACAGCACAGAGGGCACGCAACAGGCAGACCTAGCCGCCTTTTATGGCATAAGAAGGGCTATTGGTATGGATTTGATAAACAAAACAAAGAAATGGCCGGATGCGCACACATCCGGCCATGCCCTGTTGGACTTTTTAGCGCGCTCCACGCGACGGGAGGAGGAGTGCCGCGGGGAGCGCTTTGAGTTGCGATGCGCTACAGAGGGAGGAGAGTAGAACATCGGTTGTAGGATCAGCTTTGCCGCAACGCAGCGAGACCTCAAGGCCAAAAATGCTGCGGCTGCATAATTTCGTAAATTCCTTACAGAGATGACAAAAATCCCAGCAGATGCACAGTTTATAGGCGATGAATTTTTGGGCGTTGGTCTTTGAGAGACAATTCGCGATTTAATCTGTGTGCAAAACCCTTTATCACCGGCGCCAACACCAAACATAGACCGAGAGACACGCAATGAGCCGCTATAACGCCGCCGAGATTGAAGCCAGATGGCAGGACGCATGGGAGACAGCCGGGCTGTTCCGTGCCGAGCGTAAGGAGGGCAAGCCCAAGTATTATGTGCTTGAGATGTTCCCCTACCCGTCGGGCAAGCTGCATATGGGCCATGTGCGCAACTACACGATGGGCGATGTGATCGCGCGTTACAAAATCGCGACGGGGCATAATGTACTCCATCCGATGGGCTTTGACGCCTTCGGGATGCCGGCTGAAAACGCCGCGATGGCGATTGGCGGACATCCCAAGACCTGGACCTATAACAACATCGACGACATGGTCGAGCAGATGAAGCCCTTGGGGCTGAGCCTCGATTGGGACCGTATGTTCGCGACCTGTGACCCCGAGTATTACGGGCAACAGCAGGCGCTTTTCCTCGACTTTCTCGACAAGGGCCTTGTCTATCGCAAGAACGCGGTTGTGAACTGGGACCCTGTGGACATGACCGTTCTGGCCAACGAGCAGGTCGAAGGCGGGCGCGGCTGGCGCTCTGGCGCTGTTGTGGAGCGCAAGGAGCTGACCCAGTGGTTCTTCAAGATTTCCGATATGGCCGACGAGCTTCTGGGCGCGCTGGACGGGCTTGATAACTGGCCCGCCAAGGTCAAGCTGATGCAGGCGAACTGGATCGGCAAATCGCGCGGCTTGCAGTTTGCTTTTGAGCGGGTCGATGGCGGCGAACCGATCACAGTTTATACCACGCGCCCTGATACGCTGAACGGTGCGAGCTTTGTCGGGATTTCGCCCGATCACCCGATCGCCAAGGCGATGGAAGGGGATGCGGCTGTGGATGCTTTCCTTGCCGAGGCGCGCAAGGGCGGCACGACAGAAGAGGCCATCGAGACCGCCGAGAAGCTCGGCTTTGACACGGGCATTAAAGTGAAACATCCGCTGACGGGCGAGGAACTGCCTGTCTGGATCGCCAACTTTATTCTGATGGACTATGGCACCGGCGCGATTTTTGGCTGCCCGGCCCATGACCAGCGCGACCTTGATTTCTGCCGCAAATATGATTTGCCGGTGATCGACACGTTTTTTGCGCTGGATGATGACACGCCTGTGGGCAAGGTGGCCTTTGTGCCGGCCAAATCCGAGAAGGTGCGCTGGGTGAGCCACTTTGCCGGGCTTGATGTGGCCACGGGCGAAGAGGCGATCAACGCGACAATCGACTTTATGGAGGCCAAGGGGCTGGGCGAGGGCGTGACCAAGTTCCGCCTGCGCGACTGGGGGCTTTCGCGCCAGCGCTATTGGGGCTGCCCCATTCCTGTTGTGCATTGTGAGGCGTGTGGCGTTGTTCCGGAAAAGAAAGAAAACCTGCCGGTTGTTTTGCCGGATGATGTGACATTTGATGTGCCGGGCAACCCGCTTGACCGCCACCCGACATGGCGCGATGTGCCCTGCCCCTCTTGTGGCAAGGCGGCCAAGCGCGAGACCGACACGATGGATACATTTGTGGACAGCTCGTGGTATTTTGCCCGCTTTACCGCGCCGCGCGCGGCGACGCCGACCAATGCGGCGGAAGCCGACTACTGGATGAATGTAGACCAGTATATCGGCGGGGTGGAACACGCGATTTTGCACCTGCTTTATGCGCGCTTCTTTGCGCGGGCGATGCATATTTGCGGACATTTGCCCGAGAGCGCCAAAGAGCCGTTTGATGCGCTGTTCACCCAAGGCATGGTGACGCACGCGATTTACAAAACCGAGGGCGCGGACGGGCGGCCTGTTTATCATTACCCTGAAGAGGTCACGCTCAAGGACGGCAAGGCTGTGCTGGATGACGGGCGCGCCGTCGAGGTGATCCCCTCGGCGAAAATGTCAAAATCCAAGAACAACGTGGTCAACCCGCTTCATATTATTGAAAGCTACGGCGCCGATACGGCGCGTTGGTTTGTGCTCTCGGACTCACCGCCCGAGCGCGATGTGGAGTGGACGGCCTCGGGCGCGGAGGCGGCGCATAAACATCTGGGGCGTGTTTACCGCATTGCCAGCGAGATTGACGCGCAGGCGCAGGGCAGCGAGGCCGACGATACGGCGCTTCTGCGCGAGATGCACAAAGCGATCCATGATGTGACCATGGGCGTCGAGAGCTTCGGCTTTAACGCCGCGATTGCCAAGCTTTACGGCTTTACCACCACGCTGGCCAAGTCAAACGCCGGCGGCGCGGCCAAGCGCGAGGCGGCGCGCACGCTGGCGCAGCTCATGTGCCCGATGACACCGCATCTTGCGGAAGCTGTCTGGGAGAAACTGGGCGGCGAGGGGCTTTGTGCGCTGGCGCCCTGGCCTGTGGCCGACGCGGCGATGCTTGTGGATGACGAGGTTGTCATGCCGATCCAGATCAACGGCAAGCGGCGCGCGGAAATCAGCGTTCCCAAGGACATGGACAAGGCCGAGGTTGAAAAGATCGCGCTGGCGCATCATGCTGTGCAAAAGGTGCTGGACGGGGCGACGCCCAAGAAGGTGATCGTTGTTCCGGGGCGGATTGTGAATGTGGTTGCCTGATCGAAGAGCTTTTCTGCTGGGCGCGCTGGCGCTTTCGGGCTGCGGGTTTGCCCCTGTTTACGGGCCTGAGAGTGGCGCGCGCGGGCTTCTTGGCACCATCGAGGTTGATCCGCCGCGCGACCGCGAGGGCTATTTTCTGGTGCGTCATCTCGAAGAGCGGCTCGGGCGGGCGGGCACTCCGACATATGCTCTGTCGATCGCGATCACGCTTGATGAGGAGCGCATGGCGATCACCTCTGATAACGTGGCGACGCGGTTTAACCTGCTTGGCAAGGCGACCTATGCCTTGCGCGATCTGGACGGCGGAAAAGTTGTGAGCAGCGGGGTTGTGCAGAGCTTTACGGGCTATTCGACCACAGGCAGCACCGCCGCGACCCGCGCCGCCGAGCAGGACGCCACCGAACGGCTTATGGTTATTCTGGGCGATCTGATTGTGATGCGGCTTCAGGCGGCACAGCTTGAGCCGGCAACATGAAACTCGGCGGGCGCGAGGCGGCAGCTTATTTCAAATCGCCGGATGCCAAGCGCACGGGGCTATTGATTTATGGCAGTGACGGGATGCGCGTTGCGATAAAGCGGCAGGAGGTCATCAAGGCGTTGATTGGCCCGAAGGGCGACGAGGAGATGCGGCTCGTGCGGATCCCTGCGGGCGATTTGCGCAAGGACCCTGCGGCGCTTCTCGATGCTGTGAAGGCGGTCAGCTTTTTTCCGGGGCCGCGTGTGGCCTTTGTGGAAGATGCCAATGATACGGCGGCGCCTGCCCTGCTCGCGGCGCTGGAAGATTGGGCCGAGGGCGATGCGCAGATCATTGTGACGGCGGGGCAGCTCAAGCCAACGTCGAAAATCCGCAAGGCTTTTGAGGGGCACCGCAACGCCTATGCTGTCGGGATCTATGACGACCCGCCCGGACGCGACGAGATCGAAGGGATGCTGAAAGAGGCCGGGCTGGGGCAGGTGAGCCGCGACGCCATGAGCGACCTCACGGCCCTGAGCCGCGAGCTGGGGCCGGGAGACTTTCGCCAGACCATCGAGAAGCTCACGCTCTACAAACACGAAGACGCCAGCGACGTGAGCAGCGCCGATATTGCGGCCTGTGCCCCGCAGAGCACCGAGGCGGCGCTGGATGATCTGCTCAACATCGTGGCCGAGGCGAAGATGGGCGAGATTCACCCGATTATGACCAAGCTCAAGGCGCAGGGTGTGCAGCCGGTGGGGCTTATTATCGGCGCGACACGGCACTTCAAGGCGCTTTACGCGGCGGCGAG
>JAHBAM020000223.1 GCA_018500125.2 Roseobacter sp. | reverse complement strand
AGATGTGTATAAGAGACAGCCCTTGAGCGCGCCAAAAACAACGGCCTCGACATCACCGCAGGCACCTCGATCCATCACCTCACGCTCAACGAGCTGGATGTGGCCGACTATCGCACCTTTTTCAAACTCAAGCCGCCCCTGCGCTCCGAAGACGACCGCCTCGCCACGGTGCAGGCCCTCGCAAGCGGCCTGATCGACACCATCAGCTCGATGCACACCCCGCAAGACGAAGAAAGCAAGCGCCTGCCCTACGCCGAAGCCGCCTCTGGCGCCGTCGCTCTGGAAACGCTCCTGCCCGCCGCCCTGCGCCTTGTGCACGCCGGCAGCCTGACGCTGGCGCAGCTCTTTCGCGCCCTCGCGCTCAACCCGGCCAAGCGGCTTCAGCTCGCCGCAGGCCGCCTCGCCCTCGGCGCGCCCGCCGATCTCATGCTGTTTGATCCCGACAAGCCTTTCGTGCTTGATCGCACCACGCTGCTGTCCAAATCCAAAAACACCCCCTTTGACGGCCAGCGCCTGCAAGGTAAAGTCGTGGCAACCTATGTTGCCGGTAAAAAGGTCTTTGGCTGATGCCCCTGATAGAACACTCCGCGCCGCTTTTTGCCCTCTGGGCGTTGATCGGCTATCTCTTCGGCTCCGTGCCCTTCGGCGTGCTGGTCTCCCGCGCCATGAACCTCGGAGATCTGCGCGCCATAGGCTCGGGCAATATCGGCGCGACCAATGTCTTGCGCACCGGCAACAAGACGGCCGCGCTGCTGACGCTGCTGCTTGATGGCAGCAAAGCCGCGGTTGTGGTGCTCCTCGCGCGCGCCTTTGCGGGCGAAGACCTTGCCCAGCTTGCCGGGCTGATGGCCTTCCTTGGCCATTGCTTTCCCGTCTGGCTGCGCTTCAAGGGCGGCAAGGGCGTCGCAACCTTTATCGGCCTGCTGCTGGCGCTCAACTGGGCGGTCGGCCTTGCGGTCTGTGCCACATGGCTGCTCGCCTTCGCCCTCTGGCGGATCTCCTCGCTCGCCGCCGTGACCGCCGCCAGCGCCTCGACCATCTGGATGACCGCGCTCGGCGCGCAGCCCCTCCTGCTCCTCGGGATCACGCTGACGGTTCTGGTGTTCTTCACCCACCGCAGCAATATCGAGCGCCTGCGCGCCGGCACCGAGCCAAAATTTGGCGGCAAAAAGTAAAGCCCCAAAGGCAGACACACAGCGCACAGCCAACCCACACAGCCAAAGCGCAGAAACCCGGCTTGCGCCGCCGTTTATCCTGCGCACGCTGCATTAGCTAATTTTCTCTTAACAGAGGCCTGACTCAGGCGGTGCACGCCCGGTGCACGCATCGTGCACGCATATCACCCCCCCCGAATCAGGCTGTTTTGCCCGCGTTAACCAAGCGGGACGCAACCTTAACGAAGGGCTTTTTGGCTCAGTAAGAATAATCGGCGTAAATCCGGCTCAAATCGCCGCCCCAATCGCTCTTGTAACGGCGCAAAAGCTCGTCCGCAGGGACTTCACCGCTCTCAAGAGACTCCTGCAACGCACTGAGGAAATGGGTTTCATCTGGAATCATCCCGCCCGCGCCCTCACGGCCCCGCGCCTTAAGCCCGGCCTCGGAAATTTTCACAACCTCCCGCGCAAGATCATACATTTTCACACCGTGGGTTTCGGCCTGCAAACCCTGCTCGGAGGCCGCCACACGCAGCGCTTCGCGGGTCTCGGCATCCCAGCCTTTGGTGAGGTCCAGAGCCGCATCCAAAGCGCTCTCGTCATACATAAGCCCCACCCAGAAGGCCGGCAGCGCGCACAGCCTGCGCCAGGGGCCGCCATCCGCGCCGCGCATCTCCATATATTTCTTGATACGGGCCTCGGGGAAGAGCGTTGTCAGGTGATCCGCCCAGTCGCTCAAGGTCGGCGTTTCACCGGGAAGAGCCGGCAGCTCGCCCTTGAGAAAGTCGCGGAAGGACTGGCCTAAGGCATTGATATATTTACCATCGCGATAGACAAAATACATCGGCGTATCGAGCGCATACTCAACCCAGCGCTCAAAGCCGAAGCCCTCCTCAAACACGAAAGGCACCATACCTGTGCGCGCGGCGTCCAGATCGCGCCAGACACGGCTGCGCCAGCTCTTGTGGCCGTTCGGCTTGCCTTCGAAAAAGGGCGAATTGGCAAACAAGGCGGTCGCCACCGGCTGAAGCGCGATCGCGGCGCGCAGCTTCTTCACCATGTCGGCCTCGGAGGCAAAATCAAGATTGACCTGAACCGTGCAGGTGCGCCGCATCATATCGCGGCCCATGGTGCCGACTTTTTGCATATAATCATTCATCAGCTTGTAGCGGCCCTTGGGCATGAGCGGCATTTGCTCATGAGTCCAGATTGGTGCCGCGCCCAGCCCGATAAAGCCGACGCCAACAGCATCGGCGATGTCTTTCACCTCCTTGAGATGGAGGTTCACTTCGTCACAGGTCTGGTGGATGCTGTCCAAAGGCGCGCCAGACAGCTCAAGCTGCCCCCCCGGCTCAAGGCTCACATTGGCCCCATCCTTTTCTAATCCAACGATATTTTCGCCCTCAAACACAGGATTCCAGCCGTGTTTTTGCTGCAAACCCTCAAGCACAGCCCGCACCGACCGCGCGCCCTCGTAAGGAATGGGCAAGAGACTGTCCTTACAGTATCCAAACTTCTCGTGTTCGGTCCCGATCTTCCATTCCCCCTTGGGCTTACACCCCTCGGCCATATATTCGGCCAATTGGGCGTGATGTTCGATCGGGCCGCCGCCGGACTGAGGAATAGACATATGTTCGCTCCGATGTGTTCGCGTGAGGCGTTAGGAGTGCAGCCGCGGGCGCGGGGTGTCAATGCGCAGCAGCGCATCTTTTCGCCAAATGACGCGCGCGTGATCTGTCGCGCCGCGTTGTGCGCCAAGAAGCCGGTCCGCAGACAGGCCCGGAAGCGCTGCAAAAGCGTCAAAAAGCTCGGCTGCGCCTTTGGCGTTCACCGGGATCACAAGGTCAGGCAGCCCCGCTTGGCTCAAGGTCCAGACCGGCGGGTTGGGCCGCCCGTCATAGGCCAGCTCGCAAAGCTCGCGCACCGCAATCACCCCGCCGCTGTCGGGCGCAAAATAACTGATCTGGCCTTCGTCAATTTCGACAAAGCCGCGCCCGCCGTCCCCGCGGGAAAACCACGCCCGCTGCAAAAAGGAAAACAGCAAAACACCGGACACGCCCATGACGATATAGCCAAGCCACGCCAGCAACCCGAAAGAGAAAAACGCCCAGTATCCTCCCGCGCCAAAAATTGCCCCCAATATAGCTACTGCCTTGTATTTATTGAGTAATTTTTGCGCCTCCGGGCGAATGAAACTCACATCCAATCCCCCAAAGCCTGCTGCCAGACCGTCAGCGCCGCGACAGCCGCCGTATCCGCCCGCAAAATCCGCGGCCCGAGACTCACAGGATAGGCAAACGGCGCCGCATGAAGCCGCGCGCGCTCTTTCTCAGAAAAGCCCCCCTCCGGTCCGATCAAGACAGCCCAAGGCCCGGCCCCGGCCGCCTGCAAAGCCGCCTGCGCGCCCATTTGCCCCACGAGGCTCTCATCGCAAAACATCAGGTTGCGCGTCGCGGGCCAGCTCTCCAAAAGCGCTGAAAGCTTTGTTAAATCAGTGACTTCAGGCACAAATGTGCCGCCACATTGCTCGGCGGCCTCCAGCGCATGGGCTTGCAAACGGTCCTGCCGGATCCGGTCTGCATTGGTATAATCTGTTTGCACAGGCATGATCCGCGCAGCGCCCATTTCGGTGGCTTTCTCGACAATAAAGTCGGTCCGCGCCTTCTTGATGGGCGCAAACACGAGCCAAAGATCGGGCGGGTTGACCTGCGGGCCGCGCAGCTCTTTGCACAGCAAAACACCGCCCCGCTTGCTGGCCTCGCTAACCTCGGTCAACCACTCGCCCTCACGGCCATTAAACACAGCAATTTTCGCCCCGACCTGCTGGCGCATCACGCCAAAAAGATAGTGCGACTGCGCTTTATCCAAAGCCAGCGATTGCCCCGCCCCCAGCGGGTGATCTACAAACAATCTGATCTTCACATCTGTCATGGGCCAAAACATATGAGCAGCGACAAGAATACGCCAGAGCAGAACGGACAGGTTTCTGACGCCGTCAAGGGAAACTGGGTCGACAGCTACGCCCCGGCGCGCACCCGCCCCTATCTGCGTCTGTCCCGCGCCGACAGGCCCATAGGCACCTGGCTTTTGCTCATTCCCTGCTGGTGGGGCCTCCTGCTCGCCATGCTCCACGACCGGCTCGTCACATGGCAGGATCTCTGGATTTTTGCCGCCTGCGCGGCGGGCGCATTCCTGATGCGCGGCGCCGGCTGCACATGGAATGATATCACAGACCGCGACTTTGACGGCGCGGTCGAGCGCACCCGCTCTCGACCCATTCCCGCCGGTCAGGTGAGCGCCCGTCAAGCCGCTGTTTGGATGTGTATTCAAGCCCTTATCGCTTTTGGCATCTTGCTGACCTTCAACACAGCCGCCGTCTGGCTTGGCGTTCTGGCGCTTGTGCCTGTTGCGATTTACCCCTTTGCAAAGCGCTTCACATGGTGGCCGCAAGTCTTCCTTGGCCTTGCATTCAACTGGGGTGCCTTGCTGGCATGGACAGCCCATCGTGGGGCGCTTGAGGCCCCGGCGCTTTACCTCTACGCCGCAGGGATCGTCTGGACCCTGTTTTACGATACGATCTATGCCCACCAAGACACAGAAGACGATGCCCTCATCGGGATCAAATCCACCGCCCGCCTGTTTGGAGCACAAAGCCCTCTCTGGCTCAGCCGGTTTCTCGCCGGC
>JAHBAM020000121.1 GCA_018500125.2 Roseobacter sp. | reverse complement strand
AGATGTGTATAAGAGACAGGGCCTAGATCGACAGGCGGCTCGCCTGTGAGCCGCGTTCGCGGTAGGGGGTCGTGTTGTAATGGGCGCGGTAGCATTTGGAGAAATGGCTCGGGCTGGCAAAGCCGCAGGCCAGCGCCACATTGATCACGCTCATGTCGGTCTGCATCAGAAGATTGCGGGCTTTTTGCAGGCGCAGCTCCATATAGTAGCGTTTGGGCGAGCGGTTGAGATAGCGCCGGAACAGCCGCTCGAGCTGGCGGGTCGACATTCCCACGTCTTTGGCGAGGATGGCCGGGCTGATCGGCTCTTCGATGTGGCTTTCCATCATCTGGATCACGAGGCTGAGCTTGGGATGGCGCACGCCGATCCGCGTGGGCACAGAGAGGCGTTGGGTGTCTTGATCGGTGCGGATCGAGCTGTAGATCAGCTGGTCGGCGACGGCATTGGCCAGCTCCTCACCGTGATCATCGGCGATCAGCTTGAGCATGAGGTCGATCGAGCTTGTGCCGCCGGCGGTTGTGAGGCGGTTTTTGTCGATCACAAAGACCGATTTTGTCAGCTCGACCTCGTCGAACTCTTCGGCAAAGCTGTCCTGATTTTCCCAGTGGATCGTGGCGCGGCGGCCATCAAGCAGCCCGGCTTTGGCGAGCGAGAAGGCCGCTGTGCACAGACCGCCGATGATCGGGCCTTTGCGGGCCTCGCGGCGCAGCCAGGACACCAGCCGCTTGGTTGTGGCGGTTTGCACATTGATGCCGCTGCAGACCAGCAATGTATCGTCGCGGGTCAGCTCGCCCAGATCCATATCGAGCTTGAATTCGGTGCCCGCCGAGCAGCTCACGGTTTCGCCGCCTTCGCCTGCGAGCCTCCATTCATAGAGCGCGGCCTCGGCCATGCGGTTTGCGATCCGCAGCGCTTCGATCGCCGAGGCAAAGCTGAGCAGGGTGAAATTGTCGAGCAAAGCAAAGATAAAGCGCCGCGGTTTGTCCGGGGTGGTGTCCAGTTTGATCGTGGGGCGTTGTTGCAGGCTCATGATGGGCTTTCGTCTGTCGTAAGCGCCAGTATTTGTCGCTTTTTGTCACTTGGTCAGAGCTTGGCCCACAGGTCAAGACATCTCGTGTCACAAAACTTGGATCACTCGCAACGAGATGCCTCTTCCGCGATTTGGCGGCCTCATGCAAGCCCATTTCATTTCTGATATGGTTTTCAGGCTAAAGCGGGGCTATAAGGCGGCCTCGCAAGACCAAATACTGGAGACAAGACGATGACGGAGTGGACAAAAGCGGGCTGGCGCGCAAAGCCGAGGATCCAGATGCCTGACTATACCGACCGGGCCCAGCTTGCCACGGTGGAAGGCCAGCTGTCCAAATATCCGCCGCTTGTCTTTGCCGGAGAGGCGCGCAAGCTCAAGGCCCAGCTCGCCGCCGCAGGGCGTGGCGAGGCGTTTTTGTTGCAGGGCGGCGATTGTGCCGAGAGCTTTGACCAGTTCAGCGCCGATGGCATCCGGGACACCTTTAAAGTCATGTTGCAGATGGCGATGGTGCTGACCTATGGCGCGAAAGTGCCGGTGATCAAAGTCGGCCGCATGGCGGGGCAGTTTGCCAAGCCGCGCTCGGCACCCACCGAGGTTGTGGACGGTCAGGAGCTGCCAAGCTATCGCGGCGATATCATCAACGACCTTGATTTCACCTCGGCGGCGCGCATTCCCAACCCTGAAAAGATGCTGCAAGCCTATATGCAATCGGCGGCGACGCTCAATCTGTTGCGTGCCTTTTCGACGGGTGGCTTTGCGGATATGCACCGCGTGCACTCCTGGACGCTCGGCTTTGCCGAGGGCGACGGCGCATCGCGTTATGGCGATATTTCGGCCCGCATTCAGGACAGCATCGATTTCATGGCGGCGGCCGGCATCACGGGCAAAACCACCCATGAGTTTTCGACGGTTGATTTCTACACCAGCCACGAGTCTCTCTTGCTGGAATATGAAGAGGCGCTGACGCGACTGGACAGCACATCGGGCAAATGGCTGGCCGGCTCGGGACATATGATCTGGATCGGCGATCGCACGCGCCAGCCCGAGGGCGCGCACGTCGAGTTTGCCCGTGGGGTGCTCAATCCGATCGGTCTGAAATGTGGCCCCTCGATGGAGGCCGATGATCTCAAAAAGCTGATGGCAACGCTCAACCCGCACAACGAAGAGGGCCGTCTCACCCTGATCGCGCGCTTTGGTCAGGGCAAGGTTGGCGAGCATCTGCCCCGTCTGATCCGCGCTGTGGAGGAAGAGGGCGCCAATGTGGTCTGGGTCTGTGATCCGATGCATGGCAATACGATCAAATCCTCGACAGGCTATAAAACCCGCCCCTTCGGGCAGGTGCTGGGGGAAGTGCGCGAGTTTTTTGCTGTTCACAAAGCCGAGGGCACCCAGCCGGGGGGCGTGCATTTCGAGATGACGGGCCAAGACGTCACCGAATGCACAGGCGGGGTGCGCGATGTGACAGACGAGGACCTGTCAGACCGCTATCACACCGCCTGCGATCCGCGTCTGAACGCCTCGCAATCGCTTGAGCTGGCCTTCCTTGTGGCCGAGGAGCTGACCAGCCTGCGCAAGGAAAATCTCGCAAAAGCCGCAGGCTAGGCGCGCCTCAGAGCATCTGGGCGGGTCGGGCAATGTGCCTTGGCCCGCTCACTCGTCTGATTTGACGATGCGAAGATAATCGGGCCGTTTCGGGCCATGGCTGTCGGCCCCGTTTTCAGCCCCGCTTTCGGGTCTGCTGTCGGGGGCTGGCTCAAAGCTGTGCGATGGCTCGGCAAAGCCTTTGACCGGCTGCAAATAGGGGCGGCTCTGCGCCTTAGGGCGGGCGCTCTCGATCGCCTGTTTGGCCACATTCACAATCTCAAAGCGTTGCGGCGGGGCTTTTTTGACACCTTTGGTTTCCAGACAGCCCAAGATCCGGCTGGTCTGGCCTTTTTCATCCACCATCGGCAACAGCAACATCCGCTCGCGGGACTCTGCGGCCTCTATAAATGTGCCCTCGGCGGTCAGGCTCAGGGTCATGATCGACGGGCTGTTGAGCAGCGACACAAGCACCCTGGAAAAGGTATCGCGCGAGTGCGGCGCAATCAGGCTGCTGATCGGCATTCCGCGCACCTCCATACCGAACAGCTCGTTGAGATGCATTCCGGCAATGCGGATCCGCGCGATGCCGGTGCCGATGCTTTCCAAAATGAAAGCGTAGTTCAACGCGTCCTCTATGCCGCGCGGGTCTATGTCCGAGCGCTTTGGCAAGCCGTTTTTGGGCTTGAGGCTTTGCCAGTAGGCCTGAACAAGCGCACAGGCTGGATATTGGTTTTGGTTCAAACGATCCATCATACTCAAAACAATCCCACTGCGTATCAAGTCTGACATAGAAGTGCTTCCCCTGTAAACGGTCTGCACAGACAAAGAGTGACCCGAAGATTTTCCCCGAGGGTTTCCCCTGAGAGTGACCTGACCGGATATCCTATGAGTGGCCGCAAGCTGGCCACAGAGGATCCCGATGTCAGGGCCGTTTGGGCGGGTCGGGCCTGTGCCTCTCAAATATGGCCTAAATTGGGCGAAAATTTGATTGAATTTGGAAAGATTGGTTAACGGCGGGCTGTGGTCGCGAAAAGGGGCGCGGGCCAGAAGGCTTGCGTCATGCCCTGTGAAGCGCGTAAGTCAGGCCCCAGACCCGCAAAAAGGAGTGCCCCGGTGATTTCATCCATGACAGGCTTTGCCTCAGCCAAAGGCAGTATCGGTGCGCACAGCTGGAGCTGGGAGCTGCGCGCCGTGAACGGCAAGGGGCAGGATATCCGGATCCGCGTGCCCGATTGGATCACCGGGCTTGAGGCCCATTTGCGCGCCGCCGTGTCAAGTGCCACAGAGCGCGGCAATATCACCATCGGCCTCAGGCTTGCCCGCGAAGAGGCAAGCGCCGCACCCAGCCTGAACAGGACACAGCTCGGCGCTGTTCTGGCGGCCATGGCCGAGGTCGAGCAACAGGCGATGGATCTGGGGCTGTCGCTTGCGCCGAGCACCTCAAGCCAGATTCTCGCCCTGCGCGGCCTTCTGGAGCAAAGCCCGACAGAAGACGACCCGGCGCCGCTGCTGGCCGCCCTCAAGGCCGATTTTGAGCCGCTCTTGCAGAGCTTTATGGCGATGCGCGCCGCCGAAGGCGCCCAGCTTGACGCGCTGATCCGTGCCCAGATTGACGAGATCGAACGGCTCACAGGGGCGGCCGCGCTGGCCGCCGAGGCGCGCCGCGCCGAGAGCGCCGCCGCCTTTCGCGCAAGCCTGTCGCGCGTCATGGAGGCGGTCGATGTCGACGAGGGCCGCATTGCCCAGGAGCTGGCCATGCTCGCCGTCAAGGCCGACATCACAGAAGAGTTGGACCGGTTGCAGGCTCATGTGGTCGCGGCGCGCGATCTGCTGGACACAGGCGGCCCCGTCGGGCGCAAGCTCGATTTTCTGGCGCAGGAGTTCAACCGCGAGGCCAACACGCTCTGTTCCAAGGCGCAAATGAGCGCGCTGACCCGCATAGGGCTTGATCTCAAAGCCGTGATCGACCAAATGCGGGAGCAAATCCAGAATGTGGAGTAAACCATGAGCGAGCGTCGCGGCCTTCTGATCATCCTGTCCTCGCCCTCGGGCGCAGGCAAATCAACGCTGTCAAAGCGGCTGATCGCATGGGACCCGAGCATCTCCTTTTCCGTCTCCGCCACAACCCGCGCCCCGCGCGCGGGCGAAACAGACGGGGCAGACTACCATTTTCTGAGTGAGGAGGCCTTCAAAAAGACCGTCGCGCAGGATGGGATGCTGGAACACGCCCATGTGTTTGGCAATTTTTACGGCTCCCCGCGTGCCCCCGTCGAGGCGGCGATCGGCGCGGGAAAAGATGTGCTTTTTGACATCGACTGGCAAGGCGCCCAGCAGATCCGCAACTCCGCACTTGGCGCCCATACCTTGAGTATCTTTATCCTGCCGCCCTCGATCAAGGAGCTGCACCGCCGGCTTGTGAGCCGTGGGCAGGACACAGCCGAGGTGATCGAGAAGCGGATGCGCAAAAGCTGGGACGAGATCAGCCGTTGGGACGCCTATGATTATGTCCTGATCAACGACGATCTGGACGCCACCGAGGCGCGGCTCAAAACCATCATCACCTCGCGCCGCCACCGCCGCATCCAGCAGCCCCAGCTTGTCGAACACGTGCGCAAGCTTCAGAGCGAATTTGAGGATATGTCATGACACTCTATGCTTTGGGCGAGACCAAGCCCCAAATCGACCCTGATACATGGGTGGCGCCCGATGCCAATGTGATCGGAGATGTGGTGCTTGAGGCGGGGGCCTCGGTCTGGTTTGGCGCGACGCTGCGGGGCGACAACGAGCGCATCACCATTGGCCGTGGCACCAATGTGCAGGAAAACACGGTGATGCACAGCGATATGGGCTATCCGCTTCAGATCGGGGCCGGCTGCACCATCGGGCATAAAGTGATGCTGCATGGCTGCACCCTTGGCGACAACACCCTGATCGGCATGGGGGCCATCGTGCTCAACGGTGCCAAGATCGGCAACAACTGCCTGATCGGGGCAGGGGCCTTGATCACCGAAGGCAAGGTGATTCCGGATGGCAGCCTTGTGATGGGCAGCCCGGGCAAAGTGGTCCGCGCGCTGGATGAGGCCACAATCGCGGGGCTGCGCGCCTCGGCGCGCCATTACCAAGACAATATGCGCCGCTTTCGCGCCGCACTCGTGGCGCTTTAGGCTGGCAGCGGCGTGACAGGGCGGGCAAAGCTGAGCGCTTCACAATAGGTCTGGGCCAGCGCGGCGGCTTTGGCAGCGCTCCAGAGCGAGAAGGACAGCTCGGGAAACGCGCCCGCCAGCTCGCCCAAGACCATCTCGGGCCGCGGCAGGGACGTCTGGCTGACCAGAAGGCAGCGCCCGGCAAAGCCGCCCTTCACAAGCGCTTGGGCGCAGTCAAAGGCGTCATAGTCCCGCCCCATCACCCAGCCCATATAGGCCGCAGGGGGCGCAACCCGCTGTGCAAAAAGCGTCAGATGCGCCAAAGGCACGCGGGCCTCAACCCACTCGGGCGCGAGGGCAGGGGCGGTGTCGCCACTGGAGGTTATAATCACGATTTTGGGCTTCACTGGCAGCGAAATAAAGCTCATCTGGTCCGGATCCTCATAAAAAATTACCGTTCAATATGTCGCGCGGCCCGCCCATCCTCCCTAAATCCCCCGGGTGGTTCGGTGCCTTGGCGACAGTCACAGCCCTAGCATGGCCCGCCGCTGCGGGTTGTGCAACTTCCCTATTTTGTGGAATTGCAAAGCCCGCCAAAACCCATAAGATGCGCGAGCGCAGGGGGCGCGGGGCTGTGATCCTGTGTGTGATCCAGCCTGTGCCCACTGGTGACCACTGGATCTGAGCCGAGACGGAACCCTGCCAAATGTCTGACCCCCTCCCGAGCCAATCCGCCGCCGCGCTGCTTGCGGCGCTTCCGATCCCCGCGCTGCTCGTCACAGCCGATGGCCGCGTGCTCAGCGCCAACCCCCATATGCGCGAGCTTCTCGCAAGCCCCGTGGCAGAGGGGCAGCCCTATGTGGCCATCCTGCGCCAGCCGGCGCTGGTTGAGGCGCTGGAAGCCACCCTCAAAGACGGCAGCCCGCGCAAAACCCGCTATCTGGCGCAATCGGGCGGCAAGGAAAGCGTTTATGAGGCCTTTACCGCCCCGAGCGGCTCGGAGGGCAGCGTGCTGGTCAGCTTTCTGGACATCTCCGATCTGGAACACGCCGGCCAGATGCGCCGCGATTTTGTGGCCAATGTCAGCCACGAGCTGCGCACGCCTCTGACCGCGCTCATGGGGTTCATCGAGACCCTGCAAGGCCCCGCCCGAGACGACAGCGCCGCGCGCGCGCAATTTCTGGAGATCATGGCCTCAGAAGCCGCCCGCATGGAGCGTCTGGTGAGCGATCTGCTCTCGCTGAGCCGTGTGGAGGCCGAAGAGCGCCTGCCGCTGCGGGACAGGGTCGAGCTTGGGCCATTGCTGGCCTCGGTGCGCACCACATTTGCCCCCCGCGCAGAGGAGGCGGGTGTGGAGCTTGTTGCCGAGCTGCCCGCCGAGCCGATCACGCTCTTGGCCCATGCCGACCAGCTCTTGCAGGTGTTCACCAATCTGGTGGAAAACGCGATCAAATATGGCGGCTCCGGCGGCAAAGTCGTGCTCAAACTGCGCCGCACCGATGGCCAGCCCGCCCTGCGCGGCCAGCCCGGCGTGCTCGTCAGCGTCACCGATTTTGGCGTAGGGATCGACCCGCTCCATATTCCGCGCCTGACGGAGCGCTTTTACCGGGTTGATTCGCACCGCTCGCGCGAAGTCGGCGGAACCGGTCTGGGCCTGGCCATCGTCAAACACATCGTCCAGCGCCACCGTGGCCGCCTCAGAATCGAATCAGAGCCGGGCAAAGGCACCGAATTTAGCGTGTTGCTCCCCTTGGGCGTCGAGATTTAGCGTTTTATTACAGCCCTCTAGGCCTGTGTCATCAAACTGTTACATAGCTGTCACAAAAGCATTGTGTCGCGCCCCTAACAAGCGGGGCAAGGCGCCTGATCGCAGGGGCCAGAAACCTGACCTAGGAGTGACAAATGTCATACGCAAAAACAGCCGTTTCCGCCGTTGCCCTCTTTGCAGCCGCCACAACATCGGCCGCCGCCCGCGACAACGTGCAGATCGCCGGTTCTTCCACTGTTCTGCCCTATGCGGCCATCGTTGCCGAGGCCTTCGGTGAGAACTTCGACTTCCCGACACCTGTTGTCGAATCCGGCGGCTCGGGCGCGGGCCGTAAGAAGCTGTGCGAAGGCGTTGGTGAAAACACAATCGACATCGCCAACTCATCCTCAAAAATCAAGCAATCCGACATTGATCTCTGCGCCTCAAATGGCGTGACAGAAATCATGGAAGTGCGCATCGGCTATGACGGGATCGTCTTTGCCTCCGATATTTCCGGTCCGGCCTATGCCTTTACACCCGCCGACTGGCACAGCGCGCTGGCCGCCGAAGTCGCCAAAGACGGCGTGTTGAGCGCCAATACAAACACCACATGGGCCGAGGTGAACGGCGCGCTGCCCGCCGAAGATATTCTGGCCTTTGTGCCCGGAACAAAGCACGGCACGCGCGAAGTCTTTGACGACAAGGTGATCGTGGCTGGCTGTGAAGAAAACGGCACCTTTGACGCCCATATGGCGGCAAACGGCGGCGATAAGAAAGCCGCGGAAAAAGCCTGTATGCAGCTTCGCACCGATGGCAAGTCGATCGACATTGACGGCGACTACACCGAAACACTCGCCCGCGTGGACGCCAACAAAAACGGCATCGGCGTCTTTGGTCTGTCGTTTTACCAAAACAACACCGACAAGCTGCAAGTCGCAACCATGGGCGGCGTTGTGCCTTCGGTCGACTCAATCTCGACAGGCGAATACCCCGTCTCGCGGCCGCTCTATTTCTACGTCAAGAACGCCCATCTCGACGTGATCCCGGGGATGCAGGCCTATATCGAGTTTTTCGTCTCTGACGAAATCGCCGGCCCGGATGGCCCGCTTGCGGCCTATGGTCTTGTCTCGGACCCCGAGCTTGCAAAAACACAGGACATGGTGGCAAACCGCGTTCCTATGGCGCCACTGAACTAAGCCTTTACACATCACGGAGCGGCGCTTATGTGCCGCTCCTTCTCTTCTTTCGCAGGATGCGCCATGACCACTAGCTCTCTCTTTCTTCTCGTTCTGGGCCTCGGCGTGGTTGGCTACCTGCTCGGGCGCAAGCGGGCCTTGGCGGTGGCAAAGGCAACAGGCCAGCGGCTGCATTCGCTGCCGGGCTATTACGGCCAGACCATTGCGCTTTATACGGTCGTGCCAGCCCTCCTGTGTCTCATGGCTTGGCTGTTTGTTCAGCCGGTTCTGATCGAGACGCGGATTTCGGCCATGGTCCCCGATAGCGCCATTCCAGAGGGCGGGGCGCGCAGCCTTGTGATGGCCGATCTGCGCCGGATCGCGGGCGGGCTGGATGCGCTGAAAGAGGCGCAAAATATCTCCGAGGATGATCTTCAGGCGCTGCGCGCCGAAACCAGCGATATCCGCAAAGAGCTTGGCGATGTGGGCGTGGCCATCGGCTCAGAGGTGCAGGGCGCGGTGTTTGAGGCGGCCAAAGCCTTTCGCGGCGCCGAGATCACAGGCCGGTTCTGGATGACGGTGCTGACCCTCGCGCTGGCGCTTGGCTGTTTTATGATAACTTTGCTGCGCATCCGGCCTGAAGCGCGGGCGCGCAACACCAGCGAAACATTTGTGCTGTCCTTGCTCATCGGGGCCTCGCTTGTCGCGATTTTGACGACCGTGGGCATTCTCGGCTCGCTGCTGTTTGAGACGATCAATTTCTTCAAGATGTATCCGGCAAAAGATTTCTTTTTCTCAACGGTCTGGAACCCGCAGTTTCGCGGCGGCTCCGATCTCGGGATCCTGCCCTTGCTCTGGGGCACGCTCTATGTGAGCTTTCTGGCGCTGGTTGTGGCGGTGCCAACCGGGCTGATGATCGCGATTTATCTGGCCGAATATGCCAGCAAGCCTCTGCGCGCGGTCACCAAGCCGGCGATCGAGGTTCTCGCGGGCATTCCGACCATTGTTTACGGTCTCTTTGCGCTGATCACGGTGGGACCGTTTTTGCGCGACTATATTGCCTCGCCGCTCGGGCTGGGAAGCTCGTCGTCCTCGGTTCTGACCGCCGGGCTGGTCATGGGGATCATGCTTATTCCCTTCGTGTCCTCCCTGTCGGATGACATTATCAATGCGGTGCCCCAAGCCATGCGGGACGGCTCCTACGGGCTGGGCGCCACGCGCTCGGAAACCATCAAGCAAGTGATCCTGCCGGCGGCGCTGCCCGGCGTTGTGGGGGCTGTGCTGCTGGCTGCAAGCCGCGCGATTGGCGAGACCATGATTGTTGTGATGGGGGCAGGGGCCGCGGCCAAGCTCGGCCTCAACCCGTTTGAGGCGATGACAACCGTGACCGTCAAGATTGTCAGCCAGCTCACGGGGGACACCGAATTTGCCAGCCCCGAAACGCTTGTCGCCTTCGCGCTTGGCCTCACCCTCTTTGTCTTCACATTGGGCCTTAATATCATTGCCCTTTCCGTCGTGCGCAAATATCGGGAGCAATACGAATGAACGATATCACCGCCGCCGCCGCCGCAGCCGCGCCCGAGGCCGCCCGCAAGCGGCATGGCTCACTGCTTGTGCAGGATGCGCGCACCAAGACGCGCAACGCCTCTGAAACACGCTTTCGCCGCCTTGGCCTTCTGGCCGTGGCACTCGGGATGCTGGCGCTCGTGGGTCTGCTCGGCTCGATCCTTTCCAATGGTCTGAGCGCGTTCAAGCAGACCTATCTTCAGGTCGAGGTGTTTCTCGACCCTGCCAAGCTGGACAAAACCGGCAGCGGCGATCTGGCCCAGATCGCCAAAGTCTCGACCTTTGGCTATGCGCCGCTCATTCAGGCCGCCATGCAGCGTGCCGCCGAGGAGGCCGGCGTGGACACATCCGCACTCCCGGCCAAGGCGCTCGGCCAGATGGTCTCTAAAGAAGCGCCGGCGACGCTGCGCAACTTTGTCTTGGCCTCGCCCGAGAAGATCGGTCAAACGGTCTCCTTCAGCCTGCTCGCAAACGGGCGGGTTGATGGCTATTTCAAGGGCCGCGTCACCATGGAGAGCGCCGCTCTGGACCGCAATATCTCGCCCGAGCAACTCGCATTCGCCGATCAGCTCAAAGCGGCGGGCGTGCTGGAGACAAAGTTCAACTGGGCGTTTTTCACAGCTCCCGACGCCTCCGACACCCGCCCCGAAGCCGCCGGGCTGGGCGTGGCGATCCTCGGCTCGATCTATATGATGCTGATTGTATTGTGCCTGTCTCTGCCCCTTGGCGTTGCGGCCTCGATCTATCTTGAAGAATTTGCGCCAAAAAACCGCTTCACCGATCTGATCGAAGTGAATATCTCCAATCTGGCCGCCGTGCCCTCGATTGTCTTCGGGATCCTCGGCCTCGCGATTTTCATCAATCTGGTTGGCCTGCCACAATCCGCGCCGATTGTCGGCGGACTCGTGCTCACCTTGATGACCCTGCCAACCATCATCATCGCCACCCGGGCGGCGCTCAAATCCGTGCCCCCCTCGATCCGCGATGCCGCCCTCGGCGTGGGGGCCTCCAAGATGCAGTCGATCTTTCACCACGTCTTGCCGCTTGCCATGCCCGGGATCCTGACGGGGGCCATCATCGGCCTTGCCCAGGCCCTTGGCGAAACCGCGCCGCTGCTCCTGATCGGGATGGTTGCCTTTGTGCGCGAATATCCGGCCGGCCCGCCCGAAGGGCTGTTTGACCCCGCCGCCGCCTTGCCGGTTCAGGTTTACAACTGGACTCAGCGCGGCGACCCTGCCTTCGTTGAGCGCGCCTCAGGAGCGATCATCGTATTGCTGGTCTTCCTGATCGTGATGAACACCGCCGCCATCCTCTTGCGCCGCAAATTCGAGCGCCGCTGGTAAGAAAGGCCAACACCCGTGTATGATACATCAGCCCCCAATTCGGAGCAAGACGTGACCCAGACTTCCCCCAAAATCACGGCCCGCAACTGTCAGGTCTATTATGGCGAAACCCACGCCATCAAGGATGTCAGCGTGGATATCGCCGATAAGACCGTCACCGCCTTTATCGGCCCCTCAGGCTGCGGCAAGTCGACCTTTCTGCGCTGCCTCAACCGTATGAACGACACGATTGATGTCTGTCGCGTCACAGGCGAGATCCTGCTGGATGGCGAAGACATCTATGATGCCAAGGTAGACCCGGTGCAGCTGCGCGCCAAGGTCGGCATGGTCTTTCAAAAGCCCAACCCCTTTCCAAAGTCGATCTATGACAATGTCGCCTATGGCCCCAAAATTCACGGCCTCGCCCGCACCAAAGCCGAGCTTGACGAGATCGTCGAAACCGCGCTCAAGCGGGCCGCGCTCTGGGGCGAGGTCAAAGACCGCCTGCTCGCGCCCGGAACAGGGCTGTCGGGCGGACAGCAACAGCGCCTGTGCATTGCCCGCGCGATTGCAACCTCTCCGGAGGTGCTCTTGATGGATGAGCCTTGCTCGGCGCTTGACCCGATCGCCACAGCACAGGTCGAGGAGCTGATCGACGAGCTGCGCCGCGACTATTCTGTCGTGATCGTGACCCACTCCATGCAGCAGGCCGCCCGCGTCAGCCAGAAGACCGCCTTCTTCCACCTCGGCAATCTTGTCGAATTTGGCGATACCTCGCAGATTTTCACCAAGCCCTCGGACCCGCGCACCGAAAGTTATATCACCGGCCGGATCGGTTAAGGAGCACTGCCATGAACGACCAACATATCGCCTCTGCCTTTGACCGCGACCTTCAGGACATCCAGACCCAGATCATGAAAATGGGCGGGCTGGTTGAAATGGCCATTCTGGACGCCGCCGATGCGCTGGCGGCGCGCGATGAGGAAAAAGCCGAAGAGGTGCGCGCCAAAGATGTGGTGATTGATGCGCTGGAAGAGCGGATCAATGATGACGCGGCCCAGCTGATTGCCCTGCGCGCGCCCACAGCGATTGACCTGCGCCTTGTGCTCTCGGTTCTGAAAATATCGGCCAATCTCGAGCGGATCGGCGATTATGCCAAAAACATGGCCAAGCGCACCAGCGTTCTGGCCCAGCTCCCGGCGATCGAGGAGGCCCATGTCTCCTTGCGCCGCATGGCGCGCGATGTGCAACTCATGCTCAAGGATGCGCTCGATGCCTATCTTCAGCGGGATGCGACACTGGCGATGGATGTGATCGAGCGCGACCGCGACATTGACCAGCTTTACAATGCGCTTTTCCGCGAGTTTCTGACGTTTATGCTCGAAGATCCGCGCAATATCAGCGCCTGTATGCACCTGCATTTCATCGCCAAAAACACCGAGCGCATGGGCGACCATGTCACCGCGATCGCCGAACAGGTGGTCTATCTTGTGACCGGCCAGAAGCCCGATGAAGCCCGCACCAAAGGCGATATCACCTCCACCAGCTCAGATGTAAGCGATCTCTCATGAGCACAGGAAAACCCGTTGTTTTGCTGGTTGAAGACGAACCCGCACAGCGGGCGGTTCTGGCCTACAACCTGAAATCGGAGGGCTTTGATGTGCTTGAGGCCGCCGATGGCGAAGAAGCGCTCCTGATGGCGCATGAGGCCATGCCCGATCTGGTGTTGCTCGACTGGATGTTGCCCCATGTGTCGGGTCTTGAGGTCTGCCGCCGTCTCAAATCCGGCAAGTCGACACGGGCGCTGCCGGTGATCATGCTCTCGGCGCGCTCTGAGGAGCTGGACAAGGTGCGCGGCCTTGAGACAGGGGCCGATGATTATATGGTCAAGCCTTACTCTGTGGCCGAGCTGATGGCGCGGGTGCGCAAGGAGCTGCGCCGCACGCGGCCTGCCTCGGTCGGTGAGGAGCTGAGCTTTGAAGATATTTTGCTAGATGCGGGCAGCCACCGCGTGAGCCGCGCGGGCACGCCGATCAAACTGGGGCCAACCGAGTTCCGCCTTCTGGCCACTTTTTTGGAAAATCAGGGGCGGGTGCTCAGCCGCGAACAGCTTTTGGACCGCGTTTGGGGGCGCGACATCTATGTCGACACCCGCACGGTCGATGTTCATATCGGGCGGTTGCGCAAGGCTCTGATGCAGGGCGGCGGATCCGATCCGCTGCGCACGGTGCGCGGCGCGGGCTACGCTCTGGGCTGAGGCTGTGGGCCACGCTGGATTTTGGGGGTTAGGTTTTCAGGCTGGGGTTTGCGGCTGCCCGAAATGGTCTTCTGTCTGTCCATACTGCTTTATGCACTGTTTGCCCTATAGCTTGCCCTACAGCCCTGATTTCTAGCCCTTATGAGGGTTCGGAATATATCGGAGCGCGCGACAGCCGCTATCGTGGTAAGAGGTCTTCGCCTTCGATTTCCTCCTTGATCCAGGCGCAAAAGGCCTGAAGGGCAGGGGTGTTGTGCTTTTCTGCGGGCCAGACGAGATAATAGGCGCCCCGGCTCGGGCTTGGCGGCCCGATCACAACCTCAAGGCGCCCGTCGGCCTTTTCTTCGCGCGCCAGATACTCAGGCAACAGGGCCACGCCCAGCCCGTGGCGCGCCGCCTGCAAGATGGTTGAAAACTGGTCATACCGCGTCCCCGGCAAGACCTGCGCGGCAACACCATGCGCGGCAAACCAGTCCTGCCACGCCTCGGGCCGCGTCTGGATATGAAGCAGGGGCAGGGCCATCAGATCGGCGGGCTTGGCGACCGGCGCGGCTTGCAAGAACGCCGCGGAGGCCATCGGCAAGACGGCCTCGCCCTCAAGGCGCAAAGCATGGCAGTTTGGCCAGTCTCCATTGCCAAAACTGAGGGCCGCGTCCATGTCTGTTTCGGCAAAATCAAACCGCCCGAGGCGGGTGTTCATATTCACCGTCACATCAGGGTGCGCGCGGCCGAACCGGGGCAGGCGGGGCAACAGCCAGCGCATCCCGAAGGTCGGTAGAATGGCAAGATTGAGCGTGCCGCCCTCCGGGTTTGTCTGAAGGCGCAGCGCGGCATTGGTCAGCAGATCAAGCGCGCGGCGCACCTCCTCGGCATAGCGCTGACCCGCCGTTGTCAGACTGATGCGCTTGGCGCGGCGCACAAACAACTCGACCCCAAGCTGCGCCTCAAGCGCCTGCAACTGGCGCGACACAGCGCTTTGGGTCAGGCTCAATTCCTGCGCCGCAGCGGTCACACTCTGCAACCGCGCAAGCGCGTCGAGGGCAGCGAGGCCATGGGTCGAGGGCAGGGAGGAGCGACGGGTCATACATATTCCAAAAGATCATAATAACGCGCGAATATAGCGTTATTATATGCATTTTTTTCATGGTAAACAAACCCAAATGATCAGCTGCGAACGGAGCCTTAATATGTCCAGCCAAACCCCTGAACTTAAAGCAAAAGATGCCCCAGAGCTTGGCGCTTTCAACTGGGAAGACCCGCTTTATCTCGAAGACCAGCTCTCAGACGACGAGCGTATGATCACCCAAAGTGCGCGCAGCTATGCCCAAAGCACGCTTATGCCAAGAATTACAGAGGCTTATGCCAATGAAACCGTGGCGCCAGAGGTCTTTAAAGAGATGGGCGATATGGGGCTTTTGGGCATTACTGTCCCTGAGGAATACGGCGGGCTGGGCAGCTCTTATGTTGCCTATGGTCTTGTCGCGCGCGAAATTGAGCGGGTGGACAGCGGATATCGTTCGATGATGAGCGTGCAAAGCTCGCTCGTGATGTATCCGATTTACGCCTATGGCTCTGAAGATCAACGCAAAAAATACCTTCCGGGCCTTGCCGCAGGGACGTTGATCGGCTGTTTCGGCCTCACCGAACCCGACGCCGGCTCAGACCCGGCAGGCATGAAAACCCGCGCCGAAAAGACAGCCAACGGCTACAAGCTCACCGGCGCAAAGATGTGGATTTCGAATGCACCGATCGCCGATGTCTTTGTGGTCTGGGCCAAGTCAGACGCCCACGGCGGCAAGATCCGCGGCTTTATCCTCGAAAAAGGCATGACAGGCCTGTCTGCCCCCAAAATCACTAACAAAATGAGCCTGCGCGCCTCTGTAACAGGCGAAATTGTGATGGATGGCGTTGAGGTAGGCGAAGACGCTCTTTTGCCGAATGTTCAAGGGCTTAAAGGGCCTTTTGGATGTTTGAACCGCGCCCGCTACGGCATTTCCTGGGGCGTTATGGGGGCCGCGGAATTCTGTTGGCACGCTGGCCGCCAATACGGGCTTGACCGTCACCAGTTCAAACGGCCGTTGGCGCAAACGCAGCTCTTTCAAAAGAAACTGGCCGATATGCAAACCGAAATCACATTGGGCCTTCACAGCGCCTTGCGGTTGGGTCGCCTGATGGACGAGGCGCGGGCCGCACCGGAGATGATCTCGCTGCTCAAGCGCAACAACTGCGGCAAAGCCCTTGATATTGCAAGACAATCCCGCGATATGCACGGCGGCAACGGGATCACGCTGGAGTATCATGTCATTCGTCACGCGATGAACCTTGAGACGGTGAACACCTATGAGGGCACGCATGATGTGCACGCGTTGATCCTCGGGCGCGCCCAGACAGGTCTCCAGGCGTTTTTCTAAGCAAAAGGGGCGTGCACAGCGCCCCTTTTTTACCATGTCAGTTAATCGCATAATATGTATTATGTTAAATATCGTATATGAAAACCCCATGAAACATGGGCCATCGGCCAAGACGCTTACACAGCTCAGGCGTTCAGGACGTCACAAAAAAAACGGCGCCGCCCGTTTGCGAGCGACGCCGTTCTATCACATTGGCCAGAGAGAGCTTAGCCTTGAGCGGCTTTGGCAACCTCGGCTGCGAAGTCTTCGACTTTTTTCTCGATGCCTTCGCCAACTTCCATACGCACGAAGCCTGTGATCGTTGCGCCCGCTTCTTTCGCGGCTTGCTCAACCGAAAGATCAGGGTTCACAACAAAGGCTTGTCCGAGAAGCGTGTTTTCCGCCATGAACTTCGCCATGCGGCCAACAATCATTTTCTCGATCACGGCGTCAGGCTTGCCTGACTCTTTCGCGATGTCGATCTGAACCTGACGCTCTTTGGCAACCCATGCCGGATCAAGAGCGGCTTCGTTCAGCGCTTCGGGGCGTGCCGCAGCAATGTGCATGGCAACCATTTTGCCAAAGCTCTCGTCGCCGCCAGTCATGGCCACGAGAACACCGATTTTGCCCATGCCGTCTGTGGCGGCGTTGTGCACGTATGAAACAACGATGTCACCTTCAACAGAAGCCATCCGGCGCAGGGACATATTCTCGCCGATTGTGGCGATCTTGTCTGTGATCATATCGGCCACAACTTTGCCGCCGACGCTGGCCGCAGCAAGCTCTTCCACGTTTGACACGCCTGTCGCGGCCTGTGCAATCTTGCCAACCATGTCTTGGAATTCGGCGTTTTTGCCAACAAAGTCGGTTTCCGAGTTCACTTCAACCGCCACGCCTTTGCCGCCGGAAACCTGAACAGCCACAAGGCCTTCTGCCGCTGTGCGGCCTGATTTCTTGGCTGCTTTTGCAAGACCTTTGGTGCGCAGCCAGTCAACTGCGGCTTCCATGTCGCCGTTTGTTTCTGTCAGGGCTTTTTTAGCGTCCATCATGCCTGCGCCCGTGCTGTCGCGCAGTTCTTTCACCAATGCAGCTGTAATCGCCATCATGGTTCTCCTCAAATGAAATCTGTTCGGTAACAGGCGTGCTTTCGCACGCCTGCATGACGATAGTGTGACCGATTAGGCCTCGGCTGCTGCCGCTTCCGCTGGGGCTTCGGCTGCCAGTTCTTCAACGGGTGCTTCTTCCATGGCGCCGATGTCGACACCTGCGTTGCCGAGCTGTGCGGACATCCCGTCAAGGGCTGCGCGTGACACAAGATCGGTGTAAAGCGCGATCGCGCGCGCCGCGTCGTCGTTGCCGGGGATGATATAGTCAACGCCGTCTGGTGAGCAGTTGGTGTCAACCACAGCCACAACGGGGATCCCCAGTTTGTTGGCTTCGGCCACGGCCAGCGCTTCTTTTTTCACGTCGATCACGAAAATAAGGTCAGGAACGCCACCCATTTCGCGGATCCCGCCGAGAGACGCCTGAAGCTTCTCCTGGTCGCGTTCCATGCCGAGACGCTCTTTTTTCGTCAGGCCTTCGAAGCCTGTTTCCATCTTCTCGTCGATTGACTTGAGACGGTTGATCGACTGGGACACTGTCTGCCAGTTTGTCAGCGTGCCACCGAGCCAGCGGTGATTCATGTAATATTGTGCGCAACGCTCAGCGGCTTCGGCAACGGGTGTTGCCGCCTGACGCTTGGTGCCAACGAAAAGCACGCGGCCGCCTTTGGCCACAGTTTCACGCACAGCATTCAGAGCGGCGTCGAGCATTGGAACTGTCTGTGTCAGGTCCATGATGTGGATGCCGTTGCGCGCGCCGTAGATAAACGGGCCCATGCGTGGGTTCCAGCGTTGTGTTTGGTGACCAAAGTGAACGCCGGCTTCAAGCAGCTGACGCAATGTGAACTCGGGAAGAGCCATTGTCTTTTTCCTTTCCGGTTTATGCCTTGATGGAAGGAAGAGAAGCGGATGCTTCAACCGGTGGACACATAAGGATTTCTCCCCCATGGGCCCGCTTCCATCTGCGAAGTTAGTGGCGCGCGTATATATCTGCCCCCTGCCCTTTGCAAGCGCTATTGTGTTTTTGGAAAAACCATTGCCAAGCACGAGGCTTATCTTCATTTAGCGGCTATGCAGCGCACATCACACCAGATCATTTGTATCGGCTCGGTCCTGTGGGACATCATCGGCAGAACGCCGCGCGAAATGCGCGTGGGAAGCGATATGCCCGGACGGATCACCCGTTTGCCGGGCGGCGTGGCCATGAATATCGCCATGACGCTGGCGCGCTTTGGGCTGTCGCCTGTGTTGCTCACAGCGCTTGGACGGGATGAGGCCGGCCAAGAGCTGATCAAGGCAGCCCGAGATTTGGGGCTTGGAACAGACCACATCCACATCAGCGACCGGCCAACTGACGCCTATATGGCCATCGAGGACGCCAGCGGGCTTGTTGCGGCGCTGGCCGATGCGCATTCCCTTGAAGCGGCGGGCGAAGCGATCATTGCCCCCCTTCTCAACGGCGCTCTCGGCTCTGTGACGGCGCCCTATGACGGGCCGATCGCGCTGGATGGCAATCTCACGGAGGCGCTCTTGTCCCAGATTGCCCAGAGCCGGGCGTTCGGCGCGGCCGATGTGCGGATCGCGCCAGCCTCGCCGGGCAAGGCGGAGCGCTTGCGCGCCATCATCGCCCACAGGGGCGCGACGCTTTATGTCAATCTTGAAGAAGCCGAGCTGATCAGCGGCGCGACTGGTCTTGGCACGGCGCGCGCCGGGGCGCTGGCTTTGTTGGGTGCCGGAGCGCGACGCGTTGTGGTAACCCATGGCGCCGCTGTGGCCTGTGATGCCTGCACAGAGGAAACACATGAGGCCGCGCCGCCCCAAGTCCTTGCCAAACGGATCACCGGCGCGGGCGATACCTTTATGGCAGCGCATATCGCAGCCGAACTCAAGGGCATGAGCCGCCCCGAAGCGCTTGAAATGGCCCAAAAAACAGCCGCGACCTATGTTTCAGGAGACGACAATTATGTATGATATCACCTACTCAAGTGAGGTGCGCGCCGCACAGGCCGCCGCTCTGCCGGTTGTGGCTCTGGAGAGCACGATCATCACCCACGGGATGCCCTACCCGCAAAATATCGAGACCGCGCGCGAGGTCGAGGCCGAGGTGCGCGCTCACGCGGCTGTGCCTGCGACAATCGCTGTCTTAGAGGGCCGCTTGCACATCGGATTGGAAGACCACGAGCTTGAAACACTGGCCAAGGCGCAAGATGTTGCCAAGCTGTCGCGCGCCGATCTTGCGGCCTGTCTGGCCATGAAGGGCACAGGCGCGACCACCGTCGCGGCGACCATGATCGCGGCGCATATTGCGGGGATATCTGTCTTTGCCACCGGCGGCATCGGCGGCGTGCATCAGGGCGCTGAACTGAGCTTTGATGTTTCGGCCGATCTGCAGGAGCTGGCACAGACCCCTGTGACCGTTGTTGCCGCAGGGGCCAAAGCCATACTCGACATCCCAAAGACCCTCGAAGTGCTCGAAACGCTTGGCGTGCCGGTGATTGGCTATGGCCAGTCCGAGTTTCCGGCCTTTTGGTCGCGCGCCTCGGGCCTCGCCGCGCCCCTGCGCATGGATACGGCCAAAGAGATTGCCAAAGCCCACGCCATGCGCGCCGCTCTGGGCCTGCCCGGAGGCCAGCTTGTGGGCAACCCTGTGCCCGAAACCGCCGAGATCAGCCGCGAAACGCTGACTCCGATCATTGAACAGGCCCAAAGCGAAGCCCGCGCCCAAGGCATTTCGGGCAAATCTGTCACGCCCTTCCTTCTGGCCCGCATCTTTGAGCTGACCGAAGGCCGCTCGCTTGCCACCAATATCGCCCTTGTCTTGAACAATGCCCGTCTGGCCGCCCAAATCGCAGGCGAAATCAGCCGCCAAGGCTGACCGGCGGGGGCATCACACGCTTTAGGATTGTGTCACTGCACCGAAGGCCCTAAATGGAAAGAGCCAGAGCGGGACAGATTTCTGATATGACAACGCCTTTTGACGAAGACACCCACAAGCGCCGCAGTATGTTTGCGGGTCTGCGCGCCTCTTTTTTCACCGGGCTGATTGTGATTGCCCCCGTGGCTTTCACGCTTTGGCTGCTCTGGAGCTTTATCGGCTGGGTTGACGGGTTTGTCATGCCCTTCGTGCCGGCAAATTATCATCCCGAACAGCTCGTCAACCGCTGGCTTGACCGGACCTATGGAACGGACAACTGGATTCACGTCAACATCCGTGGCGTTGGCGTGTTTGTGTTCTTTTTCTTCACGATTTTTGTTGGCTGGCTGGCCAAGGGCCTCTTGGGCCGATCGCTCATCCGCTATGCCGAGGGCTTGCTTGAGCGGGTGCCTGTGGTGCGCTCGATTTACAACGGGGTGAAGCAAATTGCCGAGACGATCTTTGCCCAATCCGAGCGCAGCTTTGAAAAGGCCTGCTTGATCGAATATCCCCGCAAAGGCATCTGGGCGATCGGGTTTGTGTCGACCTCCGCCAAAGGCGAAATCGCCAAACGCGCCAAGAGCGAGGGCGAAATGATGAGCATCTTCCTGCCCACAACGCCCAACCCGACCTCTGGCTTTTTGCTGTTTGTGCCCAAAGAAGACGTGATCGAGCTGGATATGACCGTCGAAGACGCCGCCAAACTGGTGATCTCGGCCGGGCTGGTCTATCCGAACGCAAAAGACCCGAGCCAGCCCGCCAAACCCTCTCCAGCTTAAAGCGCGGTCCAGCCGCCATCAACAGAGAGTGTTGTGCCTGTGATCTGGGCCGCGGCATCGGAGGCCAAGAACACCGCGGTTCCGCCCAGTTGCTCGACCGTGGCGAACTCTTTGGAGGGCTGGCGCGTCAGCATTACATTCTTGATCACATCCTCGCGGCTCATGTTGTATTCTTTCATGGTGTCGGGGATTTGCGCCTCGACCAGCGGCGTCAAAACATAGCCGGGGCAGATTGCATTGGCGGTGATCGGCTCTTGGGCTGTTTCCAGCGCCGTTGTTTTTGTCAGACCGATCACCCCGTGTTTTGCGGCGATATAGGCTGACTTGTAAGGCGAGGCGGTCAGCCCGTGGGCAGAGGAGATATTGATCACCCTGCCCCAGCCCGCTTGGCGCATCATCGGCAGGGCCGCCGCAGTTGTGTGAAAGGCCGAGCTGAGATTGATGGCGATGATCGCATCCCATTTTTCCATCGGAAAAGCCTCGATGGCGGCGATATGCTGAATGCCTGCATTGTTGATCAGGATATCGCAGCGCCCCGCCGCTTCAATCAGCGCGCGGCACTCGGCACCTTTGGACATATCGGCCTTGATATAGCGCGCCGAGACGCCGGTTTCTTTGGCGATAAGCGCTGCCAAAGCATGGTCATCGGCGGTGTCTGTAAACGAATTGAGCACGATGTCGGCTCCGGCCCGTGCCATCTCCCATGCAATCCCAAGCCCGATGCCGGAATTGGAGCCTGTGATAACCGCTGTTTTGCCTTTGAGTGTCATGTCATGGTCCACCATATCTGTTTGACACAGACCTAGCCTGTCCCTGCTCCGAGGCCAAGGTGTTGTCATGAGGCGCAAAGACCGCTTTGCCAAAAAAAAACGCCAGCACAAGGCTGGCGTCAAGTTATTGAGGCAGGTTTCATACAGGCAAGAAACCTATCGAGCAGTGATCACTTTATAAGATATGTTAACGCCCAATCCAAGCTAAAAGTTTGTCTTGGCCTTTCGGGCGGGTTAGGGTTTGCCTCCGGAAAATATAGAAAAAACAGGATTGTCACAAAAATGAGATCAGTATTTTTCCAGTCACTGACGCGGGTTTTGGCCTGTTTTTGCGCTCTGTTTCTGGCGGGTCAGATCGCTCATGCAGGCCCAAAACATGGCATAGCTATGTATGGGGACCCTGCCCTACCACCTGATTTTGTGTCTTTGCCCTATGCCAACCCCGAGGCGCCCAAGGGGGGCCGCATCGTAACGGGCAACACGGGTGGCTTTGACAGCCTGCATCCGTTTATCTTCAAAGGCACAGCCCCGTGGCAGCTCCGTTTTTTGGCCTATGAAAGCCTCATGGGCCGCAATTGGGACGAGCCATTCGCGCTCTATGGCCTGCTCGCCGAATCGGTTGAGACGGGTCCGAATCGGGAATGGGTCGAATTTACCCTCCGGGAGGAGGCCCGATTCTCGGATGGCTCGCCGGTGACGCTTGAGGATGTGATCTGGAGTTATGAGACCCTCGGGCGCGAGGGACATCCGCGCTACCGCAGCTTCATGACCCAGGTCCAGAGCCTTGAGGCCACAGGTCCACGGTCCTTAAAGATCACGTTCAACACAGCCAACCGGGAGCTTGCCTTGATCGCGGGGCTGCGCCCGATCCTCAAGAAAGCCCAATGGGAGGGCCGCGCCTTTGACCAATCGGGCTTTGATATCGCCCCGATCGGCTCTGCGGCCTATGTGATTGGCGATTATGAGCCAAACCGCTACCTGACCCTCAAACGCAACCCCGACTATTGGGGGCGCGATGTGCCGCTCCAGCGCGGCACAGCCAATCTCGACGAAATCCGCATCGAGTTTTTTGCCGATGACACGGTTTTGAAAGAGGCCTTCAAAGCCGGTGTGCTCAACGTTGTGCGCGAAAACAATGCCAACAAATGGGACACGGCCTATGACTATCCCGCCGTGCAGCGTGGCGAGGTCTTGAAGGCCGAAATAAAGGACGGCAAGCCCACAGGCATCACCGGCTTTGTGATGAACACCCGCGATCCGCTCTTTGCCGACTGGCGCGTGCGCGAGGCCTTGATCCTCGCGTTCAACTTTGAATTCATGAATGATGTGGTCACGGGCGGGGCGCAGCGGCGGATCACCTCATATTTCTCCGGCTCCGAGCTTGGAATGGGCCACGGCCCCGCCGAAGGCCGCGTGGCCGAGCTGCTAGCGCCTTTTGCAGCCGATCTGCCGCCGGGCACGCTTGAGGGCTATGCCCTGCCCGTCTCTGACGGCACCAAGCGCAACCGCGCAAACCTGCGCCGCGCCATCGCCTCTCTCGCCGAGGCCGGCTGGAGCGCGCAGGACGGAACCCTCAGAAACCGCGAGGGGCAGGCCTTTGCCTTCAAGATTCTGTTGCCCGCCGGCGCCGGCGAGCTTTTGTCTTTTGCCAATATCTACAGTCAGGCGCTGGAACGCCTGGGGATCAAGGCTGAAGTCGAAATTGTTGATAATGCACAATATTTTGCCCGCCAAAACACGTTTGATTTCCAGATGACCGATATCCGCCGCGGCTTTTCGCTCAGCCCCGGCAACGAACAGATGCTCTATTGGGGCAGTGATGGCATCGACACGCCCGGCTCGCGCAACCTGATGGGAATGAACGTGCCCGCAGCGGAGGCGATGATCAGAACCATGGTGGGGACGGATGACAAATCCGAGTTTATCGCCGCGACCCGCGCGCTTGACCGTATCTTGACCGCCGGGCGCTATGTGATCCCGACCTATGCCTTCGGAGTGAGCCGGATCGCCCACGCCAAAGAGTTGAAATACCCCGCCCATATCCCGATCAACGGGGATGGCTATTGGTTTTTGCCGATGGTGTGGTGGTCTGAAGACTGAGCGTTACAAAAGTTTCACTTGATCAAATCCGGTATTTCGGAAATATCCGAAATATGGATATGGCTCTCACATCTCAGCTCCAGACATTGGGACATCCGCAGAGGATTGCCCTGTTTCGGCTCCTCATGCGCCGCTACCCCGACGCGCTTTGCGCGGGCGAGATCTGCTCGCTCTTGGGGCTTAAGGCGAGCACAGGGTCAGATTATCTTTCGGGGCTGAAATCGGTTGGGCTGATCACGAGCTCGCGTCAGGCCACACAGGTTCGCTATCGTATCAATATGGCGGGCGTGCAGGGCATGGCGGAGGCTCTGCTTGGCGATTGCTGTAAAGGACGGCCCGATGTCTGCACCTTTTTGCCCCCCGCCGCGCCAGACCAGACCAAAGGAAAGCTCATGAACGTTCTGTTTATCTGCAGCGCCAATTCGGCACGCTCGATCATGGCCGAAGCCATCCTGACCACGCTGGGCGCGGGGCGGTTTCGAGGCTATTCCGCCGGTGCGCTGGCCCAAGCAGAGATCAATCCACGCGTCAAAACGCTTCTTGAGGCCAAAGGGCACGACACATCCGGGTTGTATTCCAAGCCCTTGAGCCACTTTCAGGCCGAGGATGCGCCGGATTTTGACTTTGTCTTTACGGTTTGCGACGCGGCGGCAAACGAGGCCTGTCCGGCTTGGCCCGGTCAGCCCATTTCGGCGCATTGGGGCATGGCTGACCCTGCCAAAGCGAGCGGAACAGAGGCCGAACTCAATCTGGCCTATCAGCAGGCTTACGGTATCCTGAAGAACCGCCTGTCAGCCTTTGTGGCTTTGCCGATGTCGCAGCTATCGGCTATATCCCTTCAAGGCGAGGTCGATGCGATTGCAAGCGCCCCGCCAACTGGACCAGAGGACGTCTGACATGAACATACTTGTGCTCTGCACTGGCAATTCGGCGCGCTCGATTCTGCTTGAAGCGATCCTCAACACAGAGGGCGCCGGGCGCGTGAGGGCTTATTCTGCCGGGTCACAACCCTCTGGCAAGGTGCACCCCTATTCGCTCACGCTTCTGGCGGCGCGCGGCTATGACACCCGCGAGGCGCAGTCCAAAAGCTGGGACGTTTTCGCCCTGCCCGATGCGCCCAAGATGGATGCGGTCATCACGGTCTGCGCATCGGCGGCGGGAGAAACCTGCCCGATCTGGCCCGGCGCGCCGGTTCGCGCGCATTGGGGGGTGGAGGATCCTGCGGCCGCCGCCGAGGCCGACTGGCCGGCGGCTTTTGAAACCGCCTACGGGCTGCTTCACAAACGGGCACGGACGTTTCTGGACGCTCTCGCCGAAACACCGACACCAAAAGACTTGAAATCAGCGCTGGATGCTGTGGGAACACTGTCATGACACAAAAACTAATATCAGAATGCCTCGGAACCGCCTTTCTGCTGATTGGCGTGATCGGCTCGGGCATTATGGGCGAGACACTCGCAGACGGAAACACCGCCATTGCCCTGCTCGCCAATGCCATCGCGACGGGCTGTATTCTCTACGGGATCATCACCTGCCTTGGCCCTGTCTCGGGCGCACATTTCAATCCTGCGGTGACCCTGTTTTTCACGCTGCGCAAAGAGCATAGCTGGAGCGCCTTCCTGCCCTATGTTCTGGCGCAAGTGGCGGGGGCGCTGCTCGGGGTCTGGGCGGCCCATATGATGTTTGATCTGCCGATCCTGCAAGTCAGCGGCACACTGCACCGCACAGGGCTTGCCCAATGGAGCTCCGAGATCATCGCGACCTTCGGGCTGCTGTTTGTGATTGTGGGCGGTGTGGTCCACAAGCCCGATACGGTTCCGCCCCTTGTCGGGCTTTATATCACAGGCGCCTATTGGTTTACGTCTTCGACCAGTTTCGCCAATCCGGCTGTCACATTCGCGCGCGGCTGGTCTGATACTTTTGCCGGCATCGCGCCCCAGCATATTGCGATGTTTGTGGTGATGCAGCTGATCGGGGTGGGCCTTGCCTATCTGGTTCTGCCGCTGGTCTTTGCGAAGGCCGATTAAGTCAGAGAGGTCACCCAGAGCACCGTGGCGTCTTCGGAGCTGACCGAGACAACATTGTGCCCCATGGAGGCATCATAATAGGCGCTGTCGCCGCGGCGCATCTCGACGGGTTCGTAAAACTCGGTGTAAAGCCGGATCACACCCGTCAGCACATAGAGAAACTCTTCGCCATCATGGCGCACCCAGCCGTTGAACTCTTCCATGTTTCGGGCACGGATGCGGGCCTGATAGGGCAGCATCTTCTTGGCAGACAGGCTTTCGGCCATGAGGTTGTGCTCATAGGTCGCTGTGATATGGCCCGCGCCCTCGCCCGAACGGGTGAGACTCATACGCGCCGTCGCCTGCGCCGATTGGGGCGGCGTAAAGAGCTGGGGCACCGAGATTTCCAGCCCCAGAGCGAGCTTTTTGAGCGCCTCATAGGTGGGCGACATCTGGCCGTTTTCGATTTTGGAGAGGGTCGAGCGCGCCAGCCCGGCCTGTTTGCTGGCCTGCTCAAGCGTCAGCCCGAGGCTTTTGCGCAGGTCTCGCACCCGCGTGCCAAGGTCGATCTGTTCGGGCACAGGCACATCGCCGCCCGCACGGGCGATCTTGATCAGGGATTTGGGGTCTGCCGCATTTGTCATGGCGCTTTCATAGGGCCTTGCGCCGCCCGCGCCAAGCCCCTAGCAAAAGACCATGGACAGCATTATCGACAAAGGGCCGTTTGCGCCCTGCCCCTCGCCTTTCAATATGGCGGCTCATGTTTTGGGCCGCGCCGCGGCAAACCCGGCCAAAGACGCCCTTATTGTCATGGGCCAGAGTATGGGCCAGAGTCAGGATACCCGCTGGAGCTATTCAAGGCTGGAAGCGGCCGTGCGCGGCACGGGCACAGGGCTTTTGCGGCGCGGCCTCAAGGCGGGCGATATTATGCTGCTGCGGCTTGGCAATACCGCAGAGTTTCCCATCGCCTATCTCGGGGCCATCGCGGTCGGGATTGTTCCGGTTCCGACATCCTCGCAGCTCACGCTGGCTGAGGTCGAAAAGATCGTTGCCACGCTCAAGCCCAAGGCGATTGCCTATGGCGGCTCTGTTGCGGCGCCGGTTGATGGCGCTTTCCAGCGCATCAGCGAAGCCGAGCTGGTCAAAATGCAGGACTTGCCGCCCTGCGACTATGCCCTCGGCGACCCGGACCGCATGGCCTATATCATCTATACCTCCGGCACATCGGGCCGCCCCCGCGCGGTGATGCACGCCCACCGCGCCATCTGGGCGCGACAGATGATGTTTGAGGGCTGGTATGGTCTCAAAGACGACGACAGGCTGTGCCATGCGGGGGCTTTCAACTGGACCTACACCCTTGGCACAGGGCTGATGGACCCGTGGACGATGGGCGCAACAGCGCTGATCCCAGAGGACGGGGTCGCCCCCGAAGCGCTTCCAGCCCTGATCAAGCGCCATAACGCAAGCATCTTTGCCGCCGCGCCCGGGGTCTATCGCAAGATGCTGAAAGCCGGCGGAGCGCTTGATTTGCCTCAGCTGCGTCACGGGCTGTCAGCCGGCGAAAAGCTCAGCGAAAACCTGCGCCGCCAGTGGCAAAAGGCAGCCGGCACCGAAGTCTATGAAGCCTATGGAATGTCGGAATGCTCGACCTTTCTATCGGCCAGCCCGAGCGCGCCCGCACAGGGCGGCGCGCTTGGCTCGGTTCAGGCTGGGCGTCACATTGCACTGCTCACAGACGAGGGCATTGCGCCGCAAGGCGAGGTGGGCCAGATTGCCGTGCACCGCTCTGACCCGGGCTTGATGCTTGGCTATTTTGATGCGCCAGACGAAACCGCCGCGCGTTTTCGCGACGACTGGTTTCTGACCGGAGATCTCGGGGTTTTGTCAGCCGACGGGCAGATCCACTATCAGGGGCGCAATGACGATATGATGAACGCCGGTGGCTACCGTGTCTCGCCTCTGGAGGTCGAAGCGGCGCTCAGCGCTGCGCCAGAGGCCCAAAAGCTCACAGCCCTCGCGGTCTGTGATGTGGATATCAAACAGGATGTGCGCATCATTGCGGCCTTTTATACTTCGGAGGCCGACATCGACCTCCACGCCCTCAAGGCCGAGGCCGAAAGCAGGCTCGCCGCCTACAAACGCCCCAAGCTCTACAAACGCATCGAAGCAATGCCGCTTGGCCCCAACAACAAGTTGCGCCGCTCGGCCCTCAAAGAGTTTCTCTAAAGCACGCGACATATTTTAATCAGATATCGCCATATGGGTTTTGCTTTTTGGCAGAGGCAGATAGAGAGAGAAGGCGAAAGGCAGTTCCATGATCAAACTTGATATTATTTCCGACCCGATTTGCCCGTGGTGCTATATCGGCAAAGCCCATCTTGACCGCGCACTCGAGCAGCGCCCCGATCATCCCTTCACGATCGAGTGGCATCCGTTTCAGTTGAACCCGACAATGCCCAAAGAGGGGATGGACCGGCGCGCCTATCTCGAAACCAAGTTCGGCGGCAAGGATGGCGCGGTGCGGGCCTATGCCCCGGTGGTTGAGGCCGCCGAGCGGGCGGGCCTCAAGATCGACTTTGAGGCGATGAAAACCACGCCAAATACGCTTGATGCGCACCGGCTCATTCACTGGGCCGGGATAGAAGGCCGCCAGACGCCGGTTGTATCGGCCCTGTTCAAAGCCTATTTCAAAGATGGCCGCGATATCGGCAACGCCGAAACCCTGGCAGATGTGGCCGACAGTATGGGCATGGACGCCGCCCTTGTGCTCAAGCTCCTTGGAACCGACTCCGATCTTGACGACATCAAGGCCCGCGACACCCATTCCCGCGAGATGGGGGTCAACTCCGTGCCCACATTCATTGTCGCCAGTCAACACGCCGTTCCCGGCGCACAGCCGCCCGAGCTTTGGCTCAAAGTCATTGACGAGCTGATCGAGGCACAGGGCAAATGACGCTCACGACCCGCTCCATTCTCTCGCTGCTGGCTCTGGTTGTGGTCTCTGGCACCGTGTTTTTCCGCCTTGTCGAGGGCTGGAGCTGGATTGATGCCTATTTCTTCACCGTGGTCACGCTCTCCACCGTGGGCTATGGCAATCTTGTTCCGGCCACAGTGCTCGGCAAGATCGGCACCACCGTCTTTATCTTCACGGGCCTAGGCATTTTTGCTCTGGCCATTCAACAGTTCGGCCATTTTGCGTTTCTGAAACGCCGCAGAAAAGCCCTTGAGTCGCACCGCGAGACCACTGAATGAGCAAAATCCGGATGAGCAAAGCCGAGTTTATCGGCCTGATGGCCATGATGTTTGCCATGACCGCTTTCTCGATTGACGCCATGTTGCCCGCCCTGCCCCAGATCGGTCAGGAGCTAAGCCCGGACAATCTCAATGCCGCACAGCTGATCCTGACCTCCTTTGTGCTTGGCATGGGGATCGGCACATTTTTCACAGGGCCGCTCTCGGACAGCTTCGGGCGCAAGCCGGTGATCTATGCGGGCATCGCGCTCTATATGGTCGGTGCTGTGCTGGCCTGGGTCGCCCAGACCCTCGAATGGGTGCTGGCCGCGCGCCTTGTGCAGGGTCTCGGGATTGCGGGGCCACGGATTGTGTCGATCGCGATCATCCGCGATTTGTTTTCTGGCCGCCAGATGGCCAAGCTGGTCTCGATTGTGATGATGATCTTTACGCTCGTGCCCGCCATTGCCCCGCTGATCGGCGCCGCGATCATTGGCATAACAGGCTGGCGCGGCATTTTTGCGGCCTTTATCATTTTTGCCTGTCTCGTGACGGGCTGGTTCGGGCTGCGCCTTGAGGAGACACTCCCCAAAGCCGACCGCCGCCCCTTTGAGACAAGCAAGCTCAAGAGCGCGCTGAAAGATATGCTCTCCTACCCCGTCGTGCGCAGCGTGATCCTTGTGCAAACGCTGTGCTTTGCGGTTCTGTTTGCGGCGCTCTCATCGGTGCAGCCGATCTATGACATCACATTCCAGCGCGCCGAGAGCTTCCCCTACTGGTTTGGCCTCGTCGCGATCCTTGCCGGAAGCGCCAGTATCCTCAATGCCATGCTGGTGGTGCGCCTTGGGATGCAGCTCCTCACAACCGTGACCCTGATGGTGCAGGTCGGCCTCTCGGGCGGTATGATCCTTCTGACCGCCCTGCCGCTTTCGCTTGATCTCTACTTCGCACTGTTTGTCGTCTGGCAGTTTTCGCTTTTTGCCATGGCGGGGCTGACCCTTGGCAATCTGAATGCGATGGCGATGGAGCCACTTGGCCATATCGCGGGGCTGGCCGCCTCTATTCTGGGCGGCACCTCTACGGTCTTTGCAATGGTCTTTGCCGTTCCCATCGGACTGGCCTTTGACGGAACCCCGCGGCCCGCCGCGATCGGGGTGTTTTTGCTCTGCATTGTTGCGTTGGTCTTGATGCTCAAGCTTGAGCGCACACCAAAAGCCAAACGCCGCCCCAAAGCTGATTGATCCTGACAGGGTATCTCGACCGCCTGCGTTGCGCGGCGCCAATGTTGCCTCGTGTTGTGGGGCAAAAATTTTCTGTATACTTTTGCATACCGTCTTTCATTTCGCCAAAATCTGGTCTATGAGACAGGTAAATATCTGAATCGTAACACCTGATCGAGAAGGATCCGAGATGGCCGACACACATACACCCGATATCATCTACACAAAGGTTGACGAAGCCCCCGAGCTTGCCAGCGCCTCGCTTTTGCCGATTATCAAGCGCTTTGCCAAAGCCGCTGATATTACTGTCGGCACCAAGGATATCTCGCTTGCGGGCCGTATTCTCGCCGCCTTCCCCGATCATTTGACAGACGCACAGCGCCAGTCCGATGATCTTGCCGAGCTGGGCGAATTGGTGAAGACCCCTTCGGCCAATGTGATCAAGCTGCCAAATATCTCGGCCTCCGTGCCCCAGCTTGTGGCCGCGGTGAAAGAGCTTCAGGCCCAAGGCTATGCCCTGCCCGACTATCCGGAGACGCCCGCAACTGAGGCCGAAAAAGCCGTGCGCGCCACCTATGACACGCTCAAAGGCTCGGCTGTGAACCCTGTCCTGCGCGAAGGCAACTCAGACCGCCGCGCCGCCGTCGCCGTCAAGACCTATGCGCAAAACAACCCGCACCGCATGGGCAAATGGAGCGCCGAAAGCAAAACCCGCGTGGCCGCCATGTCGGGCGGTGATTTCTTCTCAAATGAAGTGTCAGCCACCCTGTCAAAACCCGCCACCGCCAAAATCGTTCTGGAAACAGCCACCGGCGAAACCGTTTTGAAAGACGGCCTCGCCTATCCCGCAGGCACAGTTGTCGATGCGACCTATATGAGCGCCGCCGCGCTCGCGGACTTTCTGGCCGACGAGATCGAAAAGACCAAAGCCGAAGGCACGCTGTTTTCGTTGCACATGAAAGCCACCATGATGAAGGTCTCCGACCCGATCATCTTCGGCCATGCGGTGCGCGCCTTCCTTGCGCCGGTCTTTGAGGCCCATGGCGACACCCTGAAAGCCCTCGGCGTCAACCCCAACTCGGGCCTTGGCGATCTGCTCGCGCGCGTCAAGGACAACGCCGATATCATGGCCGCAATCGAGGCTTGCATGGCCGATCGCCCGCCCATGTATATGGTCGACAGCGACCGCGGCATCACAAACCTTCACGTGCCCTCGGATGTGATCATTGACGCCTCCATGCCGGCGCTGATCCGCGCTGGCGGCAAAGGCTGGGGCCCGGACGGCACAGAAGCCGATGCCAATTGCGTCATCCCCGACAATTCTTACGCCCCCGTCTATGACGAGGCCATCACCTTCTTCAAAGAAAATGGCGCGCTCAACCCCGCCACAGCCGGCACAGTCCAAAACATCGGCCTGATGGCGCAAAAAGCCGAAGAATACGGCAGCCACCCGACAACTTTCGAGCTGCCCGAGGCCGGCACCGTCAAGATGATCCTGGACGATGGCACAGTGCTGCACAGCCACACCGTTGCGGCGGGCGATATCTGGCGCTCGGCCTCCGCGCGCCAAGCGCCGATCGAAGACTGGGTCAACCTTGCGATTGACCGCCAGCGCGCCACAGGGTTCCGTGCGATTTTCTGGCTCGATGCCAGCCGCGCCCATGATGCCGAGCTGATCAGCTATGTGAAACCGATCCTTGAGGCCAAAGGCGTGGCCGACAAATTCGAGATCATGGCCCCCCGCGAAGCCACGCGCGCCTCGCTTGACACCATCACCAAAGGTGAAAACACCATCGCCATCACCGGCAATGTGCTGCGCGACTACCTGACCGACCTGTTCCCGATCCTCGAGCTGGCCACCTCGGCCAAAATGCTCTCGATCGTCAAGCTCATGCAGGGCGGTGGCCTGTTTGAAACCGGCGCCGGCGGCTCGGCCCCCAAGCACGTGCAACAGCTTGACGCCGAAAACCACCTGCGCTGGGACAGCCTGGGCGAGTTCTGCGCTCTGGGCGAAAGCCTCCAGTTCCTCGCCGATGCCAAAGGCAACGAAAAGGCGCGCGTTCTGGGCAAGGCGGTCGATGCCGCGACCCAAGGCATTCTGGATGACAACCGCTCGCCCTCGCGCAAAGTCGGCGAGCCGGACAACCGCGACAGCCACTACTGGTTTGCCCGCTACTGGGCCGAAGCTCTGGCCGCTCAATCCGAAGATGCCGCGCTGGCCGCCGAGTTTGCCCCTGTTGCCAAGGCGCTGGCCGAAGGCGAAGCCGCAATTGTGGCCGAATTGGCCGCCGCTCAGGGCAAGCCCGCCGACACAGGGGGCTACTATCACCCCGACGCCGCCAAGCTCGCCAGCGTGATGCGCCCGAGCGCGACGCTCAACGCGATCATCGGCTGATACTCAGAGAGGTGCGCCCCTGCGGGTGCGCCTCCCGTCTGTCTTGACGGTTTGAGGGGCCTAACGCCTCTGGGTCCGCTCATAGAGCTTGGCGATAATCCGGCTGCCGGTTGTCTCAAAAGCGGCGGGAAGGAACGCGTGCACAAGCGCCGCCCCGGCCGCCAATGCCAGCCACCCTGCAAACCAGAGCGCAAAGCGCATATGCGCCCAATAGCTCTCGTTGACTGACTCTGGATGGTTCAGAAATAACTTCGCAATCATCTTGGGGCTCCTGTTTCCGCGTCTCTTGCCAATGTTGGTGCGGCCTCTGTCATTGAGACCAGTGTCATCAAGACCTGTGTCATCGAAGGCTTGAGCACCTCACGCCTGTCTAGCCGAGCACATCCGCCAAACGATCCCAAATTTTGCCTCATCACCTTGCCATACGGGATATTTTCCCCCATAAGCCGCATATGACGGGACAAGATGAAATAGACCGCAAAATCCTGCGCCAGCTTCAGCGCGAGTGCGATGTCTCCCTTGATACGCTTAGCCAAGAGGTCGGCCTGTCGCGCAATGCCTGCTGGCGCCGGATCAAGCAAATGCAGCAGTCCGGTCTCATTCGCAAACGCGTCGCCCTGCTAAACGCAGAACTGCTCGGTCTCGGCCTGACCGTCTATATTCAGGTGCGCGCAGAAAAACACACGGCCGGCTGGTCTGCAGATTTTGCCCGCGCAACGCGCTTGATCCCCGAAATCACCGGGGTCTTTCGGATGTCAGGCGATCTGGATTACCTGCTGCGCGCCCATGTTGCGGATATGGCGGGCTATGACAGGCTCTATCAAAAAATGATCGCTGAGGTGCCGATGGCGGATGTCTCGGCCAGCTTTGTGATGGAAAGCATCAAGGATACAACAGAGCTGCCCCTCTAAAGGATGACCCCATGCCCTATCTCTACCTCGCCATTGCCGTCGCTTTTGAAACCATAGCCACCTCCGCCATGCAGGCGAGCCAGCAATTCAGCCGCCTCTGGCCCTCTCTGCTGGTTGTGCTGGGCTATTCTATCAGCTTTTACTTCATGGCCCTGACCCTGAAATATATGCCCGTCGGGATCGTCTATGCGCTCTGGTCTGGGCTTGGCATCCTGCTGATCGCGGTCATCGGCTATGCCATCTTCGGACAAAAACTCGACCTCCCCGCCCTCACAGGCCTCGCTCTGATCATCGCCGGCATCGCCGTGATCCAGCTCTTTTCAAACACAACCACACATTAAGCCGCTCCCCCACCTCCTTTTTCTTTCCAGAAATATCCTGGGGGTCTGGGGGCAACGCCCCCAGTTAGCACTGGGGTCTGGGGGCAACGCCCCCAGCCCGGCGACGCCGAAGGCGGCGCAATCCCTCAGGGCTTCTGGCTCAACCGCGTGATCAGACTCGACGTGTCCCAACGGCCCCCGCCCATTTTCTGCACATCTTTGTAAAACTGGTCCACAAGCGCTGTCACAGGCAGGCTGGCTCCGATCTGATCGGCCGTCTCAAGGCAGATCCCGAGGTCCTTGCGCATCCAGTCCACAGCAAACCCGTGTTCGAACTGACCGGCCAGCATGGTGTCAGAGCGGTTGCTCATTTGCCAGCTGCCCGCCGCCCCCTGCGAAATCACTTCCACAACATCCTGACCGTCCAAGCCGGCGGCCATGGCAAAATTCAGCGCCTCCGAGAGGCCCTGAACCAGACCGGCAATCGCGATCTGGTTGCACATCTTGGTCATCTGTCCGGCGCCGCTGTCCCCGATCCGCCGACAGATCCGCGCATAGGCCGCCATAATCGGCTCGGCGCGCGCATACTCGGCCAAATCGCCACCACACATCACCGACAGTACGCCGTTTTCAGCGCCCGCCTGACCGCCCGAGACCGGCGCATCGACAAAGCCGACCCCGATCTCTTTGGCGCGCCCGTAGAGTTCAGCCGTCACCTTGGCCGAAACCGTGGTATGGTCGACAAAACAGCTTCCCGCCGCCAGCCCCGCAAAGGCCCCCGACTCACCGAGGCAAATGGCGCGCAGATCATCATCATTGCCCACACAGGCCATCACAAACTCGGCCCCCTCGGCGGCGGCGCGCGGCGTGGGGGCGGCCCGCCCGCCATGCTCTTCGGCCCAGGCCTCTGCCTTGGCAGCGGTGCGGTTATAGACCACAACATCATGACCGGCGGCTTTGAGATGGCCGGCCATCGGATACCCCATCACGCCGAGTCCCAAAAAAGCGAGTTGTGCCATAGTCTTTCCCCTTGCATTCAAATGTCTTATCGTTTGTGTCGGGCAGAGGGCCGATTGGCAAGCCAAAAGCCCGCAATATGACAAGGGACGGTCCATGCTTTTAGTGTTTCGGTGGTTGCTGCGGATAGCCTCGGTCTTGATCGTGCTCACGGTGCTGGCCGTGCTCGGGGTCTATTATCTCGCCTCGCGCTCTTTACCCGACTACAACAAACAGCTCGAGGTTGCCGGTCTGACCTCCGAGATCCGGATTTTGCGCGACCATTCGGATGTGCCTCATATCTTTGCAGACCGGTCTGATGACGCCGCGGTTTTCTTTGGTCTCGGCTATGCCCATACCCAAGACCGCCTCTGGCAAATGACGGTGATGCGCCGCACGGCTCAGGGCCGTCTGTCCGAAGTCTTTGGCGCCGCAACCCTGCCGGTGGACAAGCTGTTGCGCCGCTTTGACATCTATTCTCTGGCCCGCAGCTCGGTTGAGGCGCAGGACGCAGACAGTCTGGCGGCACTTGAGGCTTATTCTGCGGGGGTCAATGCGCGCCTTGCCGAGATCAACGCCAGCGCTCTGGGGCGTGGCGCACCCGAGATGTTTCTCTTCAATGCGCCGATATCGCCATGGCGGCCGGAAGATTCCATCGCAATTCTCAAGCTTATGGCGGTGCAGCTCTCCGGACAGGCCGAAGAAGAAATCCTGCGCGCCCGCACCTCGCTTCTGTTGAAAGACGAGCAGCGCCTGCGCGATTTGCTGCCGGATATGCCGGGCACAGGGCTCGCGGCCCTGCCCCAATATGCCAGCCTGTTTCCCGAAGCCGGGTTTGTCCATCACGCAGGCTCTGCCCCCGCTTTGCCCGCGCACCCGCTCTCGCCCTTTCAGCCCCGCGCTCTGGCCGGCGCATCCAATGCCTGGGCCGCAGCCCCCTCGCGCTCGGCCACTGGGGGCACCTTGCTGGCCAATGATCCCCACCTCGGCCTGACCGCCCCCGCGATCTGGTATCTGGCGCGCCTTGAGCTTTCCTCGGGCGGGATCATCGGCGCCACCATTCCCGGAATGCCGCTGATGCTGGTGGGCCGCAGTGAAAGCCTCGGCTGGGGCCTGACCTCCTCCTATCTGGATGATCAGGATGTGTTCATCGAGGAGATCAACCCCGACAACCGCGAGGAATATCGCACACCGGAGGGCTTCAAGCCCTTTGTGACGCGGCGCTCGATCATCAAGATCAAGGACGAAACGCCGATCACCCTGACCCTCCACAACACCGAGAATGGCCCGGTGCTGCCGTCAAGCTTTCGCAATGTCGGCACAGTGACGCCGGCGGGCCATGTGGCGGCGCTCGCCTGGACAGCGCTCGACCCCAAAGACACCTCGATGAGCGCCGCGCTGCGCATCATGCGCGCCCAGAGCATAGACGAGGCCTTGGCCGCCAGTGCGCTCTATATTGCGCCCTCCCAAAATCTGACGCTGGCGGACAAAACCGATATCGCCCTGAAAACCATCGGAGCCATGCCGCGACGCGCGGCCAGCTCCGAGAGCAAAGGCCGCCTTCCGGCGCGCGGCTGGCTGGCCGAGAACCGCTGGCAAGGCTATTTCCCACCTACCGCCAACCCCGAGTTCATTCGCCCGGCCGGCGGCATTGTCGGCAATACAAACAACAAACTGCTAGAGCGCCCCTTCCCGCTTCATGTCTCCTATGACTGGGGCGACAGCCAGCGCATTCAACGCTGGCAGCGGCTGATGCAGGGCCGCAAAGCCCACAGCCGCGAAAGCTTTGTCGAGGCGCAGCTCGATATCACAAGCGCCACAGCCCGCACACTCCTGCCTCTGGTTGCTGCCGACCTCTGGTTCACAGGCGAGGCCGCGCCCGACGGCACACCGGAGCGGCGCCGCCAAATCGCGCTCAATCTGCTGGCCGGCTGGACCGGCAGCATGAACGAGCATCTGCCCGAGCCATTGATCTATGCAGCCTGGATGCGCTTTTTGCAGGAGCGGATCATCCGCGACGAGCTTGGCCCGCTTGCCGAAGAGTTCACCCATATGGAGCCGCTGTTCATCGAGCGGGTGTTTCGCGATATTGAGGGCGCCGGCGTGTGGTGCAACATCATCCAGTCCTCGGCAACAGAAACCTGTGCCGATATCGCCCGTCTGTCGCTGGATGATGCGCTGATCTGGCTCGATGAGGTCTATGGCACCTCGATTGAGGCGCTGCGCTGGGGCGATGCCCATGAGGCGACCCATGATCACCCTGTTCTGGGCGAGGTTCCGCTCCTGCGCTACTTTGTGAACATCCGCCAAAGCACATCGGGCGGGGACAATACGCTGATGCGTGGCCGCACCCGTGGCACAGGCCCCGAGCCGTTCCAGAATGTCCATGCCGCAGGCTACCGCGGGGTCTATGATTTTACAGATCCGGACAGTTCCATCTTCATCACCTCGACAGGGCAGTCAGGGCATCCTTTGTCGCGCCACTATGATGATCTCGCACAGCTCTGGCGGCGCGGGGAATATATCACCATGTCGCTGGATGAAGGCCTCGCGCGCGCGGCCTCTGTGGGCGAAACCATCCTGAGGCCAAAGCAAAAGTGAGCGTGGGAGTGCGCGCACAGCCGCCCAGAATGCACGCACCGCACGAGACATCAGATGACACAGAGCAACACAGGCGAGTGCATTACAGCCGGGCGAATTGCTCGGCCTGCTTGCCTGTCCATCTCACTTTCAGCGTATAGCCCTCATCGGTCTGGCGCTCGTCCTCGACAACCCCTTGCGCAAAGAGCCAGGCCCGCTTGCGGCCTTGCGCAAACGTCAGGCTCACAGCCTCGGTCTTGGCGCTGGATTGAAGCGCATTTGCCACCGCCTCAAGCAAGCGCTCAAGCCCCTCCCCCGTGACAGAGGAGACAGCAAACACCGTCTCGCTGCGCGCCGCCTGTGTCTGGATCGCCTCTTTGTCGTCAGGCGCCAGCAGATCGGTCTTATTGAGCACCTCATAGAGCGGCGTCACAGGGTCAATCCCGAGGCTTTCAAGAATCTTGGTGACATCTTTGGCCTGCGCCCCGCTTTCGGGATGGGCAATATCGCGCACGTGCAAAATCAGATCCGCGCTCAGCACCTCTTCCAAAGTCGCCCGGAACGCCGCCACAAGCTCGGTTGGCAAATTCGAGATAAAGCCCACCGTGTCCGACATAATCACTTCAAGCCCGGACTCTCCCAAGGTGACTTTGCGCATGGTCGGATCAAGCGTTGCAAAGAGCATATCCTTGGCAAAAACATCCGCCCCCGTCAGCCGGTTGAACAGCGTTGATTTGCCCGCGTTGGTATATCCGACAAGCGCCACAATCGGATAGGGCACTTTGGCGCGGCTCTTGCGGTGCAGCTCGCGGGTTTTCACAACCTTGGACAGCTGCCGGCGCAAGCGCACAAGCTGGTCATCAATCGCGCGGCGGTCCGCCTCGATCTGGGTTTCGCCGGGGCCGCCGACAAAGCCAAGCCCGCCCCGCTGGCGCTCAAGGTGGGTCCAGGCTCTGACAAGCCGCGTGCGCTGATAGCTCAGCGCCGCCATCTCGACCTGCAACACGCCCTCGCGCGTGCGGGCACGGTCAGAGAAAATCTCGAGAATAAGACCGGTGCGGTCCAGAATTTTGACGCCCCATTTTTTCTCAAGGTTGCGCTGCTGAACAGGGCTGACCGGCCCGTCAATCAAGACAAGCTCGACCTCGCCGGCCACTAGCCGCTCTTTGATTTCTTCAAGCTTGCCCTTGCCAAACAGCATTCCTGCGTGTGGCTTTTTGAGCTTCACAACCTCGGACCCGACAATTTCAAGCCCTGGCATGGCTTCGCCGAGCGCTACAGCCTCTTCGAGCGCATGGGCCGGCGTGCGGTTCTGGTCATCTCTGCGGATTTCGGGGTGAAGAACCCACGCCCTCGTCAGCGCCGGATCATATTCGCTCACTGAGCTTCTTCACCCTCATAAAGAGAAATCGGTTGCGCTGGCATAATTGTGCTGATCGCGTGTTTATAGACAAGCTGGCTCTGGCCATCGCGGCGCAACAGCACGCAAAAATTGTCAAACCACGTGATCACGCCCTGCAGCTTCACGCCATTGATCAGGAAGATTGTCACAGGTGTCTTCGTCTTGCGGACATGGTTCAGGAACGCATCCTGAAGGTTTTGACGGTCGGAAGCCATGGTTCTAATGCCTTATTGTCAGTTTCCGGCCGTGCTTCGGCCGTGTAGATATCTGATTATGTCGTGCAGCACGGGAACTTTAAACCCCCAAAACACGCGCATCTACGATATATGTTGCGCGCGCGCTTCACTTCTCTCTACGTCATGCAACGCTCAGAGCCTCAGCCGCGCCACAAAGCCGGGTTAAAAAGCGCAATGATCGCCAGTGTCTCAAGCCGCCCCACAACCATCGCCGCACAGAGCGTCAGCTTGGCCCCGGCGCTCAACTGCACCAGTAAGATCGGGGTCTCCGGAGCCGCCTGAACCAGCGGTCCGGTTGTCGAGAGCGCAGCAATCGCCAAGACAATCGCCTCCTCAAAGCCGACCCCCGTAAAGGTCAGGATCAGAGTGACAAAGGCCATAGAGAGCGCAAAGAGCATAAAGAAGATCCAGGCAATATAGGCGCCCTTGGAGCGGATCCGGCGGCTTTGGTTGCTGGCGCGGCCAACCGAAGAGGGATGCACCAGCCGCTCCATTTCGCGCAGCCCGTTGAGATAGAGCGCATAGACCCGCAAGAGCTTCACCCCGCCCGCCGTTGTGGCCACCCCGCCCCCGATCAGCGACAGCCCAAGCAGAACCAGCCCCGGCGCTCCAAGCCCCGACCACACCCCCCACACCGACCAT
>JAHBAM020000062.1 GCA_018500125.2 Roseobacter sp. | reverse complement strand
AGATGTGTATAAGAGACAGGATCCGGGCAACGCCGAGAACATGGGTCCAGACGGCGGCGATTTCGGCTTCGATCCGGTCGGCACTGGCGGGCAGCGACGCGCTCTGCCGGGCGGTTTCTGTGGCGGGAGCCGAGGGCGCAGGCAGCGCGTTTTTATCAATTTTTTTGTTGGGTGTGAGCGGAAACGCCGTCATGAAAACAAAATGCTGCGGGATCATGAACTCGGGCAGGCTGCGGCCCAGAGCGGCGCGCAAGGCGGCCTTGTCGGGCGGGGTATCGGCGCGCAGATAGGCAATCAGGCGCATATCGCCCGGCTGATCCTCGCGCGCCATGACAACCGCCTCATGCACACCGCTTTGCTCGTGTAGGCGGGCCTCGATTTCGCCCAGTTCGATCCGGTAGCCGCGCAGCTTGACCTGCGTGTCGGCGCGCCCGATATAGGCGAGCCGGCCCTCGGCCTGCCAGCGCACCAGATCGCCGGTGCGATACATCCGCCCGGCGTGAAAGGGATTGGGCAGAAAGCGTTCGGCCGTGAGATCGGCGCGCCCGAAATAGCCCCGCGTGACGCCCGCGCCGCCGATATAAAGCTCGCCCACAACCCCGACAGGGCAAGGCTGCAACGCGCCATCAAGCACATAGACCTGCGTGTTGGCGATGGGCGTGCCGATGCTGATGCCTTGGCCGGCACGCCCGATCATCTCGGTGGTGGACCAGATGGTTGTCTCGGTCGGGCCATACATATTTTGAAGACTGGCGGGGGTGAGGCTTTGAAGCTCGGTCAGCAGGTTTTCGGCCAAAGGCTCCCCCCCTAGCATCAAATGTTTCACACGCCCCAGCGCCATGCGGCTCTCCTCGCCAAATGTCAGCATCCGTGCAAGCGAGGGGGTGCATTGAAAATGTGTCACAGAATGGCGCAAAATCTGGGCGGGCAGCGAGTAGTCGCCCTCTGCCACGGCCTGCGCGGCATTGGCCCGCCGGTGCAGCTCTGCAAGGGGCTTGAGGCCCTCAAGGACGGTTTCGGGGGCGATCCCGTAGTCAATCAGGCAGCCGATTTCATCGACCCCGATGCGCTTGAGCTGTTCGACACGGTCAAGACAATCCTCCACCGTGCCAAACAGGCCGCTGTCCTCAAAGTAGCGCTCAAAGGCAAACTCAAGGATCGCATCCAGCTCATCCGGCGCAAGGCTCTCCAGATCAAGCTCGAACGCTGTGTCAACGCCTTTGGGCCGTTTGAAGGCAGGAAAGGTCCAGGCGTAGTGTTTGATCAGCCCCGCGGCGGCGTTGAGATAGTCTTTCATCGGCTGGCGCGCGATGGCGCGGGCGTGGTCGCGGGTGTCGCTGACAAAGGTATGGAGCATCAAAGTCACGTTGAAGGCATCAGGATTATGACCGGCCTTTTCAAGCGCTTGTCGGTAAATCTTGATCTTGCCGGCGACCTCGTCAATCGACTGGCCCAAGAGGTGCGTCAGCACATTTGCGCCAATCTCGCCGGCCTCGCGCCATGTGTCGGGGTTGCCGGCTGTGGTGACCCATATGGGCAGTTCGGCAGACACGGGACGCGGCTGTGTCACGACCGCGACATCCTTGCCCGATCCGTTGGGAAAGCGCACCGCCTCGCCCCGCCAGAGCCTGCGCAGGTGATCAACGGTTTCATACATCGCCGGCTTGTTGGCGGGCGGGGCGTTTTCGGGGCGCAGGACAAAATCGTCAGGCTGCCATCCAGCGGCAATCGCAAGCCCTGCGCGGCCTTCGGTCAGGTTGTCAATCACCGCCCAGTCTTCGGCTATGCGCAACGGATGATGCAGCGGCGTCACGCAAGAGCCTGATCTGACGGCGATATTTTTGGTCACAGCGGCCACGGCGGCGCCTGTGACGGCGGGGTTCGGATAGGGTCCGCCAAAGGCGTGGAAGTGGCGCTCGGGCGTCCAGATCGCGCTGAAGCCGTTTGCGTCGGCAAATTTCGCCCCCTCAAGCAGAAGATGGTATTTCTTTTGCCCCGGACCGTCGTCATTGCCCCAGTAAAACAGGCCAAAACCCATGCCCTTCTGGGTCATCGGGATCCGCCTGTTGGCCACAAGGCTTTTGCTTTCATCCCCCATCAGCACAATCTTGAAGCCCCGCGCGAGGGTGTAAAACAGCTCCAGCACCGAGATATCAAAGGAAAGCGATGTCACCGCCAGCCAAACGCCGCGCGCCTCCGGGGTCACGCGCGCATCCATCGCCGTAAAGAAATTGGCCACATTGCGATGCTCGACCATGACGCCCTTGGGCCGCCCTGTGGAGCCGGAGGTGTAGATCAGATAGGCGAGGTCTTCGGGGCCGGCCCCGCCGTCCAGATCGGCGCTGTCGGCTTGGGCGATGCGCGCGTCCTGATCCAGCACGAGCCGCGCGGCGCGCCCCTCGGGCAGACGGGCCGACAGGGCGCTCTCGGTCACCAGAACAGGCGCTTGGCTGTCTGTAATATAGAGCGCAATGCGGTCTTCGGGATAGGCCGGATCAATCGGCACATAGGCGCCGCCGGCCTTCAAAATTGCCAGCGCGCCAATCAGAAGCCGCGGGCCACGCTCCACGCAGAGGCCGACAAGCGTGCCCGGGCCGACACCCATCTCGCGCAAGACATGGGCGGCCTCGTTTGCGCGGGCATTGAGCGCGCCGTAGCTGAGGGTCTCGCCCTCAAAGACAAGCGCGCTGGCCTGCGGCGCGCGCCCCACCTGAGCCTCAAAAAGCCTATGCACCGGCGTCTCAGGATAGGCCGTGGCGGTGTCATTCCATGTGTTCAGAGCGAGGTTGCGCTCGCTCTCGGGGATGAGCGCCTCACGTGCGGGCGCGGCGCTGATGTGGCTGGCTTGCAGGATATGATCAAGCCGCGCGATCCAGAGATCGGCCATGGCGCCAGACACCCTATTGATGTCAAAATATATACATTCATTACAGAGTGTTATAGCAGAATGCTCAAGTGGTGCGTTAAGTTCAGAGACGGCAAACTCAGGTGGGCAAACGGGGCTGATTGCGGGGTCGCGGAGCGGCAAATCCAAGGCAAAACCGCCATGCGCCTGCGCCATATCAACCCTGTCCGCCAGAGTATCGCCCGCCCGCAGAGGCACCCAGTCGCTCACGTGGTTGCGGGCGGCTTCGCCCGTCAAAACTCCATAGGCGATATCGACCTCGCCCTCCTCGCTGAGCGCCTGACAGAGCAGGGCCACACGGCGCAAGACCTCCAGAGAGCCGAGATCGGCTGATCCTGTCAGGGCGCGGCTCTCATAGCGCGGCGAAAGCCGGGCGGGCGTCAGCCCCAATCGCACAGGGCGACTGTCTTGCAGGGCGGCGCGCCAAACCGCATCGGCGCGGGCCGAATGCTCCTGCGCATAGGTGAGTGCGGCGGCCTCATCCTCTGTCAGCGCCACGATCTGATCGCCTTTGGCCGCGATCTGCGAGGGGATCAGCGCGGCGCCCTCAAGCGAAGAGAGACCTTGCAAAACAATCGGGGCCGAGCCGGTTGAGACGGTCAACGCTTGCGCGCTGGCCTCGATCACATGGCCCGCAGGCAGGCGCGATCGGGGCAGCCCAGAAGCCTGCGCTGCCTTTACAGCGATCAGTCGCCCCTGACATTCAAACCGTGGCGTGACCAGCGGATTCCAATAGGGACCATGGTTCAGCCCTTGAACCAAGGCGATAATCGCCTCGGCAGGCTGGGCAAAATCAATCGTTCCAAAGGCCTCGGGGCGTTTGTATTTGCCAAAATAGCTCCGCTGCGTTGTATCTTGTGGCTGGCCGGCCAGCTCGGGGGCCGCCAGAAGCTTTATCAGCGCATCAAAGCTTGAGTAAGCGGCCTCATAGGCCTTGGTGTTGAGCGTCAGCGCGGTGTCTTGCGGGCTTATGTCAAAGCCGGATTGCAAAATGATATCGCCCGTATCCGGCCCCGACGCCATAAAATGCCAGGTGATGGCGTGCTCTGTCTCGCCATTGAGGCGTGCCCAGACCGGCGCATTCAGGCCGGCATACCGCGGCAACGGCCCGTCGTGAAAATTGATCGCGCCACGCGAGGGCAGCGCGAGCACATCTTCTGGCAGCATATCCAGATTGGCGATCGAGAGGAGCCAATCGGCGCTGACCCCTGCCAGCCGCGCGGCGAGCGCAGGCCCCGGCGCAACCACAGGAATATCGCGGGCCGCCGCCCAAGCGCAAAGATCGGCGTTGCGCGTCACAACACAGGCAAGCCGATGACCCGCAGCGCACCATGTCTCGGCGCAGGTCTGTGTCAGGCTGGCATTGCCAATCAGGAGTGCAGAGAGGCTCATAGGCTGTCTCCCTCTCGTTTGGGGTCTGTGCCAAGCCCCGGAAGGGGCTGCGGCTCTGGCTGTCTCGGGGACAGCAGAGCGCCAAGGGCATGGCGCGCCAAATGGCGCAGGAACTGGTCTGGCGTGTCTTGGGGCTTTTGCTCGATGAGGCGGCGCAGGCGATGCAGCAGCCCGCCTGTCAGATGAAGACAGGTGGCATAGGCGGCATAGGCGGCCCCGTGATTTTTGGTAAAATAATACCAGCGACTGTCAAACCAATACTGTGGCACCCGCGCCCAGCCTTTCATCCCGGTTGAGACCGAGCCAATATGAACCACTTCGCTGTCACGCACAAAAACTGTCGGCCAGCCCGCAAGCGCCGCGCGGCGGCACAGATCGGTTTCTTCAAAATAAAGAAAGAATGTCTCGTCAAAGAAGCCGATCTCCTCAAGGGTGCGGGCGCGCATCATCATGCTCGCACCAGCCAGCCAATCCACCATCACCGTCTCTTCAGGGACAGGCAGCGGCACAATAGAGGCGCGCAACAGCCGGCTGACCGGGCCAAAGCGGATCGCGCCTTCAAACTCGCCCAAAGCCGACGGAAACCGGAACGCCGATTGATGCGCCGTGCCTGCCTCGCCCTTGATGTAGCTGCCCACAAACCCGACGTTGGGATGCGCCACAAGATGATCGCGCAGCGCCCGGATGCCCCCCGGATCGGGGAAGGCATCAGAGTTCAGAATATAATAAAAATCAGGCGCTTGCCCGTTTGACAGCCCGGCCCGCATTCCAAAGTTGTTGCCAGCGCCAAAGCCGCCGTTGTGGCCCGACTGAAGCACGCGCACAGGCCAGTCACGGGCGCAAACAGCCTCTTTGAGCGTCTCAAAAGAGCCGTCGCCACTGTCATTGTCAACAATCACCAGCTCGGCGTTCAGCCCGTCTTGCGCAGAGAGGGCGGCTTCTGCGGCGCGCAGCGTCATCGCGGGCGTGCGGTAATTGAGGATCACGGTGAGAATGGATGGCGCGGTCATCTAGCGGGCCTCCTGTTTCTGGCGGGGCAAGGCGGCCACGCGCGCGGCCCGCGCCGCGGGGTTTTCGGCGTCGTCTATACAGCGTCGCAAGCGGGCCGCGAGCACGCGCACATTTGGTTCGAGCACCATGGAGTCATGATCTCCCGGCACTTCAATCACCTCGATCATGGGGGCATGGGCCGCCCAGTCGTTATCATTGGTGACATAGCTGCGCTCGATATTGACCAAGGCGCCCTGACTCACCGCCCATTTGCCAACAAGCGGCGGGCGGAACAGCGCAAGCGGCCCGTGCCACGGGCGCAGCTCATAGTCGGCAACCGCCTGAAGAAAGGCCGCTTCGATTTCGGCATTGTGGAAGGAAACAGATTTATGATCAGAGGTTTGGCGCGCCTTCTTAAAGCGCTTGTTGACCTCCCATTTCAGGCGGCGTGCGGCCCATTTGACCGGGTAGAGCACCCCGCCCTCCTTAAGCTCGGCGAGCTGGATCAACATCCGGTCCACGGCCTCCAGCGGGCGGCGCTTGGGCAGAGGCGTATCCAGCATCACCAGCAACACGACCTCCTCGCCCGCCGCCTCAAGCTGCTGGGCGATCTCGAGCGCAATGATGCCGCCGCCGGAAAACCCACCGATCATATAGGGGCCAGAGGCCTGCACCGCCTTGATTTCCTTGATGTAATCTCTTGCCGCCTCAAAGATCGAGCGGTGCGGGGCCTGATCGCCGTAGAGGCCGCGCGCTTGCAGGCCGTAAAACGGGCGGTCTGTGCCCAGAAGATGCGCAAGGTGGCGCAGATTGAGCACATTGCCAAACATCCCCGCAACGAGGAAAAAGGGGCGGCGCGTGCCGCCTTCGCCTTGGTGCATCGCCACCAGATGGGTAAAGCGCCGCTTGGGCGGGGTGGCCTGTTTCAGAGGCTCGGGCGCGCCCTGCTCGGCGGGGCTTGCGCCCTGTGCCGCGATCAAAGCCGCGCATTTGCGAATGGTCGGGGCTTCAAACAGCACCGAAATGGGAAAATCGACCTCAAAGGCCTTTTTGACTTGGGCAAAGAGGCGCACGGCAATGAGCGAGTGCCCGCCCAGCTCGAAGAAATCATCCTCCACCCCGATCTGGCCAACGCCAAGCAGGTTGCTCCAGATCTCGGCGAGCTTGAGTTCAATCGCCGCTTCAGGGGCAATATAGGCGCTGTTGAGGTCGGGGCGGGTATAGCTTTGCTTGGGTTGGACAGCGGGAAGCGCGCGGGCGTTGGCCTGGGCGCGCAGCCCCGCCAGATCAAGCGAGGAGACAATGATCTGAGGCTGGGACGCCCCGAGCGCGCGGCGGAAGGCCTCGACGCCTTCGGACGGTGTGATGCCGAGGCGGATAGTGCCGCGCAGCCGCTCCTCGGCGAGAGACAGCCCCCGCGGCGCGGGGCGGTCGGGAAACTCAAGCTCGCCCGCCGCCGCAGAGGGGCGGCCAAAGTCATCGGCCCGCTCCAAACGGCGGAGCGAGAGGCCGCGCACCTCGGCACAGACCGCGCCCGAGGGATCACAGAGCACGATATCAAAGCTCGCGGCCCCGGCCTCGGCGCGGTTTTCACCGGCGTTTTGCACCCATGAGACAAGCGCGTCCGGCAGAGGGCGATAGACCCGCAACGCCCCATAGGACACCGGAACCCAGAGATGCTCGGGGGTATAGCCCTCGATCAGCTCCATGGCCCAGCCTGTGGCGAGGTCCATGAGGCCGGGGGGCAGCAGACAGCCATCCGATGCCGCGACCGGCGGAAGGGCAAGCTGCGCCAGCCCCTCGCCCTGCCCCAGAGCGATATGCTTGAGCGCGCGCCAGCGCGGCCCGAAGGCCAGATGTGCTTCTTGCGGGCTACGCAAGCTGCCCTGCGCCTCGGCGCGGCGGTGCAGAGGGCAGCGCTCAAGAATGGCCTCAAGATCAAGCTGCGGGGGCTGGCGCATCTCCGTCAGGACAATTTCGCCTGTGGCGTTGGTTTCATAGCCTGTCTGGCCCTCCACCTCGCGAGAAGACTGCACCTTGAAGCCATAGCCCGTCTCGCTGCGCGTCAGGGTGACACGCAGCGCGCGCGTCGCGTCATCGGCCAGATCCAGCGCGCGCAGAAAATAGAGATCGCGCAGCTCAAAAGCCGCGCCCTCGCCTTGTGCGGCCAGAGCTTCGGCGGCAAGCTCAAGATAGCCTGTGCCGGGAAAGAGCGCCCGATTTTGCTTGGTGCGATGTTCGTTCAACACCCAGTGCCCTGTGTCGAGATCCGCCTTGAAGAGGCGGTTGCCCTGCCGGTCAAATGTGGCGCGGGAGAGAAGCGGCGCGTCAAGCGCGCGCTCGGCCTGATCGGGGGTGTCCTCTGTGAGGCCGAGCGCATCAGCCGCCATTCCGACCTCGGCCCAGATCCCCCAATTGAGCGAGAGCACGCGGGTCTGGCCGCCCTGATGGGCTTGGGCAAAGGCATTGAGATAGGCGTTGGCGGCGACATAGTCGATCTGCCCCATCGGGGCTGTGACCGTCGAACTGGAGGAAAACAACACCAGAAAATCAAGCGCCCCGTCGGGGAAAAGCTGATGCAGCACTTGGGTTCCGTGAAGTTTGGGCGTGAAGACATCTTCGATGTCGGACGGGGTTTTGCCAAGGAGTGGCCCGTCCTTGATCATGCCGGCGGCATGGATCACGCCATGAACGGCCCCAAAGCGCATCTGGACCTTTTCGAGCGCGCCGCGCATATCCTCGATATTGGACACATCCCCTGCCACAACCATGAGCTGTCCGCCGAGGCGCTCAAGGCGTTTGACGGCGGCAATGCGGCGCGACACCGGGTCATGGCGCCCATGGCGCAGCCTATAGCCCTCCCAGTCCCCGCGCGGCGGCAAAGCGGTGCGCGCGAGCAGCACGACTTTGGCTTTGTGCCGGCGCAGCAGGTCTTCGGCGAGGGTGAGACCAATGCCGCCAAACCCGCCGGTGATCAGATAGGTGCCGCCCTCCCGGATCGGCACATCAGCCGGCTCCTCCAGCGCTTTGGGGCGGAACACCTGCTCATAGCGGCGCGCGCCGCGCCAGGCTGCGACGGCGTTTGTCGGGGTTGCCATCAGCTCTTCCAAAAGCAAGAGCGCCAGCCCGTCCAACCCGCCCTTGGCAGGCAATTCAACATCAACCATTTTTGCGCAAACGCCCGCCATTTCACGCGGGATCACTTTGACGGGGCCTGAAACTGTGGCCTTTTCAGGACGGCGCAGGCGCTCGCCCGTCAGGCAGCTTGCGCCCGTTGTGAAGACCGTGATCGCCACAGCGGGCCAGTCGGCTGCGGCCAT
>JAHBAM020000137.1 GCA_018500125.2 Roseobacter sp. | reverse complement strand
GCTTTGCCCAACATATCTCGCGCGCGCTCCAAGCCAATGGCAACCCCTGGGTCAATGCCGAGCCGGCCCCCGCCTCGGCCTCCCCCGCCCTCGCCGCGCGCTTTGGCTATGGCGTCTATTCGGCCCGCACCGCCAATATCTACACTGGCAAAATGCTGGCGCTCTGGGTCGTCCTCGCCCGCGACCCGTCCCTCTGTGACACGATCGAACTCTGGGAAAGCGATGGCCGTTTTCGCGACAGCCTGCGCCCCGGCCTTGAGCCTGACGGCTTTGCCAGCCGCGCCGAGTGCCTTGAAATGCTCGCCGTCACGGCCCGCGCCTTTGCCCGGTCTGTGCGCGAGGCGCAGGTCTTTGTCTTCACCATGGGTCTCACCGAGGGCTTTGAAAGCGCCCAGACAGGCCAGCCCTATGCCCTCTGCCCCGGAACGCTCGCCGGCACCTATGACGCCAAGCAGCACAGCTTTGTCACATACCGCTACCCGGCCATCCTGACCTCGATGAAATCCGCGATCCGCGGGTTGCGCGCCCTCAACCCCAAGATCAAAGTCCTGCTGACCGTCTCCCCGGTGCCGCTGACCGCAACAGCCACCGCGGCCCATGTCCTGCTCGCAACCCAATATTCCAAATCCGTGTTGCGCGCGGTCGCAGGCGATCTGTCTGACATGGCGGGCGATATCGACTATTTTCCAAGCTATGAACTCATCGCCGCGCCGCCCACCCGCGCGCAGTTTTTTGCGCCCAATATGCGCTCTGTCGCGCCCGAAGGGGTCGCCTTGGTGATGGAGCATTTCTTTCGCGGAATGCGGTTTTCCAAAAAAGCCCTCCCCACAGACCCCGCCGAGGCCCGTCACCACGCCAGCATCGCCGCCGAGGCCGCCGCCGAGGATCTGGCCTGCGAAGACCTCCTGCTTGACCGCGAGGCCCGCCCGTGAGCCGCCTGTTTGTGGTCGGCGACAGCCACGCCCGCGCTCTGGCCCTCGGCGCCACCGCGCTCGGCTATGACTGTACGAGCTTCGCAACCTCCGCCGCCGCTTGGCGCGACGGGGTGATGCGCCTTGAGGCCGACGGAACCCTGACAAGCGAGCGTTTCCGCGCCCGCCAGAAAATCGAAAGCTTCCAGCGCGACGCCCATCACCCGACCCCGCTCACCTCAGGCGTGCCGGTAATCGCCAGCCTCGGCTATCACAGCTCCCAGTTTCTCACCGAAATGCGCCTGAAAAAGCTCGGCCTGCGCCCTGTTCCCTCCAGATCGGCGCAAAGCCTGCTCTCGTCCGGGTTTCTCGCCGCTTGGCTGGAGGAGGCCCGCAGCACCGCACTGGACGGTCTCGCCACCATCGCCAGAGCGGCCCCGCTGGCCATCGTCGCGCCGCCGCAATTTGAAGACAATCCCCTGCTCACAGCCCTCAATGACGCCCTCGGCCAGCTCATCCGCGCCCGTGGCCTGCCCCTCTATGACCCCAACACCGCCCTCGCCGACAGCCACGGCGCGCTGCCCGCCCGTTTCGCCCATGACGACGGCAAACACGGCAGCGCGGCCTTCGGCTGCGAGGTGCTCAAAAATCTGGCGCGCCAAAAGCTCATCCCGGAGCCTTCAGCGCGCACTAAGTAATAAATAGTTATATCAATGCCTTACATGGTGGAGTTCACAGCGCCGCCATCCAGCAAAATATTCTGGCCAACAATAAAGCCCGCGTGCTGGGAGCACAGGAAAGCGCAGGTTGCGCCAAATTCTTCCGCCGTTCCGTAGCGCCGCGCCGGAATCGTCGCCTCGCGCTGCTTCTGGGCCTCCTGCGGGCTGATCCCCTGCGCCGTGGCCACCCCCGCATCGAGTGAGGTCGCGCGGTCTGTCGCGTGAATGCCGGGCTGCAAATTGTTGATCGTCACCCCCGTTGGCGCGACCTGCCGCGCCGTGCCCGCCACAAAGCCGGTCAGCCCCGCGCGCGCCGAATTGCTCAGCCCCAAAACGGGGATCGGCGCTTTCACCGACTGGCTGGTGATGTTCACAACCCGGCCCCAGCCCTGCGCCTGCATATGCGGCACAAGCGCCTGCATCAAAGCAATCGGCGTGAGCATATTGGCATCCAGCGCCGCAACAAAATCATCGCGCGACCAATCCGTCCATGTGCCCGGAGGCGGCCCGCCCGCATTGGTCACAAGGATGTCCACATCCCCCGCCGCTGCGAGCAGCTTCGCGCGCCCCTCTTCGGTGGTCACATCCGCCGCCACAGCCGTCACCTCGACCCCGTATTTCCCGGCAATATCCGCCGCAACCGCCTCAAGCGTCTCCGCGCCCCGCGCATTCATCACAAGGTTCACCCCGGCCTCTGCCAGCGCCTCGGCGCAGCCGCGCCCCAAGCCCTTTGAGGAGGCACAGACAAGCGCCTTCTTACCCGCAATTCCCAAATCCATTTCGCGTGCTCCTGTTTGTTCGGCGCCACAAAACCTCAAATCGCCGCCAAAGACCAGAGCAGAGCCGCAGACTTGCCGTGGTTTTGCCCAAATCCTATACTAAAGCTCGGCAACGCCTTCCCGCCCAAAGAGTATCGCGCGTCATGAGTGAAACGGCCCAAGCCCTGCAAGTCTATCCCGCGCCGATGCTGCCGGTCTCAAATGGTGCCAATTTCGGCGACAGCCTCAGTTTCGCCGCCGATCTCGTGCTCGATGACATCTATCAGCTCGCCCCCGATGCCGCGCCCCTGCGTCTCGGGCTTCATGCGCTTCAAAACGGTCACTTCCGCATCGCCGCAAACACCCAGACAGGTCAGGTCGGGGCCACCGTCGTGCTCGACAGCTGCCTGACCCTGATGGACAGCCAGAGCCAGGCCGTCGAAGTGCTTCTGCTCGTGGAAGTCACCGACATGGGCCATGTCGCCCAGACCTATGCCATGCCCCTCGCCCCGCTGCGGCCAAAAGAAGACTACCGCCTCGTGCGGATCGAAACCGAAACCGCGCCGCTGCGCTTTGCCCAGCTGGCCTGCGCCTCTTTCACGCGCGGCACCCGCCTCAGCCTCGCCACCGGCGAGCAGCGCGCCATCGAGGCTCTCAAGGTCGGCGACAGGCTGCTCACCCGCGACGATGGCCCCCAGCCTTTGCGCTGGATCGGGCACCACACCGTGCGCGCCATCGGCGATTTCGCCCCCGTCCTGATCCGCAAAGGCACGCTTCACAACGAAAATGATCTGCTGGTCTCGCCCGATCACCGGCTCTTTGTCTACCAGCGCGAAGACCGGCTCGGCGCGGGCCGTGCCGAAGTCCTGCTCAAAGCGCGCCATCTCGTCAATGGCGAGAGCGTGACGCTTCAGGAAGGCGGCTTTGTCGACTACTTCCAGATTCTCTTTGATGCCCATCAGATCGTCTTTGCCGAAGGCATCGCCGCCGAAACCCTGTTGATGGAGCCGCGCACCCGCTCGGCCCTGCCCGATCACATCGCCAAGGCGCTGTCAGGCACCCTGTCGGGCCACAAAAGCCGCGCCCAAGGCGCCTTTGAAGTCGGGGCCAGCCTGCTCAGCCGCCCGGATGCGGCCGAACTGTTGCTGCGCGCCTCTCGCGGCAGCCAGAGCTAGGGCGCGCCCTCCTCTCTGCCCTTGCCTGCGCCCTCGCCTGTGCCCTCGCCTGTGCCCTTCTCTGTGCCCTCTGCCGGGGCGCATGACTCCGCCGCGCTGTCGCGAAGCCGCGCCGCCAGCGCGATCTGGCTCGCGATTTTGGCCTCCATATACCGTTCAAACCGTGGCACATGGGCCGCGCCGTCCCAATGCGAGCGCACTTTCCCCGAGGCCAGCCCGAGCCAGTAGATCCGCAAGATCTGGTTGATCCGCGCGCCATAGCCCGGCCCCATCTTGCGCAGCCAGCGCACCATATCCGTATCAAGCCGCACCGTGACCCGCGTCTTGTCCCGCGCAATCGGTCTGTCCTCCAGACCCGACCAATCCTGCGGCAGCGCCGCATCGATCCACTCCTCTTTAAGCCCCTCCTGGAGAGCGCGCAGCTCCCGGATCATCTCGCGTTCGGCCTTGGTTTGTAAATTGCGTGTCATTTCACACCTCACGTTGTTTTGATGCAGCCTGACAGCAAGCCGTTAACCTTTTGCGAGGCCTGCGAACGCCGATTTGGGCGGTGCACGGGTTGTGCACGGGTTGTGCACGCATATCACCCCCCCCGACTCACGAGCATTCTTGCCAAAGCCGCGTTCGTTACCTATACGCGCGCTCATGGCTACAGACCTTTCAAACCGCCCCAAGCTCCCGCCTGAAATTGCCCGCCGCCGGACCTTCGCGATCATCTCGCACCCCGACGCCGGCAAGACCACGCTGACGGAAAAATTCCTCCTCTACGGGGGCGCCATCCAGATGGCCGGTCAAGTGCGCGCCAAGGGCGAGGCCCGCCGCACCCGCTCGGACTTCATGCAGATGGAAAAAGACCGGGGCATCTCTGTTTCGGCCTCGGCAATGTCGTTTGATTTCAGCGGCTTGCGCTTTAACCTTGTCGACACGCCGGGTCACTCTGATTTCTCCGAAGACACCTATCGCACGCTCACAGCGGTCGACGCCGCCGTTATGGTGATTGACGGCGCAAAGGGCGTCGAAAGCCAGACCCAGAAGCTGTTTGAAGTCTGCCGTCTGCGCGATCTGCCGATCCTGACCTTCTGTAACAAGATGGACCGCGAGAGCCGCGACACCTTTGAGATCATTGATGAAATTCAGGAGATGCTGGCGATTGACGTGACCCCGGCAAGCTGGCCCATCGGGGTCGGGGCCGAGTTTATGGGCTGCTATGATCTGTTGAATGACCGCCTTGAGCTGATGGACCGTGCCGACCGCAACAAGCGCGCCGAATCCATCAAGATCAAGGGCTTGGATGATCCGAAGCTGGCCGAGCACCTGCCCGCGCACCTCTTGGAAAAGCTGCTCGAAGAGGTCGAAATGGCCCGCGAGCTGCTCCCCGAGCTTGTGCCCCAATCTGTTCTTGAGGGCCATATGACGCCGATCTGGTTCGGCTCCGCCATCAACAGTTTCGGCGTGCAGGAGCTGATGGACGGCATTGGCCAATACGGCCCCGAGCCTCAGATCCAGAACGCCGAACCACGCAAGATTTCTCCTGAAGAAACAAAGGTTTCCGGCTTTGTTTTCAAAGTTCAGGCCAATATGGACCCCAAGCACCGCGACCGCGTGGCCTTTGTGCGCATGGCCTCGGGCCACTTCAAACGCGGCATGAAACTGACCCATGTGCGCAGCAAAAAGCCCATGGCCATCACAAACCCTGTGCTC
>JAHBAM020000234.1 GCA_018500125.2 Roseobacter sp. | reverse complement strand
CGGCGAGGCGATTGCGCGGGTCTCTGACGTGCTGGGCGCGCTCGCGGGCGCAACACGCTGGGGTGCCGCCGCCGCCATTCTCGCGGGCTTTGTCGTGCTGATCGGCGCCGCCGGCACAGGCGCCCCCGCGCGCAACCGCGAAGCCGCAATCCTCAAATCTCTCGGCGCGACACGCGCCCAAATCCTGCGCTCCTTCCTGCTGCGCGCCGGGCTGCTCGGCGCCGCCGCCGCCGGCGTCGCCCTCGCCGCCGGGCTGGCAGGTGCCTGGGCCGTCAGTCACTTCGTCTTCGAAAGCGACTTCGCCGTGATCTGGCCCTCCGCCCTCACAATCCTCGCCTGCGGTGTTCTCGCCAATCTGCTCGCCAACATCGGCTTTTCCCTGCGCGCCCTCAAGGCAAAACCCGCCCAAATGCTACGCAGCGAAGGCTAGGCGCACCCGGCACCCGCCTTTTTTATTGCATCAAATATCCTGGGGGAGCGCGAGGGGGCCAAGCCCCCTCGCCACCGCGCTTTGGCAAAGCCAAAGCGCAACAGATCTGCTTACTCTGCCGCCTCGGCATAGTCCTCAAGCGGGGGGCAGGTGCACACAAGGTGGCGGTCGCCATACGCATTGTCGACCCGGTTCACAGGCGGCCAGTATTTATCCACCCGGAAGGCCCCCTTCGGAAAACAGGCCTGCTCGCGCGTGTAAGGCCGGTCCCAGTCGCGCACGAGGTCTTCCATCGTATGGGGCGCGTTCTTCAGCGGGTTGTTCTGCGCATCCATCCGGCCCTCTTCAATCTCGCGGATCTCTTCACGGATCGCGAGCATCGCATCACAAAACCGGTCCAGCTCGGCCTTGGTCTCGGACTCCGTCGGCTCGATCATCAGCGTGCCCGCAACCGGCCAGCTCATGGTCGGCGCATGAAAGCCGTTGTCCATCAGACGCTTGGCAATGTCGTCCACAGTGACGCCCGCGCTCTCCGCAAAGGGGCGCGTGTCCAGAATACACTCATGCGCCACCCGCCCCTGACGGCCCTTGTAAAGCACGTCAAAGGCTCCCTCGAGCCGCTTGGCGATGTAGTTTGCATTGAGGATCGCCACGCGCGTGGCCTGGGTCAGCCCCTCCCCGCCCATCATCAGCACATAGGCCCAGGAGATCGGCAGAATAGAGGGCGAGCCATAAGGCGCGCCGCTCACCGGCCCGGCGCTGCCCCCGGTCTCGGGATGGCCCGGAAGATGGGGCACAAGATGCGCCTTCACCCCGATCGGTCCCATGCCCGGCCCGCCGCCGCCATGGGGAATACAGAAGGTCTTATGCAGGTTGAGATGGCTCACATCGCCCCCCAGATCGCCCGGCTTGGACAGCCCCACCATCGCGTTGAGGTTGGCCCCGTCAATATAGACCTGCCCGCCATGGCTGTGGGTGATCGCACAGACCTCTTGCACCGTCTCCTCAAAAACCCCGTGGGTCGACGGATAGGTGATCATGCAGCCCGCCAGATTGTCCTTATGCGCCTCGGCCTTGGCGCGGAAATCCTCAAGATCGATATCGCCGTTCTCGGCCGACCTGATCACAACAACCTTCCATCCCACCATCTGCGCGCTCGCCGGGTTGGTGCCATGCGCGCTCATCGGAATAAGGCACACGTCTCGGTGCCCCTGCCCTTCGGCCTCGTGATACTGCTTGATCGTGAGCAAGCCGGCATATTCCCCCTGCGCGCCCGAGTTGGGCTGCATCGACATCCCGTCATAGCCGGTGATCTCGCAGAGCTTGGCACTGAGGTCCTGAAGCATCTCGCCATAGCCCAGCGCCTGATCTTTTGGCGCAAACGGATGGATCATCGAAAACTCGCGCCAGCTCACCGGCATCATCTCCGCCGCCGAGTTGAGCTTCATCGTGCAGGACCCAAGCGGGATCATGGCCCGGTCCAGCGCAAGGTCGCGGTCCGACAGGCGACGCATATAGCGCATCATCTCGGTCTCCGCACGGTTCATGTGAAAGATCGGATGCTGCAAATAGGCGCTCTCGCGGTGCAGATTTTCCGGCACGCGGTATTCGGCCACAAAGTTGTCATCCTTGCGCGCAATGCCAAAGGCCCGCCAGACCGCTTCCACAGTCTCGGGCCGCGTCGCCTCATCCAGCGCAATGCCAATCCGGCTCTCGCCCACGGCGCGCAGGTTCACACCCTCGTCCAAAGCCGATTTCATCACCGCCGCCTGAAGCGGTCCCACATCCACCGTGATCGTATCAAAAAAGCTCTGCGGGTCGACCTTAAAGCCCGCCGCCTCCAGCCCCTTGGCCAAACGCACGGTCTTGCGGTGGATGCGCTGCGCAATCGCCTTCAGCCCCTCGGGGCCGTGGAACACCGCATACATCGAGGCCATCACCGCCAGCAAAGCCTGCGCGGTGCAGACATTGCTGGTCGCCTTCTCGCGGCGGATGTGCTGCTCGCGGGTCTGCAGGCTGAGGCGGTAGGCGCGGTTGCCGTGGCTGTCGACAGAAACGCCGACAATGCGCCCCGGCAGACTACGCTTATAGGCGTCCTTACAGGCCATATAGGCCGCGTGCGGCCCGCCATAGCCCATCGGCACACCAAAGCGCTGGGTGTTGCCCACAGCAATATCGGCGCCCATCGCCCCCGGCTCTTTGAGCAAGGTGAGCGAGAGCGGATCGGCCGCCACAATGCCAATCGCCTTCTGGGCGTGCAGCGCCGCAATATGGTCCGTGAAGTCGCGCACATGGCCATAGGTGCCGGGGTATTGAAACAACGCCCCGAATACGGCGCTCGGGTCCATCTTGTCAGGGTTGCCGACAATCACCTCAATGCCCAAAGGCTCCGCGCGGGTCTTGACCACAGCAATATTCTGCGGATGGCAATCACGGTCGACAAAAAACGCCTTGGCCTTTGATTTGCTCACACGCTGCGCCATGGTCATAGCCTCGGCGCAGGCCGTGGCCTCGTCCAGAAGCGAGGCATTGGCCACATCAAGCCCGGTGAGGTCTGTCACCATGGTCTGGAAGTTCAACAGCGCCTCAAGCCGGCCCTGGCTGATCTCGGGCTGATAGGGCGTATAGGCCGTATACCACGCCGGGTTCTCCAGAATATTGCGCTGGATCGCCGGCGGCGTCACCGTGCCGTGATAACCCTGCCCGATGAGCGAGCGCAGCACTTTGTTCTTCCCCGCGGTCAGGCGCATCCGGTGCAGCATTTCGCGCTCTGACAAAGGCTTGCCAAAGTCGAGCGGCTTGGCCTGACGGATGCTCTTGGGAACAGTCTGCTCGATCAGCCCCTCAAGGGTCTCAACCCCGAGCACCTGAAACATCTCCGCCATCTCGGCCGGGCTTGGCCCGATATGGCGGCGATTGGCAAAATCATATGGCAGATAGTCGGTCGGGGTGAACGGCATAACATCCTCCAAAGGGCACAGCCCTGCTTTTTCTTTCTAAAAATATCCGCGCCGCAGGCTCCCCACGGCGCGACAGGCTCAGCCGACGAATTTCTTGTAGGCGGCTTCGTCCATATAGTCCTCCATCGGGCCGAGATCGGAGGGCTTCATCTTGAAGAACCACGCATCCCCCAACGGGTCATCATTCACCTTGCTCGGCTCATCGATCAGCATGGCATTCACTTCGACAATCTCGCCATCCAGCGGGGCCAGAATGTCGGAGGCCGCCTTGACGCTCTCGATCACACAGATTTCCTCGTCCTTGGTCACTTCACTGCCCTCTTCGGGCAGGTCGATAAAGACCACATCGCCAAGCTGCTCGCTGGCGTGTTCGGTGATCCCGACCACAATCAGCCCGTCTTCCTCGCGCAGCCATTCGTGTTCTTCGGTATATTTCATGTTTGTCTCCTTGATCTGTTTGAATGATCCGTTTGAATGCTCTGTCTTAGCGTTTAAAATTTGCAGGGGTGAAAGGCAGCGGCGCAACCTTCACAGGCAGACGCTTGCCGCGCACCTCGCCAAACAATTGTGTGCCGGCGCGGCTCAGCGCGCTTGGCACATAGCCCATCGCCATCGGCGCCTGAAGCGTGGGGCCAAACGCCCCCGAGGTGACATGGCCAACCGCCGTGCCGCCTTCGGCACCCGCGAAAATCTCGGTGCCGTCCCGCATCGGGGCGCGCCCTTCGGGCAACAGGCCGACCCGCTTGCGCGCCGCGCCGTCTTGCATCTGGGCCAGAATGATATCGGCGCCCACAAAGCCGCCCTCCCGCGCGCCGCCCGCGCGGCGCAGCTTCTGGATGCCCCATGTCAGCGCCGCTTCCACAGGGCTGGTGCTGGCGTCAATATCATGACCATAAAGGCATAGCCCCGCCTCAAGCCGCAGGCTGTCACGCGCGCCAAGCCCGATCGGCGCGACCCGCTCATCACCCAGCAAAAGGCGCGCCAAATCCACGGCAGCGCCCGCAGGCACCGAGATTTCATAACCGTCCTCGCCGGTATAGCCCGACCGCGACACCCAGCACTCCGCCCCGTTGAGAGACACCGTCGCCACATCCATAAATGTCATATCCCCGACCTCGGGCGCGACAGCGGCCAATGCGGCTTCTGCGGCCGGCCCTTGCAAGGCCAGCAAGGCCCGATCCTCGATATAATCAACCTGCACCTCTGGCTCCAAAGCCGCGCGCAGCCGCGCCACATCGGCCTCTTTGCAGCCCGCGTTGACCACCAGAAACATATGATCGCCGCGATTGGCAAACATCAGATCGTCCTCGATCCCGCCGCGCTCGTTGGTGAAAAATCCGTAGCGCTGGCGGCCTTCGCCCAGCCCGATCACATCCTGCGGGATGAGCCGCTCAAGCCCCGCCGCCGCGCCCGCACCGCGCAAGATAACCTGCCCCATATGGCTCACATCAAACAGCCCCGCCGCCGCGCGGCAGTGCAAATGCTCTTTCATCACCCCGAGCGGATAGTGCACCGGCATCGCATAGCCCGCAAACGGAACCATCTTGGCCCCCAATTCAAGGTGCAGATCATAAAGTGGCGTCTGCCGTAGTTCGGCCATAGGCTTTCCCCTTGTCACCCGCCAAACTTTTGCAGTCGCAGGCATCATACCGGCGCCCCCCTCTGGCGCGCCCTTGATGCCCCTCTCTGTCCTTTTGCCTGAGATCGCTATCCCTTCGGCGGACGCTTGCGCGCCTCTCTCCAGATTTTTGGTCAATCCCGCGGTCCTGTGGCCTGAGAGTTTCCGGGGCGGTTGCTCCTTCGGCACTGACAAATGTCAGTTCTCCCGTGGGGTTGTTGGCATACGATAGAATACAGCGTCATGTCTCGCAAGCGTGAAAATGCGTCGCTTATGAAACCCGCTCACAGCGGAAGGTGCCAAGGATCGCTTCCAGCGGCGCGTTGTCACAGACCAGCGCATCGAGCGTGATCTCGTCAAGATGCGCATAAAACGCCTCCGCCGCATCCCGAATGGCAAGCCGCAGGCGACAGGCCTCCTTCAGCGGGCAGGAATTGTCCAGATCCGCAAAACACTCCGCCAGCGGAACTTCGCTTTCAAACTCGCGAAACACCTCGCCTATGACAATCTCCTCGGGCGCACGCGCCAGCTTCAACCCGCCGTTGCGGCCCCGCTGGGTGTGCAAAAACCCGCGCTGACCCAGACGGTTGATCACTTGGGCCAAATGGTTTTCAGAGGCATTGCACGGCCCCGCAATATCGGTTTTGGTGACAAGCCTGCCAGGGTTGACCGCACAAAACATAAGGATGCGGATGGCAATATTGGTCCGTTTGGTGATGCGCATTTTGGCCCTCCAGAGGCTAAGCTGTATCTGACTTACACCATCAACGCGCAAAACCATTTGACATAAATCAACAGGCCGATCATCCACAGCCCATGAATCACGCTTATTTCTTCGGCTATGGCTCGCTCGTCAATCGCGCAACCCACAGCTTCCATGACGCCCACCCCGCCACCGCACGCGGCTGGCGCCGCGCCTGGCGCAGCACAGCCCTCAGGCCGATATCGTTCCTGACGGTTGTGCCCGATCCCGCCTGCGAGATCGAGGGGCTGATCGCCCCGGTGCCCAATGACGACTGGGCTGCACTCGATGCGCGCGAACACGCCTATGAACGGGTCGCAGCGGCCCATCAAATCACCCATGGCTTGGCGCAAAGCCCCGCCTCCATCGCGGTTTACGCGATTGCACAGGGCCAGCATTTTGCCCCGAACGCGCAGCATCCGATCCTGCTGAGCTATCTGGATGTGGTGCTACAGGGCTATCTGACAGAATTCGGTGAGGCAGGGGCCACGCAGTTTCTCAGCACAACCTCCGGCTGGGACGCCCCCCTGCTCAATGACCGCGCCGCGCCGCTCTATCCGCGCGCCCAAACTCTCACAAAAGCTCAAACGGCCTTTGTCGATGAGGCCCTTGCCGGCCTCGGCGTTGTGGCCCGGCCCCAGCCGTAAACGCGCTCAGGCACGCTCAGGCGCGCGCTTTGATGACCTGTAGCAGCGGCAACAGCGCCGCCATGTCCGGCCCATGCGCCATGCCCGTGAGCGCCTTGCGCAGCGGCATGAACAGCCCACGCCCCTTGCGGCCGGTGGCGTCTTTTACCGCGGCGGTCCAAAGCCCCCAGCTCTCGCCCGTCAGCTCCCCCGCAGGCAAGAGCGCCAGAGCCTCGGCGACAAAATCCGCATCTTCCGCATCAATCACAGGCTCGGCCCCCTCAGTGATCAGAGACCACCAGGTCGCAATGTCCTTGCGAACCTCGATATTCTCGTGAATCACACTCCAGAAGGCTTCAGCCTGATCGGCCGGCACACCGAGAGCGGCAATCTCTTCGGCCACCTCCGCATAGGGCAGCCCGTGCAGGTATTTTGCCGTCAACGGACCAAGATCCGCCACATCAAACTTTGTCGGAGCGGTGCCAAAATGACCGATCTCAAAGCCCTCGATCAGCTCGGCCATCTCCTGACGCAGCTCCATCGGGTCAGAGGAGCCAAGCCGCGCCATCAGGCTCAAGAGCGCCATCGGCTCAACGCCCTGCGCCCGCAAATCGCGCAGCGCCAGCGTGCCAAGCCGCTTGGACAGCGCCTCGCCCTGCGGACCTGTCAAAAGCGAATGATGCGCAAAGCTCGGCACCGTGCCGCCAAGCGCCTGAATGATCTGGATCTGGGTCGCCGTATTGGTCACATGATCCGCGCCGCGCACAACATGGGTCACGCCCATCTCGGTGTCATCAACCACGCTGGCCATCGTGTAGAGCATCTGCCCGTCGGCCCGAATGAGCACAGGATCCGAGACAGAGGCCGCATCAATAGAGACATCGCCGATGATTCCGTCGCTCCAGTCAATGCGCTCCTGATCAAGCTTGAAGCGCCAGTAGCCGCCCCGCTCGGCGCGCAGGGCGTCTTTCTCGGCCTCAGAGAGCGCAAGCCCGGCCCGGTCATAAACCGGCGGTTTGCCCATATTGAGCTGTTTCTTGCGCTTGAGATCAAGCTCCACCGGCGTTTCAAAGACCTCATACAAACGGCCCATGTCACGCAGGCTCTGCGCCGCCGCCTCATAGCGCTCAAGGCGCAAGGACTGGCGCTCGACCCGGTCCCAGCTCAGGCCGAGCCACTCGAGATCTTCCTTGATCGCATCGACATAGGCTTCCTTTGAGCGCTCCGGATCGGTGTCATCGATCCTGAGGATAAACGTGCCCCCCGCCTTGCGCGCGATGAGAAAATTCATCAGCGCCGTGCGCAGGTTGCCAACATGGATATAACCAGTGGGGGACGGGGCGAAGCGGGTAACAGTCATGGGAGGCTCTCCGAAATGGGCTGGCGCGGGGTTTCCCATACCCTCGCGGCAATGTCCAGATGGGCCTTAAGGCGCTGTGGTCTTTTGGTCGTAGGGAAAATGTCATCTGCAAGGCCCCTCCAGGCGTAATCAAAAACATGAGATGTTTCGGATTTTCGCTTTGCGAAAACCCGACCGAAGCGGGGGACGCTGTCCCCCGCACCCCCTGGGATATTTTTGGAAAGAGGAAGCCAGAGGGCAGGACCGACCATTGGTTGAAAAAAGGGAAGAGAGCATGGACAGCCAAAGACAAGGCTCAGGCCTGACGGTCTATTATGATGGGGGCTGCCCGCTCTGCCGCCTTGAGATGGATCACTACAAGCGGCAATCGGGGGCTGAGCGTCTCTGTTTTGTGGATGCAACCTCTTCTTCAGCTGATCTGGGCGGTGATCTCAGCCGTGACACGGCGCTCAGCCGCTTCCACGTGCGCGATGCCGATGGCGCGCTGGTTTCTGGCGCGCGCGGCTTTGTGGCGGTCTGGGCCGTTTTGCCCCGTTGGCGCTGGGCGGCGCGGATTGCTGGTTTGCCCGCTGTCACGCCGCTTCTTGAGCTGGCCTATCGCGGCTTTCTGCCGCTGCGCCCATGGCTCGCCCGCGCCCTTTGGCGGCGCGCGCGCTAACTCGGGTCGCGCCAGCGGTTGGCGATCGGGTAGCGGCGGTCCAGCCAGAAGGCACCGGGCGTCAGCCTTGTGCCGGGAGCCGACTGGAAGCGCTTGTATTCGCTGATGTAGATCAGATGTTCGATGCGTTTCACGACCTCGCGCTCATGCCCCGCGGCGACACAGTCCGCGACAGACTGGTCCTTGTCCACCAGACGCTCAAGAATGTCATCCAAGACATCATAGGGCGGCAGGCTGTCTTCGTCTTTCTGGTCAGGGCGCAGCTCGGCGGAGGGCGGCTTGTCGATGATCGCTGTCGGGATCACAGCCCCCGCGCGGCCCTGCATCCAGTCGCGGTGGTTGGCATTGCGCCAGCGGCACTGCTCAAACACGCGGGTTTTGTAGAGGTCTTTGATCGGATTATAGCCGCCCGCCATATCGCCATAGATCGTGGCATAGCCGACCGCGACCTCGCTTTTGTTGCCCGTGGTCAGCAGCATCTCGCCGAATTTGTTGGACATCGCCATGAGCAAGAGCCCGCGCAGCCGCGACTGGATGTTTTCTTCGGTCAGATCCGGCGCATAGCCCTCAAACAGGGGCGCAAGCGTTTCGCTCACAGCCTCCCGGCCCGCCGTGATCGGGACAATGTCATACCGGCAGCCGAGCCGTGTGGCGATGTCTTTGGCGTCCTTCAGCGAGGCCTGCGACGTATACTCCGAGGGCAGCATCACACAGCGCACATTTTCCGCGCCCAGCGCATCCACAGCAAGGGTCGCCACAAGCGCGCTATCCACCCCGCCCGAGAGGCCCAGCAAGACTTTGGTAAAGCCTGTTTTGCCCATATAGTCGCGCAGCGCCTCCACCATACAGCGGTAATCCTGCTCCCAGGCGTCGGGCAGAGCGGCCATCTCGCCTTTGACGATTTTCCAGCCCTCGCCGGTGTCGGCAAGCTCCACAATCCGCATCTCTTCGTCAAACACTGCCATCTGATGCGCCAGCGCGCCATGGGCGTTCAGCGCAAAGGAGCCGCCGTCAAACACCTGATCATCCTGACCGCCGACCATATTGAGATAAATCAGCGGCAGCTCTGTCTCGACAACGCGGCCAACCATATGGTTGAGCCGT
>JAHBAM020000174.1 GCA_018500125.2 Roseobacter sp. | reverse complement strand
AGATGTGTATAAGAGACAGCAGCTAAAGCGAGGCCACCGGCGCAAATTCCGCCGGAATAGTGTCTATCCCGTCCAAAACCAGCGCCGCCATCACCCGCCCCACTTCACAGCCCATGCCAAAGCCGATCTTGAAGCCGCCATTGGCAATATAGGCCCCCTCGATGAGCGGATGACGCCCCAACATGGGCGCCCGGCTTCTGGCGCGCGGTCTCAGGCCCGCCCAACGCTCAAGCACCTTGGCCCCGCGCAAACCCGGCACAGCCGCATAAGCCTTCTCCAAAACAGCCTCAAGCTGCGCATCGGTGCCCTGCGCGTGCTCAAACACCCGCTCGCTGGTCGAGCCGATCGCCACAGTCCCGTTCCAATGCGGCACGATATGAACCGTATTCGCAAAAATCTGCGGCCCCTGTCGCATATCAAAGGCCAGCAGCGCGCCCTGCCCCTTCACAGCCGTGCCAACCTCGCGTCCAAAATGCGCCGAGAGCCGCTCAAGGTCATGCACCCCGCTCGCCCAGACCACTTGCCCCTGGTCCTCGCCCGCGCGCAGAACCTCGCCCCCCCGCGCCGCAATCGCCGTGGCCAGCGCCAGACAGGCCTGCCGCGGAAACATCCGCGCGCTCAGCGTGTCAAAGACATAAAGCCCCGTTGCGCTCTCCGGCAGCGGCCCGGCCAGCGCTTTTCGCTCCAGCACACGCCACTCCGCCTGCCCGCGCCAAAGCTCTTTGGCGGTTTCGGCCCGCGCCCGCGCCAGTGTCACAGCGCGCTCGTCCGCCAAGGGCTGAAGACGTCCCGTGCGCGCATAACTCGTCTCTAACTTGGCCCAATCCCCGACTGCCTGCCAGAATGCTTGCGCCGCAATCAGGCTCTGAAACTGGAATTCCTTCTTCTCGTTCCACTGCTCAGGGACGTGCGGCGCCAAAGCGCCCACAAGCCCTCCACTCGCCCCGCCGCCAACGCCGTTCGGGTCAATCACCCGCACGGTTGCGCCTTTTTCCAGACAGGCCCAAGCCACCGAGAGGCCAAAAATCCCCGCGCCGCGCACTGTTACGTCTACCATTGCCATTCCCTCACAGCGGTTGCATGGTCCGTCAATCACGTCCTTCAATCACGTCTCTATCGGATTAGCCCCAGATGAACCAGCCAGCCGAGCTTACTTGGCGCGACGGCCAAGTGCCCGTGTCCCAGCGCTTTGATGACCCCTATTTCAGTCTCGAAAACGGGCTGGAGGAGACGGCCTATGTCTTTTTGGATGGCAATGATCTCCCCACGCGCTTTCGCGACGGGTTTCACATCGCCGAACTCGGCTTTGGCACAGGTCTCAACCTGCTCGCCGCTCTGGCGCTGTGGCGCGAGAGCCGCCAAAGCGGAAAGCTACACTTCACAAGCTTTGAAGCCTTTCCCATGGCGGCTCAGGATATGCTGGCCGCACAGGCTGCCTTTCCCGCGCTCGCCGCGCTCAGCGCCGAGCTTGCGCCACGCTGGCAGGCTGGCGAGACCGCTTTTGAAACCGATGATCTGCTCTTCACACTTGTGCTCGGAGATGCCCGAAAAACAGTCTCTACAATGCCCCAAAAGGCAGATGCCTGGTTTCTCGACGGGTTTTCGCCCGCCAAAAACCCGGAGCTTTGGGAGCCTGCCCTGATGGCACAGATCGCCGAGCGGACCGCGCCCCATGGCACAGCCGCAACCTATACCGCCGCTGGCTTTGTGCGCCGCGCTCTGGCCGAGGCGGGCTTTGATGTCACCCGTCGCACAGGCTTTGGCCGCAAACGTCACATGACCCTCGCAAGGATGCCCTAACATGGCCGACAGCAACAACACCCGCCTCGGCGTCCTCCTGATGATCGCCACAACCTTTGTCTTCGCGGTCCAAGACGGCATCTCGCGCCATCTGGCCAGCGAATACAATGTCCTCATGGTCGTGATGGTCCGCTACTGGTTTTTTGCGGCTTTCGTCACAACCATCGCCTATCGCAAGGCCGGCGGTATCCGCGCCGCCGCCCGCACAGAGCAGCCGCTCTTGCAGATCTTGCGCGGCCTCATCCTCGCAACAGAGATCTGCGTGATGATCTACGCCTTCACCCTCCTCGGCCTGATCGAATCACACGCAGTTTTCACAAGCTACCCGTTGCTCGTCGCCGCGCTCTCCGGCCCTATTCTGGGCGAAGTCGTCGGCTGGCGGCGCTGGACGGCGATTTTTATCGGCTTTGTCGGCGTGCTGATCATACTCAAGCCCGGCTTTGGCGTCTTCTCCCCCGCCGCCGTCGTGCCGCTCGCCGCGGCCTTCCTCTTTGCGCTCTATGGCTTGCTCACCCGCTTTGCCGCGCGCAAGGACACAGCCGCCACATCCTTTTTCTGGACGGGGGTGTCCGGCTCCGTGATGATGACAGCAATCGGCGCCAGCTATTGGACGCCGATGATCCCGTCAGATTGGCTCTGGATGGGCACCCTCTGCATCACCGGCGCGCTCGGCCACTGGCTCCTGATCAAGACATATGAGGCCGCCGAAGCCAGCGCCGTGCAGCCCTTCGCCTATCTCCAGCTCGTCTTCGTGAGCTTTATCGGCGTTCTTGTCTTCGGCGAAAGCATCGAGCTGAATGTCGCGATCGGCGCGGTGGTTGTTGTCTGCGCGGGCCTTTTCACTCTCTGGCGCGCCCGCCAGATGGCCTAACGGCCAATCCGCAGTGTCGTGCCGACAAGCTCTTGGGAAAACGGCAAAGGATGCGCCGCCTTGCCCAGCCGCGCGCGATACACAGGCAGGCTCTCGGCGACGCGCATCACATAATTGCGCGTCTCGTTAAACGGAATGGCCTCGATCCAGTCGATCACGTCACTCTCGCCCGTGCGCGGATCGCCCCGCTCGCTCATCCAGCGGTCGGGCCGCGACGGCCCCGCATTGTAAGCCGCAGCCATCATCACAACATTACCGTCATAGCGCTGCGAGAGTGTCGCAAGATAGGCCGCGCCGAGCGTCGCGTTATAGGCCCAGTCGGTCAAAACACGGTCGCGGGCATAGCCGATATCCAGCCCTTCGGCCACCTCCTGCGCCGTTGACGGCATCACTTGCATCAGCCCGAGAGCGCCCGCACCGCTGGCAACAGACGGATCAAACTCGCTTTCGCGCCGCGCAATCGCCAGCGCCATTTCCATCGGCACAGGCAGGCTCATCTCCTTCATCGGGTGCAGCGCATAATAATGCGCAGGCAGGACGATCCCGCGCGCCGCGGCCGCTTTGCCCAGCATCACAGCCAGATGCGGCGCGCCCAGATCGGTGGCAAAATTGCCAAGCTGGCCCAGCGTGCTGCGGTCTGCCTCCGCCCCCAGCGCAAGAATAAACTGCTCCGCCAGACTCATCCGACCCGTCTTGATCGCCAGCGCCACAATCCGCGCCAGATCGCTCTTGGCAAACTCGGCTTCTTGCCACGCAGGGAAATACTCGGCGCCCTTCAGGGCCATATCAGAGCCTATATTTGCCCGTTCCGCCGCCAAAAGCCCGTAAAAGCTCGTCTGGTGTTCGGCCCCCGCACGATAGGCGCCGAGCGCCTCCTCCGCGCGGCCCATCTTCGCCAGCGCCTCACCTTTCCAAAAGCCCGCTCGGCCCAGAGAGATGGGCGAGTCCACCGTCTCTTTCATCCGCGCAAAATGCTTAAGCGCCTGCGCCGCATTGCCGAGCTTGCGCAGCGCAATATAGCCCGCAAGCCACTCAAGATCCGCAAAGGCGCTGCCGTCATGCAGCCCGTGGTGCACCGCAAGCTGATAGGCGGTCTGCGCGTCACCCTCGCGCATCAACTGGCGCACAAGGCTGCGCCGCCAGCCCGCCCAGCGCAAAGGCTCGCCAAGATTTTGAGCGAGGCTGCTGGCCAGCATCTTCGCGACAGCCTCCTGCTGGGTGCCCCGGTGATAGGCCCAAAGAAACTCTTCATACGCCAGTCCGGGATGCCCGCGCAGCGCCACAGGCACCGCCTCAAGCAAGCGCGCAGGGTCAGGCGCGCCCGCGCGCAGCCCTTGGCGCGCCTCCGCCAAAGCGCGCTGCCCGGCGCTCACCAAAGGCAGCATCCGGCTCACATCGTCCGACAGCCCGCGCCAAAGCGCCATATCAAGCCGCGCCTCATGATGCGGGGCAAGCAAGTCGGCATGGCGCTCCAGATAATGCGCCTGCGACGCCCCGTCCATGTCATAGCTGCGCCACGCCATCACAAGACTGGCCTCCGCCTCGCCCCGCTCACCGGCCTCCATCAGCGCCGCAGCATAGCTCAAAACCCCAAGGTTGCTTTGCGGCGGATAGGCCCGGAAAAACGCGATCCGCTCGGCCCCGCCCGCCTCCGACACAGCCGCCTCGCTCATCTGCGCCAGCCGCGCAAGGCCCGGCCAATGCGGATAGGCCCGCACAAAGCCGAGCACCTCCTCGGCGCTGCCTTGACCCGCGCGCAGCTTCACCCATTGCATCAAAACCCGCGCCTCCGGTGCCGCCTTTGACGCCAGAAGATCGGCCATCGCCCAGTCGCCCCGCTCCGCCGCCTGAAACGCCCCGCTCAAAGGCCGCGGCGCCGCAGGCCTCTCTGCCAAACTCGCAGCCGGCAGCAGGGCAAGCCCCATAAATAAAGCGATACACCGAAACATCTCTTGCATTTTTCCTTATGAGACAGGATAGAACAGGCCCACCATACCCTGCAAACAAGCGCCCCTCCAATCACGAAAGGCGGCGCACTGCATAAGAAGCGAAAAGGAGCGTATCATGTTCAAAGGATCTATGCCTGCACTGGTCACGCCGTTCAAAAACGGCGCGCTGGATGTTGATACGCTCAAACAATTGGTCGAATGGCACATCGGCGAAGGCTCCCATGGCCTTGTCCCCGTGGGCACAACAGGCGAAAGCCCCACCCTCACCCACGCCGAGCATGACAAAGTCGTGCAGATCGTTGTCGAGGCCGCGGCGGGCCGTGTCCCTGTGATTGCCGGTGCCGGCTCAAACAACACGCTCGAGGCGATCCGCCTCGCCCAAGCCGCTGAAAAAGCCGGCGCCAACGGCATTCTCGTCGTCACGCCCTATTACAACAAGCCGACGCAGGCTGGCCTCATCGCACATTTCCGCGCCGTGCATGACTGCTGCGCGCTGCCCATCATTATCTACAATATTCCGGGCCGCTCGGTTGTCGATATGTCCCCAGAAACCATGGGCGAGCTTGCCAAACTGCCCCGCATTGTCGGCGTCAAAGATGCCACAGGCGATCTGAGCCGCGTGCCACAACAGCGCCTCACCTGCGGCGCACAGTTCATCCAGCTCTCGGGCGAAGACGCAACCGCGCTCGGCTTCAACGCCCATGGCGGTGTCGGCTGTATCTCGGTCACAGCCAATGTCGCGCCCAAGCTCTGCGCCGAGTTCCAGAACGCAACTCTCGCAGGCCACTACGACACAGCACTCGCGCTGCTTGACAAGCTCATGCCGCTGCATATCGCAATCTTCAAAGAGCCGGGCGTCGCAGGCGCAAAATACGCCATGTCCCGCCTTGGCCTCTGCAACGCCGAAGTGCGCCTCCCGCTCACATCGGTCAGCCCCGAAACAGAAGCGCTGATCGACGACGCCCTGCGCCACGCCGGCCTGCTCGCCTGAGGCCATGGCTGACGACCAAGTTCACAACCTTCTGGACCTGGGATGGAACATCAAAACAGGCGTCGATGCCGGCTGACGGTCCGACATCGACGTTTGTTCACAAATGACCACCTTCCCACTCCGAACAGGGCTTCTTGTGACCCGAGCTGGCGGCAATACCTAGGCTAGGCGCTTGCGCCACGGTTTCCAACACCCACGTGAATCCATGCGGCCAACCCGCCTGTCTGACCGTAGACGATCCGTTCCATGAGCGCGCGTTCAACCGGAGGATCGGCACTCTCTTGATCGGAACCCCCGCGATACACACAACAGCTCCCGTGGTTACCGGAACATATACTCTACCGGCACTGTTACCAGTTCCGGCACGTAGAATAGGATGAGGATTGCCACCAAGTCGCAAATAATGAACGGGGTCGCCGCGCGATAGATTTCATTCATTGTTGTCCCAGCGGGGGCCACAGCCTTCATCACAAAAAGTGCCCCTCCAAGAGGCGGGGATGTAGAACCTGTTTCGATCGCAACCAAATACATAGCCGCAAACCAAATCGGGTCGAAGCCGACTTCCAGAACAACAGGGATAAATATCGGCAGTGTGATCAACATGATTGGAAGTGGCCCCATAAACATACCGAGGAAGATCACAGAGCCAAGCATCGTCAACACAATAGCGCTCGGCCCAACATCCAGCGAGATAATGGCATCGACCATGCCAAAGGTTGCGCCAGTATAAGCAAGAAGTTGCGTAAACGTTACAGCCCCCGACACTATCAATAGCACCATCACTGAAATATTGGCGCTACCCAGAATGGATTTGGAGAACACATTCCACGTGAGGCGCCGCTTGATCGCTGCAAGGCCAAGTGTGGCGAAAGCACCGGTTGCAGCAGCCTCGCTCGGCGTAGCCCAGCCGAGAAAAATCACGCCAACGACCGAGAAGATGACAAGCCCGAGTGGCAAAATATTCACAGCTGTCGCGTGCAACTTTTCAGACATTGGCACCGGTTGAACTTCAAAGGCAGGGGCGAGGTCAGGTTGCAATGTGACACGAACATATATGTAAACAGTATAGAGCAGTGCCATCAGTAACCCGGGCACAATGATACCAATAAGAATGCGGCCGATGGACAATTCAGCCACCACTCCGAGCACCACAGCAAGCGAACTGGGCGGGATCATGATGGCTAGGCCAGCCGAACCCAGTATCGGGCCAAGTGACATTGGCTTTTTGTAGCCGCGTTTTTCCATCTCGGGGACCAACGACGACCCAAGCAAAGCGATTGCACCCATGGAATTGCCAGTCAAAGAGGAGAACATCACGCCCCCGCCGACAGCCATAAAGGCCAGGCGGCCACGCAATTTGCCGATCCATTTGTCTAAAGTGTCCATCAAATCAACGGCAATGCGCGATTGGAACATTCCCTCGCCCATGATCATGAACAAAGCAACCGGCACCAGCGTGAAGCTGGTTAAGGAGTCTATGGTGTTCATCACCACCTGCCGCACACCGGGTATGCCTCCCATCAACAGATAGGCGCCCACGATATTCACCGCCAGAAAGGAGAACGCCACAGGCAGCCCCATCAACATCAAAAAAAGCAACGGACCGACCACCATGCCGATCACATAATACCACTCGATCATCGGACCCCCTCCCGCCAGAACACGCCAATCGCCTGAAACAGGAATTGCACCGCCATGAGAAACATCCCGACAGGCAAAGCCATCGTGATCCAATATCTATGAGGGGCCATGACCGAGGTGACGCGCACACCGGTGCCCATCTGATCGAGCAACACATCCACGCCCACAACGGCCAGCACCACGCAAATAGCAAACCCAATAATTGAGTTGACCAATTTCGCCAACAGCTTCCAGCGATATGTCAGGTTGTCATACAGAAGATCCAGCGTCACGTGCATATTCTTCTCAAGCAGGTATGGAGCACCCAAAAATGTAATGTATAAAAGCGAGTATTCACTAACTTCAATAACCCAAAGTCGAGATCCGGCACCAAGCGCGCGTGATATAACTTCAATGAAGATGATAGCGGTGGCGAAAAACAAGATGCCAGCGCCTACGACAGCGAACCACAGGTTCATCCGGCTGAAGAAGCGAACAGTACTTTGGTAGGCCAAGGACATCAGAACACTCCCGCGTGAGATTTCGGGGCCAAGCATTTAGCACGGCCCCGACGATTATTGAGATGATGAGACTTAGTCGATCAACATACTGCGCAATTCGGCGGCAACCTCTGCACCAGCGGTATCAGAAATCACACTCCACGCTGACTCAATAGCAATCTCCCGCAGTTGCGCTGTATCTTCATCAGAAAACTGCACGACCTCAAAGCCTGCTGTTTCCATTTGGACGACACCGCTAGCAACATCCTCAGCCCAGATCGCATCGATCCGGGGCGCCAGATCGTCGCGGACGAAGGTTGTAATGCGATTTTGCAAATCTTCGGGCAATTCGCCCCAAGCCTTTTTGTTTACCAGAACAGGAAAACCGGCACGATAGACACCAGGGTAAACGACGTGGGTGACAACTCCGTCAAACTGTTCGGCCCAGCCGACAGTCCCGCGCATGAAGCCATCGATCGTGCCACGCTCCATTGCGGTGTAGATTTCGCCCATCGGAAGAACCAAAGGCTCTGCGCCCAACGACTTCACCAACGGCAGCAGTGTCGGGAAAACACGAATGCGAAGCCCGCTCAAATCAGCAAGGGTTTCAACTTGTTTGTTCAGAAAAACATGAAAGGCAAGGTCGGTTGCCGGCACTTCGCCAAGAAACACAAGATCTTGCTCGGCGTGCAGTTCGGTCATCCGCTCATAATAGCCGGTCGGGCGGATTTCGTTGTAGGATTTAAACGACAGGTTCATAGTAGATGACGCAGGCACCAGACCCGAATAATAGCTTGGGCTGGTGAACGTCATATCCATCGCTCCGTTGCGCACAGCCTCAGCCTGACCGAACGGCGGCATCACTTCTGGTCCACCCCGCCAGTTGATCTGGAACTCACCGTCGAACTTAGCGTTGACTTCGTCGATAAACATCGCAAAGCCACGCGAGATATCGGCCTGGCGCGGGGCCAGAGTCACAGCATTCATCGTATATGTATCAGCTATAGCAGTCCCGCCAGACAGTAATAGACTGGCCGCAATCGCTGCGGATTTCAAAATGTATTTCATGATCACCTCCTTGGTTGGTCTTCAAGTCAACCCGACGGCCCAGGCATCATAGCCATAAACCCAATCGGCGTTGCCACCTTTTTTCAGCCAATCATTGGCCAATGAATTTTCTTGAACCTGAGCAGTGCGTGGTTTGCGCGCAGTTTCATACCGAATAAGCGCGTCTTTGACCTCGCCTATCTCAACGCCATCCAACACACGCGACAAGACGACAGCATCTTCGATCGCCATGCAGGCCCCCTGCGCCATAAACGGCACCATCGGATGAGCGGCATCCCCAAGGATCGTCACATGGCCTTTTGACCACTGCTCCATTGGCTCGCGCACGTGCAGGGCAGATTTTGTCACCTCGTCGCAGGCATCAAGCAAAGCCCGCGCATCAGGGTGGAAGTTGCTGTATTCGGCGCGCAGTTCTTCCACATCACCAGGCAAGGTCCAACCTTCTTCTGTCCAACCTTGCTGAGGAGTCGTCGCAAAAACAAAAATCTCTTCGCCGCGCGTCAAAGGAAATGTCACGATCTGCTTTTCCGATACTTCTCCCCACCATTTGGTGAAGGCGTCAGTGTCTTTCGTCTCCGGCGCTTTGCCGCGTGGAAATACGCCGCGATACGACACAATGCCGGTGAATTTTGGATCGTCCTGCCCCCAGAGCGCTGTGCGGACGGCGGAATGGATACCGTCAGCGCCAATCACAACGTCAAAATCGAGACTGCTGTCGTCATCGAACAGGATCGTTGCGCCCGCTTCGGTGAGCTTGACGCTTTTGGCCGACATACCCGGATGAACACTGTCTTTTGGCAGCTGTCCCTGCAGTGCCTTCAATAAATCGGCACGGTGAATGGTCAACTGCGGCGCACCGTATTTCTCTTCAGCGGCCGCACTCATTGGTAGGCGGGAAGTTTCTTCGCCGGTTTCACCGTCGCGGCTGATACGAAAGGTCGGACGCGCAGCGGTTTCACGCAGGTAGTCCCCAACGCCAAGCTGGTCTAGTGCGAAGACCGCATTGGGCGTGAGGTTGATATCGGCCCCCACGCGGTTGAATGCCGGTGCCCGCTCAAAAACCTGAACGTCATGCCCAGATTTACGCAATGCAATAGCTGCGCTGAATCCGCCGATCCCTCCGCCGCAGATACCTATTCTTAATCCACTCACTTTTCACATCCTGTTCTATTATGAACGATATGTTCAAATGATAGATTGACAAGCTATACGGGTCAAGAACTTGGTTGGGAAAGCGCGGCGATACAGCCTCCACAGCACGTTTTCTCATAAAATCAGTGTTATGAGCCTGTTCAAATACGTATAATTTGTTCTATTTTGATGAAACCGTGTGAGTGAGCAAGATGACAAAGCGACAAGAAACAGAATCAACCTCCTATTCCGTTCCCCCGGTCGAGCGGGCGCTAAACCTGCTGCGCCATATAGGAAACGGTCGCAGATGCCGTAATCTTAGCACCACCTCTAAGGAGTTGGGGATCAATCGAACGACTCTGATTCGCCTGATACATACCCTTGAGGCCAATCGCATGATCGAGCAAGTCGAAGAAGGTGCAGGATATCGCTTGGGCCCCGGCGTGATCAGCCTTGCGGCACAGGCAATCCATGGGCGCGACATTGTACGGACCTGCCAACCGCTTCTGCTGGAGCTCGCACATAGCACAGGTATGTCAGCCCATTTCGGGATTCTGGATGGCACCGATCTTATCTATCTGAGCCGTGAGACTCCCAACACCCATCTGGTCAGCAATATGCGCCCCGGATCGCGGCTACCGTCCTACACGTCTTCTGGCGGGCGCGCGATCTTGGCCGAAATGGCGGAAGACGAGCTCCGCACGCTGTTCTCAGGTGTGAAGTTGGAGCAGGTCACGGCCAAGACGCCCATGAGCCTGAGCGCCGTGCTGGCGCAGGCACGGCTGGACAAAGCGGCCGGGTTTGCCTGGAGCGAAGGGAATTTCGAAGCTGGGATAGGCTCCTGCGCTGCCGCCGTTCTGGACCATCGCGGACGGCCTGTTGGCGCGATCAATGTCTCTGGCCCCGAAAGCCGCTTTATTGAAGAAGGCCATAGCTCCGAAGGCCCGATCAAAGAGGCTGTGCAATCAGCAGCGAAACAGGCTTCCATGACATTGGGCTATATCGCGCGCCCAAAATAGAGTCCGCGCTTTACTTGCCCGATCAGGGCCAACGCGCCCATGGGTGAGGCCGACCCGAATGATCCTCGTAGATGGATTTCTGCCGCTGGTAGGCACGCAGTCCCTCCCTGCCTTTTTCACGCCCCATACCGCTGGCTCCATCGCCACCGAAAGGGGTCGAAATCGAAAACTGCTTAAAAGTGTTAATCCAGACTGTGCCCGCCCGAATGGCCCGTGCCAACCGCCAGCACTTGGGGTGATCGCGCGACCATATCCCGCAAGCGAGACCATAGGCACTGTCATTTGCCATGGCAATTACATCATCCTCATCATCAAATGGCATCACGACCAGCACCGGACCAAAAATCTCTTCGCGACAAGTATGAGCTTGATTGGTCAACCCAGCAATAATGGTGGGCAGGTAGTAGGCTCCCTGACTGTAATCTGCCCCTTCCGGCCGCGCCCCCCCCGTGAGGATTTCGCCACCCTCCTCTCTGGCAGCTTTTACATAACCCTCGACCGAGGCGCGGTGATCGGCATGAACCATGGAGGACACTTGCGTCTGCGCATCAAAGGGATTCCCGACCCTCAGCGCCTCGGCCCCCTCAACCAGACGCGCAACGAAACGGTCATAGATGCTACGCTGTACGAAGAGGCGCGAGCCAGCGATGCAGCTTTGCCCGGTGGAGGAGAAAATACCGAAGAGCACGCCCGCGATAGCCAGATCTTCATCGCAATCCTCAAACACAATTGTGGGCGATTTGCCCCCAAGCTCAAGCGAGATAGGCATTAGTTTTTCAGCTGCCAAATGTGCCAGATGCCGTCCTGTGGAGGTGCCTCCAGTAAATGAAACCTTTCCAATATCAGGATGCTCGACCAGCAGGTTGCCAACCTCGCGCCCCGAGCCGGGCAGAACAGACAAAAGCCCCTTGGGCAGTCCTGCTTCTTCCACGATCCGCGCCAGCTCCAGACTGATGATGGGCGACCAGCTGGCCGGCTTCAACAGCACGGCATTGCCCGCAGCCAGCGCGGGTGCTGCTTTCTGTGCGTCAGAGGCAATCGGGGAATTCCACGGTGTAATCGCACTCACAAGCCCGATCGAATCATGGACGGAAAAGCTCTGATACGCACCACGCGGGGTGGTCATAAGGTCATCGGAGGTTTCCAAAACAGCACCAAAATAGCGAAACGTGGCCGCCGCAGACCCCGCCAGGGCGTGCGCTTCGGTGCGGGTCTTGCTGGTATCACGGCTCTGAAGCCATGAGATCCGCTCAATATTGGCGCTAATTCCGTCGGCAATTCGGTATAGATACGTTGCCCGTTCATGCGGTCTGAGATTCCGCCACGCAGGGTCCGCCTGTGCCGTGCGCGCACGATCAATGGCCGACAGAACATCATCCCTAGACGCGCTAGCAAAGGTCATGTTTTCGCTGCCGTCTGCGGCAAAAGTCGATGTGATTTCGGGACCGGTGCCTGACTGCCATTCACCGCCGACAAAAAGGCGCCCATCTGGAAAGGGGTAGGTCATATCATGCTCCTATATCACAATTACATCCGACCGATTGAGGACGGTGCGGACGAGACTGAAGGCGGTAGAAAGGGACGTTCTTGGATTCAGCGCAGACACCTTGCCAACAAGGCGCATATCATAATCCACAGCGTTCGATTTAACCTGATATTCATGCGTGTTTTCGTTCGTATTGGGGTCTGCGATGAGACGCACATGGGTATGATCCATGCCAAGCCCCGCCAGTGCAAGAGTCGCGGCCACATTGGCGTTCTTGGGAAATATCCTTGCCGCCTCGCGGGCCGTGCCTTCAAAAAACACCGCCTCCTCTTTCAGAGCATCCAGATCAACTCGGTTTTCCGCATCTGTTCCCTTCCATGCGCCGGGCGGCTTGCGCCCCGCGTAACGGACCGCTTTCAACCCGGACAGACGGGCTGCAACCAACGCGTCAATTCCCCCGATCGCACCCGCAGGCAGTATAATCTGGGCACCCTTCCGTGCCGCTATGGTCTTGAGCCGGTTGAAGAGGTCCTGATCCGCAAAAACCCCAACCGAGGCTATCAAGAGATCAATACCCTCAGTTAACACGGCCGCGCCATGCTCAGCGACCGCCTGCTGACCCGCGCATTCCACCACAAGATCGGGATGTGACGCCAGCATCTCCGCCATATCCGTAAATACCTTCACGTCAATCATATGCGACCCGCAAAGCTTGCGGACCTGTTCCTCACTCTCGTCAGGCGAACCACTGCGCACCAGAAGGGACAATCTGTTCAGCCTCGTCTCAGGTTGCACAAACAGCGTGGTGACGAAGGTCCGGGCGATGGCCCCAAACCCGATCAGAGCGAGATGTTGCATCCTCAAACCTTGCTTCCGGCGGCACCAGCAGGTGGGCCTGCAAATGCCTCGGCAAATGGACCAATTGCCACCATATCGACCTCAACCACCATAGGACCTTTGCCTTGCATGGAAGCGTCGAAAATCTCTGCGAATCTTTCGATGTCATCAACCTTCATATACGGCATATCGATGGCATCGCAGAGTTTGCCAAAATCGGGTGTCTTGAGCGCGGAGTAATTCCGCCTCCCGTCATATTGGGCATCCTGGATATTCTCGATTACACCGTAAGCTGCATCATTCATCAAAAGAAAGGTTACGTTCAGGGCCTCATCAACCGCCGTAATCAGTTCCGCAATCCCAAGCATTGAGCCGCCATCTCCTAACAAGGTCACAGTGCGCACATCAGGTGACGCTACAGCCGCGCCGCACCCCATGGCGATCCCTTGCCCGATCCCACCACCAAGCGCATGAACACCGAGATTGGGGGCCGCAATCTGGACATAGCGATTGCCAAAAGTCGAATTAGAAATGGTCACATCCCGCACCCACGGATGTGACCCCGCAGGCACAACACCTAACAGGTGATCCGCTACCACTTGGTAAGGCCCAAGCCGGTCGCGTAAAGCACCCTCGGATTTGGCGCGCGCAATAGAGATGTCATAGCGTTGCTGCGGGTCCACATCGAGGGCTTCTGGCAACCGGTCAAGCAACGCCTGCAACGTTTGCGCAGCATCGCCGGTCAAGAACATATCAACCGGGTAGTTGCGCCCGCATTGCCTTGGCTCAACGTCGATCTGCACCAACGGCTTCGGCAAAACCATTTTGTTGTTCATGGTTTCATTCCCGCGCAGCCGCGAGCCGACGACGATCATCAGGTCCGCGGCGGCATAGATTCCGCGCGCCTCGGGTGTCATGTTGAAAGCCCCGAGCGTGCCGGGGCTATCCTCAGCCACCACTGCGCGCCCTTGAGTGGACGTCACTGCTCCAAAGCCACGTTCGACCAACGCGCCAGCCTGAGCCGAAGCCCCGCGCGCGCCACCACCAAGCCAGATCATCGGGCGTTTGGCTGCCTTTACCAGCTCTACCAGTGCATCAATTTGCGCTTCATCAAAACCGGGCACCGCGGGGACAAACGGCGACAGCCTATATTCGCTCACCGCATCAAGGCGCTGAACATCCACCGGAATCTCCAGACTGACTGGTCCCGTGGGTGGCGTGCTGGCAGCACGGATCGCAGCATCCACGATCCCGATCGCTGATTTCTCATCCCATATTCGAAAATACGCCTTAGAGACACCTTTCAGCATCTCAGGTTGTTTGGGAACATCATGAATAGCGGCGCGGTCGCGATCCATAAATTCGCGATCGACCTGCGTGGTGATGTGCAACACCTTACTGCCCGCTGTCAGTGCCTCGGCTTGCCCGCCCGCCGCGTTGCCCGCCGCCGTGCCGGTCGAGGTCAGAACGACACCAATCTGTCCTGAAACCCGCGAAAACGCATCGGCCATGTTCATCGCACCTGCCTCGCCTCGAGCGGGCACAAAGCGAATGCGCCCCTGTTCGGCGATGCCATCCAGGAGGGGCATATTGTGAATTGATATGACCCCGAAAACAGTCGTGACGCCTGCATCTGCAAGGCTTCGGGCAATTTGGTAACCAACAGTATCGGTCATGATCGGTCTTTCTATTCGAGAGGTCAAATAAAGCGGGAGACGCCGCCGGACACTTCCAACCTCGCGCCAGTGATGTAGCTGGCAGCGGGCGAAGCAAGAAAAACGAGTGCTTTGGCGGCTTCTTCGGCTTGACCAAGGCGGCCCAGCGGAATTGCCTTTCGGTCAGCCAGTTCAGCAAACCACGTGCCGCGCGATTGGCTCTGATCCTCTCGCGCATCAAATCGGCGCTGCCATTGTTGGCTATCGACCAGACCCAAAAGGATCGAGTTCACCCGGATCTCAGGCGCCAATTCTACTGCCAGTGATTTCAGAAGGCTCTGCACTCCCGCACGCGCTGCTGAGGTACAAACCATGTGAGGCTCGGGCTGATAGGCGAGCAGGGAGTTCACCGCCGTGATCGAGCCGCTGGCTGTGGCACGCAGTTGCGCTTCAAACGCGCGGATCGGGTATAGCTGGCTGAAAAACTTCAGCTCCAGCTCCTCGCGCCAATCGGCATCGCTGGTATCGGCATAAGTTGACACACGGCCCTGACCTGCGTTGGTGACAAGCGCGTCGCAGCCCCCGAAACGTTCGGCCACCTGCGCCGCGAAGGCCGCGTTGGCGGCAGGATCCAACACCGAAAAGGCTTGGGCCATTATCCGCTCGCCGCCATACTCACGGATCAGTTCATCAACGACCTTCGACAAACGGTCGGCACCGCGCGCACAGAACGCAACCTTGGCCCCTTCAGCTAAAGCCGCGCGCACGGTTGCCAACCCAATCCCCGAGGAACCGCCGGTCACGACAACCGTTTTGTCCTTCAACCCCAAATCCATGTGCCTAGTCTTTCCTGAGTTCTGGGAACCCGACGTCAGGGCGACCTGCCATGACCGCGCGCTGCGCAGGTGTTGGCGGGCCGGCGGTCATCCAGCGATCCATCGAATCTGGGTCGGTGCGCGACCAGACTTTCGCTTCGTGGGTGGCTTCGTCGATTTGCTGCAATTCAGAAGTAAACTCGATCACATAGCCCGACGGAGAAACGAAATAAGCAAAAGGATTGTTCCCCGGCCCGTGCCGCCCCGGCCCCCAACTGGGCACCTGGCCTTTTTGTTTCATGCGACCAATGCCCCGCATAAAGCTGTCCAGGTCCGGCATTTCGAAGGCCACGTGGTTGATGGAGGGATATTGCGCACGGACCAAAGCAATGGAGTGGTGGTCGCGGTTGCAGCGCATGAAAACCATCATATCCGCTGAATAATCACTGGTGCGAAAGCCAAGAACATCCTGATACCATTGTTCCAGCGCCTCCAGATCGGGTGTGTTCAATACCACATGAGAAACCTTGCGCGGATAGGCGAATTCATCATCCTGAGCATTCATTTTCAGATCAGTCGTGAAGCGCAGGCGCCTGTTATCAGGATCGAGGACCTCAAAGCCGTAACCGCCTATGAAATCGTCAAAGGTCGCGGGTTTGCCCAGCACAGGCGCTCCCTTAGCTTTTACATGAGTGTAAAGCGCATCCATTTCGGCGCGATTTTCCATACCAAAATGCACATATTCGATTCCGTAAGTGGCGGCGTCCTTGAGACCATAGATGAACGGCTCAGGGCCGGTGCCGCGCAGATAAGTCATGTTGCCTTCGGATTTCACAACCTTGAGGCCCCAAAACTCGGTATAAAAATCAGTCGTGCTCGTGATATCTGGCGCGCGCATAACAATGCCCCGCAAGAACCCTACTCTGGTTGGATTGCTCATCTCTATCTCCCTATGGCAGCGGCAGCCGCCTGTCTGTCGACAATAGCCCTCTGAGTTCCAAAGGCTGCAAGAGCTTCGATAAACTCCTGCGGCTTTTGCAGATAAACAGCATGACCTGCCTGATTGATCCGGATGATTTGCGGGCTTTTCCCCGTCGCCTTGCCCCAAGCCAGGGCCGCGTTGAGCGTCTGTTGCTCTGGCGTGATCCGATCGTTGATACCAATGATGAATCCCGTCTCCACTGGAACCCGCGACATCAGTGCAGGCAGGTCTCCCGAGGCCAACATCCGGACAGCTTGGGCATATCCGCCACGCTCCACCTGTGACATCGCCTCCTGCACACGGGCAACGATATCGGGGTTCAAGCGCGGTTCAAACACAAGCCGCGGCGCGCGCTCTGCGGCAAAGGCCGACGGGCCTTGAAGCTCCAGCTCTTCGATCCGTTTTCCGACATCGGCAGGCAGTTTGCACCCCTTCGGGCTGCCATAACCACTGGCACAGGAGGCCAAGATCAAGCGCTCAACCAGCTGAGGATATTGCGCCGCGAAAGAGGCACCAATCAGTGTTCCCAAAGAATGCCCGACAACCGTCGCGGCCGAGATGTCCAGGCGATCGAATAATCCGGCCAAGGCATCGGCATAATCCTTCGCATCAGGCCACTCCATGGCAAGCGGCCTGGAGCCACCGTATCCGGGCGCATTCCAGATAATCACTCGAAGGTCAGCTGGAAGCAGGTCCAGAAGCGGCAAAAACGAAGACGCGTTGGAGCCGATGCCGTGGAGAAACACCAAGGCGTGACCAGAGCCGTCCCGCTCCTGATAGGTGATCCCTCCTGATGTTTTCTCCTGAACCTCAGCCATCGCAGCTTACCGTTTCAACTTCGCGACAGGGTGGTCATCCGGATATGTTGGTGTAACAGGTTTTGGGTTTCCAATCATTACACACATCAATGCTTCCTCGATACCCTCATTGCGCAGACCGCGATACACGCCCGGCGGCACAGAGATAATGTCGCGTTCCGTTAATACGGTTTCGACTTCTTCACCTTCGTGTTCAATAAACAGCCGGATCTTATGACCTTTAAGGATGAAAAACACTTCTTCAGCGTCGCGGTGAATGTGAAGCGGACCTTCGCAACCCGCAGGAAGCACCATGGTCGAGAATGTGAAATTCTCTGCTGGAACAACATTGTCATCCGCCACGACACCGGTCGCACCCGTTCCGATATAGCGCATCTGAGCGCGTTTGTATTTTGGATCATAATCAGCCTGAAACTTCAGGGCATTCCAGTCCAGCGTTCGTGTTTCATAACGCGCAACGCGACTCTCGATCCATTCACCCAGCGATTTTCCATCTGGAATTTCCACGTCGCTTGGTTCGATAGATGGGAATTGTTTCGGCGCAGCCATAGCGTCCTCCTGACGATTGTTCATATTTGAACTTTATGTTCAATTTATATCAGCAGATTCTTATACCCAAGTCAATGGTCTGACTTGATCCATTTTTGCCGCCTGCCCGGAGCGCAACGGTTCCCGCGAAGTGATGAACACCTGCTTTTGCAGCGTTTGCGTTTGCGTTGCCATTTTCAAAGTCAACCTATGTCGGCGTGTCGGTTTTCCTACGGCTAATGGCGGGTTCCGGGGTACGGTCTCACAAGATTGTGGTTCGTTCCGGGGCTTGGCGAGACTGAGCAATCCAACCGTTGTCGCAGGCTGTGAACAGTCCACACCACTATGCAGATTCTGCAAACACGCATAGGCGGGTAATATCTGCCACTCAGTGCGATCTCTGGCCGATGCCTCGTAAGGCGGGCCAAGCGGACAAGGCCAGTCAGGCTACCGTTGAGCTTTGCGGCCTTTGTCGCCCGTCCCTGCGTGGCGCGTCTCTTTGGCTTTGGGGGCGGCGCTGTGCACGGATATGGCCTCTGGTCGTGACATTTTGTCTTGTGTCATGGAAGAAACCAGCGCAGCAATGACTCCTCGTTAACCCGAATGGTTCTGGTGTGCTATGCTTCTGACCCACGAAGAAAAGGCAATTCTCAGCGGCGCAACAGGCACCGAAGGGGACCGCATGGCACTTGAGGTCGTGACCGAGACCGCCCGGATGCTCGGGGCGGAGCGGTTGGTGGATTTCCATTCAAGCCATATCGACGGCTGCCTCTATCACGGCGACTCCGGCGCGCTCTATTGCGAGAAGCTGGTCGAAAACGGCGCTCGCGTCAAAGTGCCCTCAACAACAAATGTCGGCGCGCTCAATCTGCTCAAGCCCGATCAATCCCGCTTGCCCGCCGCAGAGCGCAAGATGGCCTATCGCCTGATGGTGGCGCATGAGCGGATGGGCTGCACGCCCAGTTGGACCTGCGCGCCCTATCAGGCGGGCGCGCGGCCTGCGCTGGGTCAGCAGGTCGCCTGGGGCGAGTCAAACGCTGTCGCCTTCACAAATACGGTGCTGGGCGCGCGCACCAACCGCTATGGCGATTTTCTCGATATCGCCTGCGCAATCTCGGCCCGTGCGCCCTATTACGGGCTGCATATGTCCCAAAACCGCCACGCCAAACTGGTGCTGGATGTGAGCGGATTAAACCCGGCCCTGCGCGCGCAATCCGCCTTCTTTCCCGTGCTCGGGTCAATGATCGGGCGGCTCGCCGGCGAAACGGTCTGCGCCGTCACAGGGATGCCCGGCGGTGCCAGCGATGACGATCTCAAGGCGCTCTGCGCCGGCGCAGCCTCGACCGGAGCTGTCGCCCTGACCCATATTGTCGGGATCACGCCAGAAGCCCCCGACCTCTCCAGCGCCCTCGGCGGGGCCGCCCCCGAACAGACCCTCTCTCTCACACATGAGATGATCCTTGAGGCGCGCGATCGTCTCAGCCTCGCCAAGGCCGGACCCATCGACAGCGTGGCGCTGGGCAGCCCGCATTTCAGCACAGCCGAATGTCAGGAGGTGCTGCGGCTCGCGCGTGGCACGGCCTTCAAGGTGCCGGTCTATATCTGCATGGGCCGCCATACCCTGACCGAGCTTGAAGCCAGCGGCGCAGATAAGGCGCTCGCCGCGCTCGGTGTGGAATTTGTGGTGGATACCTGCGTGGTCGTGACCCCAATTCTCCCCGCCGAGCCGGGCGTCATGATGACCAACTCCGCCAAATTCGCGCATTACGCCACCGGCAACACCGGACATCTACCGGTCTTTGGCGCCCTGTCCGACTGCGTGCAAAGCGCACAGGCGGGACGCGTGATCTGGGATCAGGAGCTTTGGACATGAGCTGGCACGCCGACGTTCTTTTCCAAGGCACAGCACAGGGCGAGGTTCTGCGCTTTGACGCCCCGATCAGCTTTTGGGGCGGCGTCAATCCTGTCACCTCAGAGGTCACACTCGCCGGTCATCCACAGCGCGGTCAGGCCATCAAGGACAAGATCCTCGTGCTCCCGCAGCTCATTGGCTCCAGCAGCTCCTCGGCGGTGATCCTCGAGCTGTTTTACAAAGGCGTCGCCCCCAAAGCGCTGATCCTTGGCGGGCGCGATGCAATCCTGCCTGTGGGCGTCGTTGTTGCCCGTCAAATGGGCTGGCCGACCATTCCGGTTGTCGTTCTACCCGATCCGCCGTTTCAGTCGGGTGACACAGTTCACATCGCTCCGGACGGGCGCATTGAAAGGGTGTGACACTGTCCAAAGACCCCCGTCTCCAACCCGTCCAGCTCTTGCGCATAGGTGATGCCCTCTGCGCCCGCACGGCCTGATCACAGCGCGCGCCGCTTCCCCCTAAAACTGCGCGAGCGTCACGCCCGCCGCGCTCAGCTTGGTTCTGAGCGCGCGGGCCATCTCGACGGCTTCGGGCGTATCGCCGTGCAAACAGATCGTGTCGATCTTCGCCGGGATCCGCTTGCCGCTCTTTGCAACAATCGCATCCTCGCGCAGCATCCCGAGAATCCGCTCCGCCGCCGCCTCCGCATCATGCAACACAGCGCCGGGCTTTGAGCGGTCGACAAGCGTGGCGTCGTCCTCATAGGCGCGGTCGGCAAAAATCTCCCCCGCCCAGCGCGCGCCCAGCTCCTGCACAACGGCCTGCTGCGCCGTCTCGGCCAGAACCATCAGGATAATATCGGGGTTCACCCGCAGCGCCGCGCTGTAACAGGTCCGGGCCAGATCGGCGTCTTCGGCACACATATTCGCCAAAGCGCCATGCAGCTTAAAGTGCCGCACCCGCGCCCCAAGGCTCTTGGCCATGCCTTCAGCGGCCCCAAGCTGGTAAGCGATCAGATTGCCCAGTTCTTCTGCGCCAAGGGTGTGCCGCCGCCGGCCAAAGCCCTTGAGGTCCGCAAACCCCGGATGCGCCCCGATACCCACCCCGTTCTGGGCCGCAAGCCGCATGGTCTGCGCCATAACATCAGGGTCCCCCGCGTGAAATCCACAGGCAATATTGGCCGAGGTGATCACATCCAGAAGCGCCCCGTCGTCGCCCATGCTCCAGGGGCCAAAGCCCTCGCCCATGTCCGAATTGAGATCGACTTTCATAACCATGTCCTAATCCTCCTGTCCTGTGATCATTCCGCTGATCAGCTGATAGCCCAGCAAATCGCCTATCTCGTGCGGGTCGCGCACAAGCGGCTCGGTTGTGTCTCTAATCCTGCGCAAAAGCTCGCTGTCAGGCGTGTGCAGCGCGTCGGCCTCCGCAAGCGTGATCCGCTCAAACCAAAGCTCGGCGCCGGCACTCGCCTGCGCGATCCGCGCCACATCCTGCGCAATCACCGCGCCGATCCGCGGGTAGCCGCCCATGGTCTGATGTTCGGCCAACAAGACAAAAGGCTCGCCTTGCCCGGTCATCTGGATATCGCCCAGAACAATCACTTCCGAGACAATCCCGAGCTGCCCCTCGGCTGCAAAAGGCGCGCCATCATGCTCAAGTTTGGCCGCCTGCCGGTTTGCATGGCCGCTCTTGCGAAAGCGCGTCGTCTCAAAAGCCGCAAGCATATCCGGATGATACAGCCCGGTCTGCGGCCCGCTCACAAAGCGCAGCCGCCCGCCGTCAAACCGCGCATCCGGCTTCAGGCGGCGGGGCGGCTGATCGGGCTTGGCGTCGGCCCCGAGCGGCACAACAGCGCCCGACACAAGCGCCGCCCCAAGCCCGCCTGTGAAATGCGTCGAACGCCGGCCCAGCGCATAATCCGTCTCTATTTCGCCGCCAAAGGCGATGTATCCGTAAAGCCCCCGCCCCGTGGGCCGCAGGCCTGTCTCTTATACACATCT
>JAHBAM020000155.1 GCA_018500125.2 Roseobacter sp. | reverse complement strand
GGAGGGCGTGGCAGAGCGGGGGCGGAGAAATGAAGCAGGCAGGACGGGCACTATGAGCGATCAGGCACAGGGCGATTTGCGCGGACGGTTTCTTGAGGCGATGAGCCGGGCGGCGAACTCTGTTTATATCGTGACGACTGACGGGATTGCGGGGCGCGGCGGCGTCACTGTGACGGCGTTTTCGAGCGTGTCGGCGGATGTGGATGCGCCGCGCGTGCTGATTTGTTTGCATCACGAGAGCAGCACTGCGCAGCTGATCCGCGCCAATGGTGTATTTTGTGTGACGCTCTTGAGCGCGGCGCATCAGGCGCTTTCGGAGCGGTTTGCGGGGCGCAGCGGGCAGGGCGAGGACCGCTTTGCCCAAGGGCGCTGGGTGCGGACCGGCAGCGGGCTTTTGCGACTTGAGGACGGGCTTGCAAGCTATGAGTGCCTTTTGAGCGAACAGAGCCTTGTGGGCACACATCATGTTTTGTTTGGAGCGGTGCAGACTGTGACTCTGGGGCCGGATGGCACGCCGCTTTTGCACACGCGCCGCGACTATGGCGGGGTGGCCGAGGGCGGCAGCGGCGCGCTGCCGCCGCGCGGGTAGCGCCTTGGTGTGATTGCGGCGCGGGCGCGCCGCTTTAGAGCGGGCCGTCTTCGAGATGTAGCTTCATCTCGATCAGAACCTGCTGCAAGGCGGTTGTTTCCTTGAGCAGGCGTTTGGCCTCATTGACCGTGATCACGCCGTCCTGAATGGATTGCTGATATTCGGCCATCAGCATGGCGAAACGCTGGCTGAGCGCGATGACATCGGCATTGATGCCGCCTTTGTCGGCTGTGTTGCGGCGGCGGTCGTCGTAGGAGAGGGTGATTCCCTTGAGATCGGCGAGGGCCGAGGTGACATGGGGGAAGCTGGCGGCCTCTTCGAGGGCGGCCACCGCGTCAATCGGCATAAAGCGATCTGCGTGCTCTTCATTGTCTGAATAATAGCGGCCCAAAGTGGCCTTGGATTTGCCGGTCAGGGTGCAGGCGGGTTCTATTCCTACATCTTTGACCAAAGCTTCTGTGTGCTTTTTTAAGTAGCTTCCGATGCCTGCCATTAACTCTTTCCCAACTTTTCCCCGATAGACCAATCATAGGGGAATTGAACAATGGGTTTCCCATTAAACGGTTTGTTGGTAAATGTCATGGTGTAATAACCTGCGGTTTTCAGGTGTTAGTGAGTGGGCGACGCGTGTTATAGTCGCCAAGCGTAAGGGTTTTGCGCAGGGCTTGTATGCGCCTTGCAAAAGCCCTCGGGGTCGCGTGGTGCGTGTATGCTCCATCCCCAGTGGCCTGTCTGCACGGATAAGCCGCGCGGCCCCAGCAGGTAACGAGTGCGCCCTGTTGTCTGTTTGATCAGGCAGCAGGGCTTTTTTTATGGGCGCTGCGGGCGGCGCGCGGCAGACGGACGGACGGCTTGTTTTTCGGCCCAAACGGCTTGAAAACCTGTGGTTTAGAGCTAAAACACCTCATGGCTAAGCTTTATTTCAATTACTCGACCATGAACGCCGGAAAGTCGGCCGTGCTTTTGCAGGCGGCGCATAATTATCGCGAACGCGGGATGGTTCCTTATCTGATGCTGGCGGCGTTTGACGAGCGCGCGGGCAAGGGCCGGATTGCGAGCCGAATCGGAATCGGTGCGGATGCGGACACGTTTTCTCAGGGGGATGACCTGTTTGAGAAGATCAAATCGCGACTGGAGCAGGGGCCTGTGGCCTGTGTTTTTGTCGATGAGGCGCATTTTATGGAGAAAGAACAGGTCTGGCAGCTGGCACGGGCGGTGGATGATCTTCACATTCCCGTGATGTGCTACGGGCTGCGGGTCGATTTTCGGGGCGAGCTTTTTCCAAGCTCGGCGGCCTTGCTGGCCTGGGCCGACGAGATGCGCGAAGTGCGCACGATTTGCCACTGCGGGCGCAAGGCGACCATGGTTGTGCGCAACGGGCCGGACGGCACGCCGCTGATGGACGGGGCGCAAATTCTGGTGGGTGGCAACGAGACCTATGTGAGCCTGTGCCGCCGCCATTGGCGCGAGGCTGTCGGCGAGATTGCGGGTGAGATTACAGACGAGATTTCTGGCAAGATTGCGGGCAAGATTACAGGCGAGATTTCTGGCGGGGCTTAACCGCCGGCCTCAGGCCGTCGCAGATCTGCGGCGCGCGGGGCGGGGGGCCAGCCCCCCGGGGTCATAAGCCACAGGCTTATGACCCTCCCCCCGGGATATTTCTGGAAAGAAAAAGGGTTAGAGGCGCTCAACGATCACCGAGCCAACGGAGTAGCCGGCGCCAAACGAGCAGATCACGCCGATGTCGCCGGGCGCGAGGCCGGATTGGTGTTTGGAGAAGGCGATGATGCTGCCGGCGGAGGACGTATTGGCGTAATCTTGCAGGATGTTGGGCTGTTCGTCGGGGGCGGGCACGCGGCCCAGCACCTTGCGGCCGACAAAATCGTTCATGCTTTTGTTGGCCTGGTGGAGCCACATCCGTTTGAGCGCCCCGGCTGTGAGGCCCTCGGCCTCCAGATGGGCGAGGATATGGGCGGAGACCATCGGCACGACCTCTTTGAAAACCTTGCGGCCTTCTTGCATGAATTGCATATCGCGGCGGTCATCCAAGGTCTGCCCCCGGGTGCGGGTGCGGCGCAAAAAGCCGTTGTTGTTGCGGATATTGTTGGAGAATTCTGTGGCGCAGCGGGTCGAGCGGATTTTGAAGAGCGGGGTTCGGGCCGCATCTTCGCGCTCGATCAGGGTGGCGGTGCAGACATCGCCGAAAATGAAATGGCAGTCGCGGTCGCGCCACTCCAGATGGCCCGAGCAGATTTCGGGATTGACCACGAGGGCCTTCTTTGCGGAGCCTGCGCGGATCATATCGGAGGCGGCCTGAATGCCGAAGGTGGCCGAGGAGCAGGCGACATTCATATCAAAGGCAAAACCGCCCGCGCCGAGGAGCTGCTGGATTTCGACGGCGATGGCGGGGTAGGCGCGCTCATGATTGGAGGCGGCGCAGATCACGAGATCGACCTCGCTGGCCGCGACGCCGGCCGCTTTGAGCGCCTTTTGGCAGGCATCCAGCGCCATTTCTGCCATGATGCCCGGCTCGTCATCGGTGCGCTCGCGCAAAACCGGGTGCATGATGGCGGGGTCGAGCACGCCTTTTTTGTCCATCACATAGCGTTGCTCGATGCCTGAGGCCTTGAGGATGAACTCGACCGAGGAGCCGGCCTTGGCTTCGATGTCGCCAGCGGCGATGGCATCGGCGTGTGTGGCATTGAAGGCCTCGGCGTAGGCGTTGAAGGAGGCCACCAGCTCGGCGTTTGTGATCGTTTCGCGGGGCGTGAACACGCCGGTTCCTGAGATGACGGGCTGGTGCATGGGGTCACTTTCCTTGAGAGTTTGGCCAAGATCACCCATCAGATGCGCGGGCGTCAAGCATTAGAGCGCGTTCGGGGGTGTTTTGCCGGCAAAGAAGGCGTCAAGGTTATCAAGGCTCATATGGCCCATGTTGTCGCGGACTTCTTCTGTGGCTGTGCCAAGATGGGGCAGCAGTGTGACTGTCTCGAGCCGGCGCAGCGCCTCGGGCAGCTCTGGTTCATGTTCGTAGACATCAAGGCCGGCGCCGGCGATGGCGCGCGCCTGCAGGGCGGCAATCAGGGCCGTTTCATCGACAATCTCGCCGCGGGCGATATTGATAAAATGGGCTGTCGGTTTCATGGCGGCAAAGGTGCTCGCGTTGATCAGATGGGTTGTGTCTGCGCCGCCGGGTGTGGCGACGACCAGAAAGTCGACCTCGGCGGCGAGGGCTTCAAGGCTTGCGATCTGCGTTGCCGGGAAATCGACCTCTTTTGGCGAGCGGTTGAAAAACCGGACGCTCATGCCAAAGCCGAAGTGGCAGCGCCGTGCGATGGCCTGCCCGATCCGGCCCATGCCGACGATGCCGAGTGTTTTGCCGCTGACGTGGCTGCCGAGCATCTGGGTCGGGGTCCAGCCTGTCCAGCGGCCCGAACGGGCGAGGCGCTCGCCTTCGCCGGCGCGGCGGGCCGACATCAAGAGCAGGGTGAGGCCGATATCGGCGGTGGCATCTGTCACGGCGCCCGGAGTGTTTGTCACCGTGATGCCGTGATCGCGCGCTGCGGCCACATCGATATGGTTGATGCCGACCCCGAAATTGGCGAGGATCTTGCACTTTGTGCGGCCGAATTCGGCAAAAATTCCGGCTGAAAACAGATCGCCCAATGTCGGGATCATGCCATCATAGAGCACAAGGGAGGAGCGCATTTCGGCCGCGCTCATCGGGCTGTCGGCGCTGCGCAGCGTGACATCATAGCTGGCGCGGGCGCGCTCCATGACGGCCTCGGTCAGGGCGCGGGAGATCAGGATTTTTTTCATGGTTCAGCTCATTCTTTCGCCGTTGGGCACAGGGGTGTCGGGGCGCAAAAGCACGACGCCACCCTCTGTATCATGCAGACCCAGAACAAGCACTTCGGACATGAACTTGCCGATCTGTCTTGGCGGGAAATTGACCACGGCGATGACCTGTTGGCCGATCAGCGCCTCGGGGGTGTAATGGTCTGTGATCTGGGCGGAGGATTTTTTCGCACCGATCTCGTTGCCGAAATCCACCACCAGTTTGATCGCGGGTTTGCGCGCCTCGGGGTAGGGCGCGGCGTCGATCACGGTTCCGACGCGGATATCGACTTTGAGAAAGTCGTCAAACCCGATGGGGGGCACACGGGGATCAGGCATCGCGCGCAAGCTCCTTTGAGCGGTTGGTGGCGGCGGCGACTGTGCGGCGGATCAGCGGCGGCAGGCCGCGGTCGCTGTCCATCAGCTCGTCAAGGCCCGCTTGGGTTGTGCCATTGGGGCTTGTCACATTGACGCGCAGCTGGCTCGGTGTCTCGCTTGAGGCGATGGCGAGGGCGCCGGCGCCGGCGACTGTGGCCTTGGCGAGTTGCAGCGCCAGATCGGGCGCAAGGCCCTGGGCTTCGCCGGCGGCGGCGAGACATTCGATCAGATGGAAGACATAGGCGGGGCCGGAGCCTGACAGGCCTGTGACCGCATCGATCTGGCTTTCGGATTTCAGGCGCACGACTGTTCCGACGGCCTCAAGCAGGGCTTGGGCGGCGTTGAGATGGGCCGCTGTGCTGGCCGAATTGCCGACCAGTGCGGTGATGCCTTGAGCGACGGCGGCGGGCGTGTTGGGCATGGCGCGCACGATCGGGGTATCGGCGCCAAGCACGGCCTCAAAATGCTTGATCGGCGTGCCTGCGGCGACAGAGATCACCAGTGTTGCGCCGCCGCCCATGGCCTGAAGCGTGGGCAGGGCCGCACCCATCATCTGCGGCTTGACGGCGACAATCACAATGGCGGGGGCGTCGGGCAGCTCTGTGTTCAGGTGCGCGCCCGTGGTTTTGAGCCACTCGGAGGGCTTTGGATCAATCACATAGACAGAGCTGGCGGGCAGCCCGCCCTTGAGCCAGCCCTCGAGCATGGCCGAGCCCATTTTGCCGCAGCCCAGCAAAACAAGGCCTTTTGTTGCAATATCAGAATATGTCATATCTGCCCCCAAAAGCGTTCGGGGGTAGGTTACGCGTGGCCGTAGGCCTCTGCAATGGCGACTTGCATCGCCTCCCGTGGCGTGCGCCCGCCCCAGACCACAAGCTGGAAGGCCGGGTAGTAGCGCTCAGAGGCAAAGACCGCGTTGTTGATCAGCGTGTCGATTTGCTCGGGCGAGGCCAGAATGCCGCCCGCGAGGACGAGGCCGTATTTGTAGACCATCAGCTTTTGTTCGGCCCAGTAGGAGAAGGCCCCTGTCCAGCACTGATCGTTGACCTCGTTGAGCGATCCGTAAAGATCGGGCAGGCGGTCTTCGGGCGGCTCCATCTCGAAGGTGCAGATCATCCGCAGGGTCTCGTCATAGTCAGACCAGGCGAGCGTGACCCCATAGGTGCGCCACTGGCCTTCGACAGACATGGAAATCTGGTTGTCGGCCACGCGGTCGAACTCCCAGTCATTGTGCGAGGCAAGGCTCTGCACAATGTCGATGGGGTGAATTTCGTCGTCGATATAGTGCTCTGATAGTGCCATTTCGCCACCTCATTTTGCGTCAGGCTGCCCGCTCTTATGCCGCGCAAACAGCCTGATGTGCCCGATAGGATGGGGTTTAACCCCGTTGTCCTACCAAATATGGTAAGCGGGGCGTTCTGGCCCTGTAAAGCTATTTGTTGTGGATAACCCCAATAACTTGTGGATAGCCTGTGAGCGGATACTATTTATGCTGTAAAGCTGCTCCAGAGCGCGCAGCCAAAGACCAGCCCCGTGGCCAAGAGCAGCGCCATGACCGCAAAAGAGCCCATGTCCTTGGCGTGTTTGGCGGCGCGCGACCACTCCGGGGAGACATGATCCACGATTTCCTCGATGGCCGTGTTCAGCGCCTCGATCGCCAGTGTGAGGAGCGCCAGCACCGCCACAGCCACGATCCAGAGCGCTGGCGCCCCCATACCGAGCAGCAGCCCAAGCCCGAGCAGACCCGCCAAAAGCTCGTGGCGAAAGGCGGTTTCCCCCCACAGGCGGAGCAGGCCCTGAAAAGAATAGCGCGTTGCGGCAAAGAGATGTGCCACGCCGGTGGTTTTTTCGGGGATAGGGTTTTGGGGTGCGTCTTGCATTTGGAGCCTTTCGGGAAAACCTGTTGCAAAGGTTTCCCAAATCGTGCCGCGCCGCAAGGGGCGACTTGAAGTGCCCGCGGGCGGGGCGCAGTATGGCAAAAGCACAGCGGGAGACAGGCAATGGACAGAGCACGGCTGAAACGGATCGAGGACTGGATGCGCGGCTACCGCGAGGCGGGGCGCTATAGCGGCTCCTCGCTGCTGGTGTATCGCCACGGCGAGGAGGCCTTTTTTGCGGCGGATGGTCTGGCCTCGCTGGCGCGCGCTCAGGCTTATGAGCGCGACACGATTGTGCGGATCTATTCGATGACCAAGCTGGTGACGACCACGCTTCTGATGATGCTGGTGGAGCGCGGACAGCTTGTGCTGGATAGCCCCGTGGCGGCCTATCTGCCCGAGTTTGGCCAGATGCGCGCCCTGCGCCCCGGAGCCACAGAAGAAGACCAGACCGACCCCGCCCGCAGCCCCACGCTGCATGAGTTGCTCACCCATACCAGCGGCATGACCTATGGCTTCAACACCGGTGTTGTGCCGCAAGCTTATGCGCGCCGGTTCTCCGAAATCGGCTTGCAGGGCGTCACGCTTCAGGCCTGGTGCAAGGACTTGGCAGAGCTGCCGCTCTGCTTTCAGCCCGGAACCGCTTGGGAATACTCGGTGGGGATCGACGTGATTGGCCGTGTGATCGAAGTGATCACCGGGCAGTCGCTCGCCGAGATCATGCAGCGCGAGATCTTTGAGCCGCTGGCCATGGAGGACACGGGCTTTGATGTGCCAGAGCACAAGCTGCCCCGCTTTGCCGATTGTTACGAAGCGCGCGAGGGAGAGCCGCTCGCGCTCTTTGACAGTGCCCGGGACAGCCGCTTTGCTGCGGGCCGCGTCGGGCTTCATGCCGGCGGGGGCGGGCTGGTGTCGACACTGGAGGATTATATGCGCTTTGGCGAGATGGTCCGCCGCGGCGGCGCGCTCGCGGGCGCGCGCCTGCTCAGCCCCCGCACCCTTTGTTTCATGAGGCGCAATCACCTTGCAGGCGACATTGCCTCGATGGGCGCGGCAAGCTTTGCCGAAATGCCCATGACAGGCATGGGCTTTGGCCTTGGCGGTGCCGTGGTGCTTGATCCGGCCCGCGTGCGGGTTCAAGGCTCGGTCGGAGATTTCGGCTGGGGCGGTCTGGCGAGCACCTATTTCTGGACCGACCCGGTCGAGCACTTGAGCGTGGTCTTCTTCACCCAGCTCATTCCCTCCTCCACCTATAGCAACCGCGCCGAGCTGAAGGCGCTGATCCACGGCGCGCTGCTGGACTGAGCCTGCTCTTTTTCTTTCTGAAAATATCCGAGGGGGGTCCGGGGGGCGTCAAGCCCCCCCGGTGGCGCTCGCTTGCGAGCGCATCGGGCGCTGCGCGAAGCGCGGCGCAAAAGCTCATTCCAGTTTCATGATGATACAGGTGGTGGAGCCTGTGGCATAGAGCTTGCCATCCGCCACACCCCTGATCTCGCCACTGGCAATCCCGGTCGAGCGGCCCGCGTGCTGGCAGGTTCCGATCGCTTCCACATCTGTGCCAAGCGGGATCGAGCGCAGGATATTCACCTTGAATTCAAGCGTGGTATAGACCGAGCCTTTGGGCACAAGCGTCATCACGGCGCAGGCCATGCAGCTGTCCAGAATGGTGCCATACCAGCCGCCATGCACTGTGCCCATCGGGTTGGTCACATCAAACTCGGGGCGGCCGGTGAAAACGGTTTTGCCCTCTTCCACAACGGTCGGCCAGAAGCCCATCAGCGCGCCGATCGGCGGACCGGCGAGCTTGCCGTCGCGCACATCTTGCATGAATTCAAGCCCGGAGCGGGCCAGTGTCGCCGCTAGGTCAGGCAGCTCATCCGGGCTTTTGGCAATCCTGCGGGTCTGGGTCATGGGCGCTCCGTCTCGACATTTTCTGCGAGGCTACGGCGGCCCCGCAGGGGGCGCAACTCTTACGCCACGTTGCGTAGGGCGGCCCGCGGCTCAAGCCCGAGCGCCATACAGATGTCACGGGTGAGCGCGGGGCGGTTGAGCGTGTAGAAATGCAGGCGCTCCACGCCTTCCCCGATCAGGATGTCGCAAAGCTCTGTGGCCTGCGCCGTCGCCAGAAGCTCCTCACGCCCGTCGCGCGCGGCCTTGGCAAAGGCATCGTCAAGCTCGGCCGGCACCGATGCGCCACAGCGCGCGGCAAAGCGCTTTGCGCTCTCCCAGTTCTCGATCGGCAGGATGCCGGGGGTGATTTTTCCGTCGACCCCGGCCTTGGCGCAGGCATCACGGAAGCGCAGGAAATGGACCGGATCAAAGAAAAACTGCGTGATGGCCTCATCTGCCCCGGCCTCAAATTTGCGCTTGAGGTGGTCGATGTCCGCCCCCGCATAGGCCGCATCAGGGTGTGGCTCGGGGTAGGCGCCCACGCAGATGTTAAAGTCGCCCTCGGCCTTGAGCGCAGAAATCAGCGCAACAGAGGAGTCAAACCCTTCGGGATGGGCCAAAAAGCCGCCCGCCCCTTTGGGCGCATCGCCGCGCAATGCGACGATATCGGTGATCCCCGCCTTGGCATAGTCGCGCGCGATCGCGAGCGTCTCTGCGCGGGTCGCGTCGACACAGGTGAGATGTGCCGCCACACGCAGGCCCGTTGTCTTGTGCAGGGTTTGGGCGGCTTCGCGCGTCAGGGCGCGGGTGGTTCCGCCTGCGCCATAGGTGACGGAGACAAACCGGGGCGCCAGCGGCGCAAGCGATTGCACGGCTTCATGCAGCTTGAAGGCGGCTTCAAGGGTTTTGGGCGGGAAAAATTCAAACGAGACGTCAGGTGTCATAACAGGGGCCTTTCATGGCGGTTGCCCTCTTGTGCCTGCAAAATGAATGTGAGACAAATTCATAACTTTCATTCTCATTATGAGGTGTATTCACATATGCACATCGAGTTCCGCCATCTGCGCACCATTCAGGCGATTCATGAGGAGGGTGGTCTGGCCCGCGCCGCCGACCGTCTCAACATCACGCAATCGGCGCTGTCCCATCAGATCAAGGGGATCGAGGATCAGGCCGGAGTCGAGCTTTTCGTGCGCCGCTCCAAGCCGATGAAGCTTTCGGCGGCCGGCTTTCGATTGTTGCGGGTGGCCGAGAAGGTCTTGCCCGAGATTGCCGCGCTTGAGGCCGAGTTTATGGGGCTGCGTCAGGGCAGTGCCGGGCGGCTGCACATCGCTATTGAGTGTCATGCCTGTTTTGAGTGGCTTTTTCCGGTGCTCGAGCAGTTCCGCGCGCCCTGGCCTGAGGTCGATGTGGATATCCGTCCGGGTCTGGCCTTTGAGGCTCTGCCGGCGCTGATGCGCGAGGAGGTGGATGTGGTGATTTCCTCTGACCCTGAAACGCTCAAGGGCGTTGTTTTTGTGCCGCTGTTTGATTACGCGCCCGTTTTTGTGGCCTCCGCCAAGCACAAGCTCGCCGAGAAAGCCTTTGTGGAAGCGGAAGACTTCAGGGGCGAAACCCTGATCACATATCCTGTGGAGCGCGCGCGGCTTGATATTTTCTCCGAGCTTCTGTCGCCTGCTAAGGTCGAGCCGCTGGCGGTGCGTCAGGTCGAGCTGACCGCGGTGATCCTCATGTTGGTCGCGGCGGGGCGCGGGGTCTCTGTGCTGCCCGACTGGGTTTTGCGCGAAGTGAAGTCGTCAGCGGAGTATATCACCCGCCCGCTGACTGCGGCGGGCGTGACCAAGCGGCTCTATGCGGCCGTGCGCGAAGAGGATGCCAGCCTGCCCTTCATGGCGCATTTTCTCAAGCTGGCCCGCGAAATCCCCATTCGCCTGCAAAGGGGCTAGGCTGTGTTGCTATGGGTTGCGCGGGGCGCGGCCAAGGCGTATAGCCGCGGTTTGACACCCCCCGAAGGAGCTTGAGCCATGCAAGCCAGCGCGAATCTGAACGTGATGATCAAAGCCGCCCGCAAGGCGGGCCGCAGCCTTGTGAAGGATTTTCGCGAGGTCGAGGCGCTTCAGGTCTCTCAAAAGGGCGCAGGCGATTTTGTCAGCAAAGCCGATTTGCGCGCTGAAGCGATCATTAAAGAAGAGCTGATGGGCGCGCGCCCGACATATGGCTGGGTCGCCGAGGAGGGCGGTGTGGAAGAGGGTCAGGACCCGACACGCCGCTGGATCGTTGATCCGCTGGATGGCACGACCAATTATTTGCACGGAATGCCGCATTGGGCTGTGTCGATCGCGCTGGAGCACAAGGGCGAGGTTATTTCGGCTGTGGTGTTTGACCCCGCCAAAGACGAGATGTTTTACGCCGAGAAAGGCTCGGGCGCCTGGCAGGATCACGCCCGCCGTCTGCGCGTTTCTGGCCGCCGCCACATGAACGAATGTGTTTTCGCAACGGGCCTTCCGTTTTCAGGCCACGGCGATTTGCCGGCCACGTTGAAAGATCTGGCGCGCGTTTTGCCAGGCTGTGCGGGGGTGCGCCGCTGGGGTGCGGCCTCGCTGGATATGGCTTATGTCGCTGCGGGCCGCTTTGACGGCTATTGGGAGCGCGGCCTCAGCGAATGGGATCTGGCCGCAGGGATGCTGATTGTGCGCGAAGCCGGCGGCTTTGCCGAAGCGATCGACCCTGAGGCGCGTATTCTGGACACAGGCGAGATCATCTGCTCCAATGATGCGATGTTTGATCCGCTCTGCAAGCTCATCCGCAACAGCTAGTTTTTAGCGATCAGCCGGGTGGTTGACCCCGTCGGCCCAGGGGATCGGGTCGTGCTGTGAGGGGTTGACGCCCTCAAGCGCGCCCATATTGACGCCGTATTCGTTCGGGTTCGAGCGGCGCTGGTGGTGGGTGTATATGCCGCAGGTTTTGCAGAAATAATGCTTCGCCGTCCTCAAACCCCATTGATAGAGCGCGAGGTTTTCCTCTCCCTTGACGATCTTGATCCCGTCCAGAGGCGCGCTCACGGCGACAGCCCCGCGCCGGCGGCAAAAAGAACAATCACAGCGCCGTGCCGTGGCAAGCCCGTTTGTCAGCGTCACCGCAAGCTCGACGGCACCGCAATGGCAGGTGAGCCTATGGGGTCGGGTCATTTCCGTCTCCTGATCGTGGGAATGCGCGAGCGATCGTATCGTGTTTGAGGGTGGGGCGGATGAAAGCCGCTCTCCCGCCAGAAGCGCGGCCCGCCAAGGCGCATAAATGTCGGGAGTGTAAGCACAAGCCCGGCGATAAAACCGCCCGAATGCGCCCAATAGGCGACACCGCCAGAGTCCGGGTCCGCGCCCAGCCCGCCAAAAAACTGCAGGCCAAACCAGACCGCCAGCATCACATAGGCCGGTAGGGTCACGACGCGAAAGAAGATGATGATAATCAACAGGATATCAACTTTGGCGCGCGGAAACAGCAGAAGATAGCCCCCCATCACACCCGCAATCGCACCGGATGCACCGACGGTCGGCACAGCAGAGCCGGGCGCAAACAAAACGTGCACAAAGCCCGCAAGCAGCCCGGCCATGATATAAAACCCGAAAAACCCGAGATGGCCCATCTCGTCTTCCATATTGTCGCCAAAAATCCACAAAAACAGCATATTCCCCCCGAGATGCATCACCCCGCCATGCAGAAACATCGAACTCACAAGCCCCTCATAGCCTTGCCCGGCGGTGATCGCTGCGGGGATCAGCGCATAGTCGGTGTAAAACTCAGAGAGCGCGCGCGGATCGGCAAACAAATGCCAATAGCTCAAAAACACTGCGATATTCGCAGCGATCAGCGCGTAGGTCACATAGGGTGTGCGCCCGCTCGGATTATGGTCGCGAAATGGAAACATCCCAGAAGGCTAGGCCCAAAACGCGCCGGCGGAAAGCCCCAATAGAGGCCAGACTGACTGCCTCCCTCTCGGCTTCCTCTTTCCAGAAATATCCCGGGGAGCGCGAGGGGCAGCGCCCCTCGCTTGGATCGGCTTTCGCAAAGCGAAAGTCGACCCCCTAGCTTTGCCCTGCGAGCAGTGCGGCATTGCCGCCCGAGGCGGTGGTGTCCACACAGACATGACGCTCGCCCATCACGCGGGCCAGATCGGGTGTCGCGGTGATCAGCGGCAGGATGGCGCCCGTGCGGGCGGCCAAAGCCTGTTCATAGGCGCGGGCCTGCGCGGTTGCGCCCCAGAACAGAACCCCGGAGAAGCCTGTCAGGGTTTTGAGGGCCTCGGCAGGCAAGCTGCCCGTGGCCTTCACAGCCCGTCCACCGAGGCTGCGCACCATGGCCGCCTGCGCTTCGGCGGTTTCGGCGCTTGGCCCGAGGCACAAAAGCGGGGCGCGCGGGGTCAGGGTCAGTTTGTTGGACTCCCCCGTCGGGCCGGGCATCACCACGGTTTGGGCCGGGTCTGCCGAGGGCGTTGTGGTGAGGGCGGCTTGCAGATCTGACGCGCTCATGGCGCCGCCCCATGCGCCGCCCCCTTCACCTGCGACGGGCGCGGCAGAGGGCGCCACAAACCGCGGCAGATAGTTTGGCCCGCCCGCCTTTGGCCCCGTGCCCGAAAGCCCCTCGCCGCCAAAGGGCTGGCTGCCCACGATGGCTCCGATCTGGTTGCGGTTGACATAGATATTCCCCGCGTGGATGCGCTCGCAGATGTGTTGCACGCGATCATCGATGCGGGTCTGCAAGCCAAAGGTGAGGCCGTAGCCCGTGGCATTGATCGTATCGACAACCTTGTCGATCTCGCTTGATTTGAAGGTTGCCAGATGCAACACCGGCCCGAAAATTTCGCGGCCCATCTCGGCGATGCTGCCGACTTTGATCAGGGTTGGCGCGATGAATGTGCCCGAGTTCGGGGAGCGCAGCTCATGCAAGAGCCTTCCCTCGGCGCGCGCCGTTTCGATATGCGCGGCAATCCCTGCGCGCGCCTCTTCGTCGATGACGGGGCCGACATCGGTGCTCAAGAGCCAAGGCGCGCCGATCGAAAGCTCGTCCATGGCGCCTTTGAGCATATGGGTCAGGCTTTCAGCGATATCGTCCTGCACATAGAGGCAGCGCAGCGCCGAGCAGCGCTGGCCGGCCGACTGGAAGGCCCTTTCGATAATCGCCTGCACCGCCTGTTCAGGCAGCGCGGTGCTGTCCACGATCATGGCGTTCAAGCCGCCGGTTTCGGCAATCAGCGGCGCGCCGGGGGCGAGGGCGTCGGCCATGGATTTGCGAATGAGCAGCGCGGTTTCGGTGCTGCCTGTGAAGGCGACGCCGCCGATGCGCGCATCAGAGGTGAGCGCTGCGCCGACCTCTCCCGCGCCGGGCAGAAGCTGGAGCGCGCTCGCGGGCACGCCCGCCGCGTGCAAAAGCTCAACCGCGCGGTAAGCGATGAGCGAGGTCTGCTCGGCCGGTTTGGCCAGAACGGCGTTGCCTGCGGCGAGCGCCGCTGAAACCTGCCCTGTGAAGATCGCCAGCGGGAAGTTCCACGGGCTGATGCAGGTGAAGGCACCGACAGGGGTCTCTTGCGGCGCATTGGCGGCGTAGTAGCGCAGAAAATCCACCGCCTCGCGCAGCTCGCCCACCTGATCGAGCATGATCTTGCCAGCTTCGCGCGCCAGCAGCGCAAAAAGTTCGCCAAAGTGTTTCTCATAAAGATCGGCCGCCTTGTTGAGCACTTTGGCGCGCTCGGCCGGCGTTGCGGCCCAGGGCGCTGCGTGGGTGAGGGCGGTCTCGATATCTGCCGCCGAGGCAAAGGCGACCTTGCCCACCGTATCGGCCGGGTTGGCGGGGTTGCACACCGCGTGGGGTTTGTTCGGCTTGGCCTTGCCCGCAAGGAGCGGCGCGGCCTCCCAGACATGGGCCGCGAAGGGTTTGCGCGCCTTTTCGATGCGCGCGAGGGTTGGCGCGTGGGTGATGTCAAAGCCTTTTGAGTTGGCCCGCTCGGGGGCAAACAAATCGGGGGCGCGGGTGATCTTGGGGCGGGCCTTGGCCAGCGCGTCAAACGGGCAGGTCGCGACCTCCTCAGCCGGCACATCTTCATCGACAATCTGGTTCACAAAGGAGCTGTTGGCGCCGTTTTCCAGCAGGCGGCGCACGAGATAGGCGAGCAGGTCGCGGTGTGCGCCCACGGGGGCATAGATCCGGCAATGGCTGCCGCGCTCTTTCAGCACGATGTCATGCAGCGCCTCGCCCATGCCGTGCAGGCGCTGGAACTCGTAGGCATCCTTGCTCACGCCCATATCGGCGGCCATGTCGAGCACGGCGGCGACGGTGTGGGCATTGTGGGTGGCAAATTGCGGGTAGATGCGCGCGGTCATGCCAAGCAGCTTTTTGGCGTTGGCAATGTAGCTCACATCTGTCGCGGGTTTGGCTGTGAAAACGGGGAAGCCTTCGACCCCTTCCACCTGCGCGCGCTTCACTTCGGTGTCCCAGTATGCGCCCTTCACAAGGCGCACCATGATGCGGCGGTCGAGCCGCTCGGCCAGCGCGTTGAGATAGTCGATGGCATCGCCCGCGCGCTGCCCGTAGGCCTGCACGACCACGCCGAAACCGTCCCAGTCTGCGAGGGCCGGCTCGGAGAGCACTTCTGCGATCACATCCATGGAAATGGCGAGGCGGTCGGCCTCTTCGGCGTCCACATTGAGGCCCATGCCCGCCGATTTGGCCAGAAGCGCAAGCGAGCGCAGGCGCGGGGCCAGCTCGTCCATCACGCGGGCGCGCTGGGCCTCTTCATAGCGCGGGTGGAGTGCCGAGAGCTTGACCGAGATGCCCGGATTTTCGCGGATGTTGCTCTGGGTGCAGGCCTGTGCAATCGCTGTGATCGCGCGGGAGTAGGCGAGGTGATAGCGCTTGGCGTCGCCCTCGGTGCGGGCGGCCTCGCCGAGCATATCATAGCTATAGGTGTAGCCCTTGGCCTCCATTTTGGCCGCGCGCTCCATTGCGCCCACAATCGTTTCGCCCAAGACAAACTGGCGGCCCATTTCTTTCATGGCGCGGCCCACGGCGGTGCGGATGACCGGCTCGCCCAGGCGTTTTACCGCGCCGCGCAAAGAGCCGATCAGGCCGGGGGCCGGCTCGTTGAGCACTTTGCCGGTGAGCATGAGCGCCCATGTCGAGGCGTTGACCAGCGGCGAGGTGCTTTCCCCGAGGTGGCTCGCCCAGTCGGAGGGGGCGATTTTGTCTTCAATCAGCGCATCAATCGTTTCGGCATCGGGCACGCGCAAAAGCGCCTCGGCCAGACACATGAGCGCGATGCCCTCATCGGTGGAGAGGCCGTATTCGGCAAGGAAGACGTCCATCATCCCCGGATCGGAGCTGTCACGAATGCCGCGCACGAGGCTGGCGGCATCTGCGCTGATGCGCTTGCGGGTGTCGTCTGAGAGGCCGGCCTCTGCGATCAGGCGCGCAAGCGTCGCGGCTTCATCGGCATACATATTGGCGCTGATTTTGGTCCGAAGTGGGGTCTTGGGCATGGCAGGCTCCTCCGTTTTGGTCTATATAGCCTGCAAATGGCGGGCGGTATTCCTGTTCATGGCAAATATGAGGGCAAAAATGGCTGTCAAAACCTCAAATCAAGGTCAGATCGAACTGGATGCGTTTGATCGCAAGATTCTCTCGGAGCTGGCCAGCGACGGGCGCATCCCCGTGACCGAGCTGGCGCAGCGCATTGGCCTGTCCAAATCGCCCACACAGGCGCGGCTCAAGCGGCTGGAACAGAGCGGTGTGATCACCGGCTACAAGGCGCTGTTTGACCCGATCCGCCTTGGGCTTGACCATGTGTCCTTTGTCGAGGTGCGTCTCTCGGACACCCGCGAAAAGGCGCTGGCGGCGTTTAATGCGGCGGTCGCCAAAATTCCGCAGATCGAGCAGGTGCATCTTATGGCGGCGAATTTTGACTATCTGCTTAAGGAGCGCACCCAGAATATGAATGACTACCGTATTGTTATGGCAGAACAAATCTCGACATTGCCCTATGTCTCCTCGACCTCGACCTATGTGGCGATGCAGGCGGTGAAGGAGACCACTCTCGCGGATGTTATTTGACGCATCGTATTAGTGTGGCAGTCTTGGGGCATGAGATATTTTCTGATATGTCTTCTGCTGGCCACGCCGCTGCACGCGCAGGGCTGCCCTGAGGCGCCGGACCATTCGGTTGCGCTGGCCGAGCTTGTGGAGGCGGTGCGCGCGGCAAAGAACGAGATGCACGCCGCCCCGCTCAACGCGCAGATGTGGGAGCTTTGGACCGATGCGCCCGACGAGACGGCACAAGAGATCCTCAACCGCGGGATGCGCAAGCGCGGCTCTTATGATCTTTTGGGCGCGCGAGCCGATTTTGACCGGCTGGTGGAGTATTGCCCCGAGTATGCCGAGGGCTACAACCAGCGCGCCTTTATCAACTTCTTGCGCAACGACTATCAGCCCGCGATCGAAGACCTGAGCCGCGCGCTCGATCTTTCGCCAACCCATACAGGCGCGTTGACGGGGCGCGCGCTGAGCTATTATGCGCTGGGCCGGATGCGCGAGGCGCGGGCGGATCTTGAGGTCGCGCTCGGGCTGAACCCCTGGCTGCCCGAGCGGCATATGCTCGCTGATCCGGCGCTGAAGGGGGCGCAAAAGCCCGAGGGCGACGATCTTTAAAGGGGCATCATCACAGTGAGGAGGTTGTCTGACGGGTCATGCAGCATAAAGCGGCGCACGCCCCAGCTTTCATCTTCGGGACCATAGAGAATATCATGGCCAAGCGCGCGGGCCTTTTGCAGAACCTCGTCAAGATTGTCGACCTCGATTGATATTTCCGGCACGGGCATATCCTCGCCACCATGTGTCGCAAGACTGAGCTGCACGGGGGCCT
>JAHBAM020000132.1 GCA_018500125.2 Roseobacter sp. | reverse complement strand
GGCCTGTTCAGCCTCAAGGCCCACGCCGTCGATATAGGCGCCAGAAGCGTCCAGACGTCCCTTGCCCAGAAGCTGGCGCACACCCGCCTCGCCCACTTTGTCAAACTTGTCGATGGTGCGCAGCACATCGGCCTGCTGCCCCGCATCCGACACGCCCATCGCCTCAAGCACCCCGTTCAGAACCTTGCGGCTGTTCACCCGCACAATATAATCGCCGCGCGCAATCCCGACTGTCTCAAGCGTGTCACTGAGCATCGCACAGATTTCCGCATCCGCCGCCACAGAGGCCGTGCCCACCGTATCGGCGTCACATTGGTAAAACTGCCGATAGCGCCCCGGCCCCGGCTTCTCGTTGCGCCAGACAGGGCCCATCGCATAGCGCCGGTAAGGCGTCGGAAGCGCGTTGCGGTGCTGCGCATAGACCCGCGCAAGAGGCGCAGTCAGATCATAGCGTAAGGCCAGCCAGTCGCCCTTATCGTCCTCGTCAAACTCCTGCCAGGCAAAGACCCCCTCATTGGGCCGGTCCACATCGGGCAAGAATTTGCCTAGCGCCTCCACGGTCTCCACTGCCGCGCTCTCCAACGCGTCAAACCCGTAGTGATGGTAGACCCCCGTAATCGCCCGCAGCATCTCTGCGCGCTGGCTCACATCCTCGCCAAAATAGTCACGGAAGCCCTTGGGCGTCTCTGCCTTGGGGCGTGGAGCTTTCTTTTCCTTGGCCATGGGGAGTGTCCTTGCCTGAAACGGTCAAAATTCTTGTGAGCAGCCTCTAAAGGATCGCGCCCAAAGGAGCAAGAACAGAGCCTCAATCACACCGATCAGACCAGCACGCCTTTTGCTCTCTGCCCCACCCTGCACAGCGGGGCTATGATGCAGATCAGAAACCCGCTAAAGACCCGCCATGGAATCTCTTGAAGAAAAAATCGCCCATCTTGAGCGTCTCACCGACGATCTCTCCGCCGTCATCGCACGGCAGGACACCGAAATAGCCCTGCTCACCCGCAAGGTGCAGCTCCTGCTTGACGCCGAAGCCGGCCGCAACCGCTCCGAAGGCGCACATATCTTCGGCGGCGACGAAAAACCCCCGCATTACTAAACAGCTCCGCCCCGTAGGGTGCGCACTTGCTGCGCACCGCCCCGCCGCGCCACGATCGCAGCGCAGCGCCGACACACTCACTGCATCGCCAGCACAGCGCCCTCGTGCAAGAGCACATTGTGCCAGCTGCGCGCATCGACAAACTGGTCATAGATGGTGAGAAACACCGTGGTCTTTTCCAGCGCGGCCAGCTTCGCACCACAGGGCTTGCCTTTGCTCACGCCACAAATCTCTTTCTTGGCGACTTCATAGGCCTTGTCCGTGTCCGAATAGGGCTTGCCCTCAAACGGCGCACCATATCGCATGGCCTCATGGCTGCTGGCCGAGCCAAACAGCGCCATAGCCCCCGTGACCTGTCGGGGGCAGCCGTCCTCAAACCCCGTGATATAAAACGCCCGCGCCGTCTTGCTGCCCGCCGCGCTGTCATAGAGCTTGTATGTGCCCGCCCGCTCGACTTCGCGGCCCATCGCGGCTTTGGGCAGGGCACAAACCCGCGCGATCTCGCCAAAGGCAAGCGCTGTTCCCGGCGCAATCTCTTTTGCGTCCGGCCCTGTCAGAACGGTGGCTTGCTTACGGCTGAACAGCCCGCCGCGCTTGCGCGGTTCGCGCGCTTGGGTCTCGGGGGCAAATGACGCCTCCACAAGCGCGGTCTCAGGGGCGGTTGTGTCGGCCTCTTGGCGCGGCACCTCCTTGGCCTTCTGCGTCAACAGACCCAAAAGCGAGGGCCGCTTTGAGGCGTCTTGCTCTTGCTTGGGCTTTGGCTTTGGCTCTGCCAATGTCGCCTCCGCCTCAAGGCTCTGCACAGCCTCCGCCACCGCATCGGCAACAGGGTCTTCTGGCGGGCCAAGAAGGCGTTCAAAAAGCGGGCGGTTATCCTCACCCGCCGAGGGCAAAGCCACAGCCGAGGCGGTTTCCGTCGTGTCTTGCAACTCCACATCCGCAAGCCGCGTCATCTGGCTCAAAGGATCAGAACAGCCCGCCGCAAAACCAACCAAAAACCCACACAAAATCCAACGCGCCATGAAGCCAACCCTCTCCCTTTGACGCGTCTTAACCATTTGGAAACCATCGGTCCAGCACCGATAAATCTTGGCAAATCTTCTGCGGGGTCCCGCTCGGCTCAGAGATCCTGAACCTCGACAACCCCCGACAAGCTCTTGAGCGCGCCCTTGATCTGCGGCGAAATAGGAACATCCCGCCCCGCCGACAGCTCGATTTCTCCGGGCAAACTCGGATCCATCAGACAGAAATGCAGCGGCCCCTTGCCCGCGCCCTGCGCCGCCTTGGCCGCATTGGCCAGAACTTCGGCCACCGCGCCGATCGCGCCCTGATCGTCCACATAGACTTTCAGCCCCGTCGCGCCCGCATCGGCCACCACAGCATCAATCGGCGCAAAGCTGCGCGCCAGAAGCTTGAGCTGGTCGCTCTCCATCGTGGCCTCGCAGGTCACAACCACTTTCGCGCCGGTCTCCAGATAGTCGCGCGCCTTCTCCAGCGTGTCGCTGAACACGGTGACTTCATAAGCCCCGCTCGTGTCCGAGAGCTGCACAAAAGCAAAGCGGTTGCCGCGCGCCGATTTGCGCTCTTGGCGCCCCGCGATCACCCCCGCCATCTTGGCCAGAAACGGCCCGCCCTGCGCCCGCGCCTCGACCTCTTCCAGCGTAATCACCTGCTTGCGCTTGAGCGGCGCCATATAGTCATCCAGCGGATGCCCCGAAAGGTAAAAGCCCACCGCCTTGAACTCCTCGCCCAGCCGCTCGGCCGGCAGCCAGTCCTGCACAGGCGAAAGCCGCGGCTCGGGCAGATCATCGCCCGCCTCGCCAAACAGACTCACCTGATTGGAGTTTTTCTGCTCCGTCACAGCCGCCGAATAGGCCATCAACCCCTCAAGACTGTCAAACACCCGCCGCCGATTGCGATCAAGCCCGTCAAACGCCCCGGCCCGCGCCAGCATCTCCAAGGGGCGCTTGCCCACGCGCTTGAGGTCCACCCGCCGCGCAAAGTCAAACAGCGTCACAAACGGCGCATCGCCGCGCGCCTCGGTGATCAGCTTCATCGCCTCCACACCCACGTTCTTCAGCCCGCCCAGCGCATAATGCAGCACTTGGTTCTTTACGGTAAATGTCGCGCCGGATCGGTTCACACAGGGCGGCTCCCAGCGCAGCTCAAGCCCCTTGCGCACCTCTTCAAAATAAACAGCCAGCTTGTCAGTCAGGTGAATATCGCAGTTCATCACACCCGCCATAAACTCGACCGGGTGGTTCGCCTTCAGCCAGGCGGTCTGATAGCTGACCACAGCATAGGCCGCCGCGTGCGATTTGTTAAAACCGTAGTTGGCAAACTTTTCGAGCAAGTCAAACACCTCGGAGGCCTTCTTCTTGTCGACCCCGTTGGCCATCGCCCCCTGTTCAAACTTGGGCCGCTCCTTGGCCATCTCCTCGGCAATCTTCTTCCCCATCGCACGGCGCAAAAGGTCAGCGCCGCCAAGCGAATAGCCCGCCATCACCTGAGCAATCTGCATCACCTGCTCTTGGTAAACGATAATCCCCTGTGTCTCCTCAAGGATATAATCAATCGAGGGGTGCACAGACTCGCGCTCTTTCAGCCCGTTCTTCACTTCGCAATAGGTCGGGATATTCTCCATCGGGCCGGGGCGATACAGCGCCACAAGCGCCACAATGTCCTCAATACAGGTCGGCTTCATGCGCTTGAGCGCATCCATCATCCCCGAACTTTCCACCTGAAACACAGCCACAGTCTTGGCCCGCGCATAAAGCTCGTAAGACTTGGCATCATCCAGAGGGATCGCGCCAATATCGTTCTCCGCCCCCGCCGGCGGCTCATACAAAAGCGCACCATCCGCCGCCTGATGCAAATCGCGCCCCTCGGCATGAATGAGGTCGACAGCGTTCTGAATCACGGTCAGCGTCTTGAGGCCAAGGAAGTCAAACTTCACAAGCCCCGCCTGCTCGACCCACTTCATGTTGAACTGCGTCGCAGGCATATCAGAGCGCGGGTCTTGGTAAAGCGGCACAAGCGCGTCCAAAGGACGGTCCCCAATCACAACCCCCGCCGCGTGGGTCGAGGCATTGCGCAACAGCCCCTCCACCTGCTGGCCATAATCCAGCAAGCGCGCCACAACTTCCTCGTTCTTCGCCTCCTCGCGCAGCCGCGGCTCCTCGGCCAAAGCCTTCTCGATGCTCACAGGCTTGACCCCCTCCACGGGGATCATCTTTGAAAGCCTATCGACCTGCCCGTAAGGCATCTGCAAAACACGGCCAATATCGCGCACAGCCGCCTTGCTCAAAAGCGCCCCGAAGGTGATGATCTGGCCCACTTTGTCACGGCCATATTTCTCCTGCACATAGCGGATCACCTCTTCACGCCTATCCATGCAAAAGTCGATGTCAAAGTCCGGCATACTGACCCGCTCGGGGTTCAAAAACCGCTCAAACAGCAAGGAGTAGCGCAGAGGGTCAAGGTCGGTCACCGTCAGCGCATAGGCCACAAGGCTACCCGCCCCCGAGCCACGGCCCGGCCCGACCGGAATCCCGTTGTCCTTGGCCCATTTGATAAAATCCGCAACAATGAGAAAATAGCCGGGAAAGCCCATGCCCTCGATCTGTCTCTTATACACATCT
>JAHBAM020000045.1 GCA_018500125.2 Roseobacter sp. | reverse complement strand
TCCCAGTGGCGCGATGGGCAGGTCTTGGGGCTGGAACGAGAGGCCAAAACGCGCAGGGGGCGCAGCGAGGCGGGGGAACCGTTCGGGAAGCGGGTCGCCTTTGTGGCGATGGGCCGCGCGGAGGAGCGGCTGCTTTGGGTTGTGCGCAACCGGCTCTCCATGCCGAGCGCACCGCTGACCACGGCGGATCTGGTCGTGCCTGCGCCAAAACTGGAACTGGAAGCGGAGGAAGAGCTATGAAATCAATCCTGATCACCGGCGCAAGTGCCGGCATTGGCCGCGCCACCGCCGAGCATTTTTTGGCTCAGGGCTGGCGCGTCGGGTTGCTTGCGCGCAACGTGCCCGCGCTCAAAGAGATTGCGGCGGGGCAGGCGGGGGCCGAGGTGCTGCCCTGTGATGTCACCGATGCGGCGGCGGTCGAGGCCGCGGTGCAAGGGTTTGCCGCCAAAGCGGGGCGGCTGGATGTGCTCTTTAACAACGCCGGCAGCTTTGGCACCGCCGCGCCGATTGATGCGCTGGCGCTCACAGAGTGGCACGCCGCGGTGGATGTGAACCTGAACGGGATGTTTTATGCCGCCCGCGCGGCTTTTGCCGTGATGCGCGCCCAAACCCCGCAGGGCGGGCGGATCATCAACAATGGCTCTGTGTCGGCCCATACCCCGCGCGAAAACGCGGTCAGCTACACCGTGACAAAACACGCGATCACAGGGCTGACCAAGGCGCTCTCGCTGGACGGGCGCAGCCTCAATATCGCCTGTGGGCAGATTGATATCGGCAATGCGCGCACCGCCCTTCTGGAGGAGCTTGCCGCCAAAACGCCAGACACCCCGCCACCGATGATGGAGGTGCGCCATGTCGCCGAGGCGGTCTATAGCATGGCCACATTGCCGCTTGAGGCGAATGTGCAGTTCATGACGCTGATGGCAACAAAGATGCCCTATATCGGGCGCGGCTGAAGCGCTCGGCGGGGTCGTTTTTGGCCGTTTCGGGGCCGCGCGGGTTTAGCTGCGCTGAAACACCCGGAAGACCGCCGAGGCGCCCCAGCCTGCAAAGATCGCAATGGCGAGCGACAGCAGCCCGTAAATCAGCGGGTCCTGACGCGACAGATTGAACAAAAACCGCTCCAGCCCGACTTTTTTCACTTCGATCACCGTCTCGTAGTCAGACACAACCCTGCCGCCACGGGTCAGGAAAATGCGGGTCGGATAGGCCCCTTCGATCAGGTTCGCCGGCAGGGCGATCGAGGTCTTGAAGAGGGTTTCTTCGGTGACTTCAACGCTGTTTTCACGCAGTTGATACAGCCCGTTGGTCTCGCGAATGCGGATCACGGCCTTGGTAAAATCAACGGCGTTTTCCAGATGCATCGGTGCGCCGACCGAGCGGATCACACGCGCAATAGAGACCCGGTGGCGCAGGTCTTCGGTGTGGCTCAAGACAGACCGAAACGGCCCCGATGTGGCAATCGCATAAAACGCCGGCGCGCTGTCGACCTCGACCTCATCGGTGTTGACCCAGATGCCCAGACGCTTGGCCTTGCGGCGCACGGTCAGCGGCTGCTGCGGCCCCGCCACAGCAATCACAACCTCAAGGGGCGGCCCGGCGGGCAGGGCGGCTTCGCGCTTCACCGCCCCGAAAATCAGGATTTCGGAGCCGTCAAAATTGGTGGTGATCGAGACAGATTTATGGCTCAGGCCCAGCACGACGTTCTCAGCAGAGGCCGCGGTTGCCACGATGAGACAGACAAGAGCCAGAGCAAAACGCATCAGTGCCCCCCCGCCGCGCCGATAGAGTAAAGCTCGGCAGGCTGAAACAGAAGGTCCATCGCAAGCTTGCCGCAGACCGCGAGCACCATGATCGCCAGCAGAATGCGCAGCTGCTCGGCCTTCATCTTGACGCCAATCCGCGCCCCGATCTGCGCGCCGATGACGCCTCCGACAAGCAAAAGCACCGCCAGAACCATATCCACAGTGAAGTTCGTCGTGGCGTGCAGCAGCGTGGTGAAGGCGGTCACAAAAATGATCTGGAAGAGCGAGGTTCCGACGACAACTTTGGTCGGCATCCCCAGAATATAGATCATCGCCGGAACCATGATAAAGCCGCCGCCAACGCCCATAATCGCGGCGAGAATCCCGACAAGAAGGCCGACAATGATCGGCGGAATGACCGAAATATAAAGCCCCGAGGTGTGAAACCGCATCTTCAGCGGCATCTTGGAAATCCAGCCGCGCTGGCGGCGCCGCTTGGGCGCGCCACTTGCGCCCTTGGCGCGGCGGATGGCGTTGAGGCTTTCCACAAACATCAGCGCGCCAACGACGCCCAGAAAGACCACATAACAGAGCCGCACGAGCAGATCGACTTGCCCCAAGGCCTTGAGATAATTGAAAATCACAACCCCGACAGCCGCGCCCATCAACCCGCCAACAAGCAGGACCGTGCCCATCTTCAGATCAACGGTCTTGCGCTTGAGATGCGCAAGCACGCCCGAGAAAGAGGAGGCGACAATCTGGTTGGCTTCTGTCGCCACAGCCACAGCCGGAGGAATGCCGATAAAGAACAGAAGCGGCGTCATCAGAAAGCCGCCGCCAACCCCGAACATCCCCGACAGAACGCCCACAATCCCGCCCAGCCCCAAAAGGACAAACGCATTGACCGAAACCTCGGCGATGGGCAGGTATATCATCATGGCTTTTCCTAGCGCCACAGTCCCCGGCTTTGCAAGAGCAAGAACCGGCATATTGCAGCTGGAAACATCTATTTACCCAAGCTGGCGCTATTGCGGCAGAGGCTGGCTGCGATTTGGGCGGCCGCGTCTTTGGCTCAGCGCTCTTTGACGTAAGGCTCCCCGCCCGCGCGCGGCGGAATCGCCTTGCCGACAAACCCCGCCAGAATAACAACCGTGAGAATATAGGGCAGCGCCTCCATAAACTGCACAGGGATCGTCACGCCTGCGATATCAAAGCTCTGGAAGCGCACGGCAATCGCCTGCAACAACCCGAACAAAAGACAGGCCCAAAGCGCGTGCCATGGCCGCCATTTGGCAAAAATAAGCGCCGCCAAAGCGATAAACCCGCGCCCGGCGGTCATTTCCTTGACAAATTGCGCCTGCAAGGCCGTCGCCAGATAAGCCCCGGCAATCCCGCAGAGAATGCCGCAGATCATGACCGCCGCAAAGCGCAGCCGCACAACAGAAATCCCCGCCGTATCGACAGCGGCAGGGTTTTCGCCCACAGCGCGCAGGCGCAGGCCAAAGCGGGTGCGAAACAAAGCCCACCACGTGAGAGGGACAAGCAAAAGCGACAGATAGACAACAATCGTATGCCCCGAGATCAGCTCGGAATAGATCTGCATCACAGGCCCCGCCTCGGCAATATCGCGCACACGGGTCAGCGCGCCCGGCAGCGTCACCGGCTCAAACCGCGCCGCGCCGCTCAGCGAGGGGGTGCGCCCGCCTTGGGCAAACCAGTCTTGCGCAATCAGAACGGTGAGGCCGGAGGCCAGAAAGTTGATGGCCACTCCGGAGATAAGCTGGTTGCCGCGAAAGGTGATCGAGGCGACACCATGAATAAGCGACAGCGCCAATGATGCGCCGATTCCGGCCAGCATCCCGAGCCAGACATTGCCCGTGGCAAAGGCCACCGCCGCCGAAAACAGCGCCGCCGCCAGCATCTTGCCCTCAAGGCCGATGTCAAAAATCCCGGCGCGCTCCGAATAAAGCCCCGCAAGACAGGCAAGCAAAAGCGGCGTGGCAAGGCGCATGGTGCTGTCAAGCACCTGAATAATCGTGAGAAATTCCATCACAGCGCCTCCTTTTTGGACCGCATCGCCAGAAACACCCGCTCCAGCGGGGCGCGCACCATATGGTCAAGCGCGCCGGTGAACAGGATCACAAGCGCCTGAATCACAGTGATCAGCTCGCGCGGGATATTGGTCCAGAGTGCCAGCTCGGCCCCGCCCTGATACAAAAAGCCGAACAAAAGCGCCGCCAGCAGCACGCCGACAGGATGGTTGCGCCCCATCAGCGCCACGGCGATCCCGATAAAGCCTGCGCCCTCGGTCGAGTTCAGGATCAGCCGCTCGGCCTCGCCCTGTGTTGTATTGACCGCCATAAGCCCGGCCAGAGCGCCTGAAATCAACATCGCAACCACAGTGATCCGCACCCCCGATGTGCCGGCATAATTGGCGGCGGTTTCGGAAAATCCGAAATGCCGGATCTCATAGCCGAGCTTGGTGCGCCAGATCAGAAGGTAGACAAAGACACAGGCCGCGAGCGCCACAAAGAAGCTCACATTGACAGGCGCGCTCTTGAAAAGCGGCGCCGCCGCCGTGGAAAACATATCTTCAAAGGTGGGAAGGTTGGTCGCCTCGGGAAAGCGCGGCGACGCCGGCTCCATGGCGCGGGCCGGGCGCAGCACATTGACGAGCATATACCCGAGCACCGAAAAGGCGATATAGTTGAACATGATTGTGGTGATCACAATGTGAGAGCCGCGCTTGGCCTGCAAATACGCCGGAATCAATGCCCAAGCCGCGCCGAAAAGCCCCGCAAAAAGACAGGCCCCAAGCAGGGCAAGGCTCCAATGCGGCCAGGGAATATAGAGACAGCACAGCGCCACACCCAGCCCCGCAAGCATGGCCTGCCCCTCGCCGCCGATGTTAAAGAGCCGCGCATGAAAGGCGACAGACACGGCCAGTCCGGTAAAGATAAAATTGGTGGCGTAATAGAGCGTATAGCCCCAGCCCGACGAGCGCATCAGCGCCCCGTCAACCATCAGCTTGAGCGCCGCAACAGGGTCTTCGCCGATGGCGAGGATCACAAGCGCCGAGAGCAGGGCCGCCAGCAGCAGCGAGATGAGGGGAACCAATGTGGCATCCGCCCATTTTGGCATCTTTTCCATCAGGCAACCGCTCCGTCTGTGTCGTTTGTGCTCATACCCGCCATCATCATGCCAAGCTCTTTTTCGTCGGTGCGATCCGGCAAGCGCTCGCCCATGATCTGCCCGTCAAACATCACGGCGATCCGGTCGGAGAGCGAGAGGATTTCTTCCAGCTCCACACTGACAAGCAAAATCGCCTTGCCCGCGTCGCGCAGCGCGATGATCTGTTGGTGGATGAATTCGATCGCGCCAATGTCGACGCCGCGTGTCGGCTGCCCGATCAAAAGCAGGTCGGGGTTGCGCTCCATTTCGCGCGCCAGCACCAGTTTTTGCTGGTTGCCCCCCGAGAAATTCTTGGCCGTGAGCTTGGGGTCGGGCGGGCGCACATCAAAGCGCTCGATTTTGCCCTTGGCGTCCTCGATGATCTTGGCGTTGTCCATAAACGGGCCGCGCTGGAAGGCGGGGTCACGGTGATAGCCGAACACGGTGTTTTCCCAAGCGCTGAACTCCATGATCAGCCCTTCGCGCTGACGGTCTTCGGGGACATGGGCAATGCCGCGCGCCCGCCGCGACTGCCCGTCTGAAAAGCGCCCGGTCAGGTCGATCTCCTGGCCGTTGACGCGCACATGGCCTGTGCCGGTCTGCATTCCGCCCAGCACTTCCAGAAGCTCGCTCTGCCCGTTGCCCGAGACCCCCGCGATCCCGAGGATTTCGCCGGCGCGCAGCGTCAGAGAGACCCCCTTGAGCCGCTCCACGCCCTTGCCGTCACGCACCCGCAGGTCTTGCACTTCAAGCACGGTGTCTTTCGGCTCGGCGGGTTTTTTATCGACCCTGAGCAAGACCTTACGGCCCACCATAAGCTCGGCGAGATGCTCGGGGCTGGTCTCTGCGGTCTTGACCGTCGCGGTCATTTGCCCGCGCCGCATCACGCTGACGGTATCGGTGATTTCCATGATCTCGCGCAGCTTGTGGGTGATCAGAAGGATGGTTTTGCCCTCTTCGCGCAGACGGCCCAGAATGCGAAAAAGCTGGTCGGCCTCCGCCGGAGTCAACACGCCGGTCGGCTCGTCCAGAATAAGAATATCGGCCTTGCGATAGAGCGCCTTGAGGATTTCGACCCGCTGCTGGCGGCCCACACCGATGTCCTGAATGAGCGCGTCAGGATCGACATGAAGCTCGTATTCCTCGGCCAGCTCCTTGAGCGTCTTGCGCGCCTTGGCGAGCGAGGGGCGCAACAGCCCGCCATCTTCCGCACCAAGGATCACATTCTCAAGGACGGTAAAATTCTCCACCAGCTTGAAGTGCTGAAACACCATCCCGATTCCCGCCGCAATCGCGGCCTGGCTATCGGGGATCTCGGTCTTCTGGCCGTGAATGAAAATCTCGCCCCTATCGGCCTTATAAAAGCCAAAGAGAATAGACATCAGCGTCGATTTGCCTGCGCCGTTCTCGCCGATGATCCCGTGGATCGTGCCCGGCATCACACGGATCGAAATATCCTTATTGGCCTCCACAGGGCCAAAGGATTTGGAAATACCGTTCAGTTCGATCGCCGGTTCAGTCATCTTATCCCCCAAGCTCCCGCAATCGGAGCGAAAAGGCCGCCCAATCTCTCGGGCGGCCTCTGGTGTAACAGTCAGCCCCGATCAGAATTGGATCGCCGGGCAGCTGTCATTCTCATAGTAGCTCACAACATTGAGATCGCCCGCAATAATCTGCGCGCGCGCCGCCTCGACAGCGGCTGTCATCTCTGCGGTGACAAGGGCGGCGTTGTGCTCGTCCATCGCCACGCCAACGCCGTCATCGGCAAGGCCAAGCACAGTCATGCCGCCGGTCTCAAGGCCTTCGCCGGCTGTCATGGCGTTGTAAACCGCCACATCAACGCGCTTGAGCATAGAGGTCAGAACCTTGCCGGAGTGCAGGTGGTTCTGGTTGCTGTCCACACCGATCGAAAGAATGCCCTCGTCCGCTGCGGTCTGCAAAACGCCAACGCCTGTGCCGCCAGCCGCCGCATAGATCACGTCGGCGCCCTGGCTGATCTGCGCCTTGGCCAGCTCGGAGCCTTTTACCGGGTCGTTCCAGGCTGTGGGCGTTGTGCCTGTCATATTGGCAACGATATTGATATCGGCGTTCACAGCCTTGGCGCCTTGGGCAAAGCCACAGCCAAAGTGGCGGATCAGCGGAACACCCATACCGCCGATAAAGCCGACGGTGTTTGTTTTGGTCGCCATCGCCGCCATCATCCCAACAAGATAGGAGCCTTGGTGCTCTTGAAAGGCAATCAGCTGCACATTGGCAGGGATTTCAGGCAACCAGCCGTCAATATTGACAAATTTCGTGTCAGGATAGTCTTTCGCAACTTCCTCCATCGCCGAGGCAATGGCAAAGCCCGTGGTCACAACAGGGTTGGCCCCGGCTTCGGCAAAGCGGCGCAGCGCTTGCTCGCGCTGGGCTTCTGACTGAAGCTCGATCTCGCGATAGGTGCCGCCTGTTTCCTTGGCCCAACGCTCGGCGCCGTTAAAGGCCGCTTCGTTGAAAGATTTGTCGAACTTGCCGCCAAGATCATAGATCAGGGCAGGTTCGGCCAAGGCCGCGCCCGCGCTCAGGGCAAGGGCAGCTGATGCGCCAAGAAGTTTCTGAATGAGGCTCATGGGTCTCTCCCGTTTTGATATTGCACAGCACAAACCGTCGTGCCGCGAGGGTTGCAAAGTAAAAAATGCTAATGGGATATTAGGGCGCTTTCAGAGCGCATGGTCAACCGATTCTTGACAGATGACTTGGGGTTAGACCGATTTGGCGCGCAGCTTTCGGCGCAAAACAAGCGCATCCACCGCCGCCGCCTGCGGGCGCGTGTAATAGCCGCGCCGCCGCCCGACCTCTTCAAAACCGGCTTGCGCATAAAGCGCGCGGGCCGGGGCGTTGTCCTCGGCCACTTCCAGAAAAAGCTGTGTCACATGGCGCGCCGCAAGCCGCGTCACAAGCGCGCCCAAAAGCGCCCGCCCGATGCCGCGCCCTTGCGCCTCTGGCGCAACAGCAATGCTCAGAAGCTCGGCCTCATCCAGCGTCACCCGCGCCAGCGCAAAGCCCTGCGCCACGCGCTCCAGCACAGCGCCCTCTTCGGCGCAGAGCGCCTCAAGCTCGCCCGCCGACCAGGGCCGCAAGGGAAAACAGGCGGCGTGGAGATCGGCCAGCGCCTCAGCCGTCATCAAGAGGCTCGTCCAGAAGGCGGGGCGGCTGGTCGGCCGCCGGCGCGGCATCTGCGGCGCGAATATAAAGCGGAGCAGGGGGCACGGCCGCCTCCGTCGCCTCCGTCGCCGCCGCAATCCGCGCGATCCGGCAAACCAGATCTTCGGGCGCGGGCAGGCCGAGCGCTGGCCCCGCCGCGCTGGCCGCAATCAGCGCCGCGTCATCGCCACGGCTTGAAAAATAGACCTGATCGCGCGGCGCCGGCAGCGCAACGGCTGTGTCGCTTGCCGATCCAAACCGCGCCGCAGAAAAGCCGCTCACGCCCACCGCCGGAATCCCGAGCGACATCGCCAGCCCCCGCGCCGCCGAAACGGCTATGCGGATGCCTGTGAAATTGCCGGGGCCAGTGCCGACGCCGATTTTGTCGAGGTCTTGCCAGCTCTGGCCCTGTGAGGCGAGCAACTCTTCCAGCAGGCCAAACAGCCGCTCGGACTGGCCCTTTTTCATCGGCTCATAGACCGTTCCCAGACAAGCCCCCCCGCGCAACAAAGCGGCCGCGCAATGCGCGGCCGATGTGTCAAACGCCAGTGTCAGCGGCTCAGACGGCAACAGGGCGCACCTCTGTCACCTCGGGGATATAATGGCGCAAGAGGTTTTCGATCCCCATCTTGAGAGTGATGGTCGACGACGGGCAGCCCGCGCAGGCGCCTTGCATATGCAGATAGACCACGCCCTTTTCAAAGCCGTAAAAAGTGATGTCCCCACCGTCTTGTGCCACGGCCGGGCGCACGCGCGTGTCCAGAAGCTCTTTGATCTGGCCAACGATCTCGCTGTCTTCGCCCGTGTGCTCGGCATGGCCGCCCGCTGCGGGCGCGCCGCTGTCTGAAAGCGCTGGCTCACCGGATTGGAAGTGCTCCATGATCGCGCCCAGAACCGAGGGCTTGATATGGTCCCACGCCACGGCCTCATCCTTTGTCACGGTGACAAAATCTGTCCCGAGAAACACGCCGGTGACCCCTTCCACACCATAGACGCGGCTGGCCAGCGGCGAGCTGGCGGCGCTTTCGGCGCTCGGGAAGTCGGCTGTGCCGGTTGCCAGAACAGTCTGGCCGGGCAAGAACTTGAGCGTGGCGGGGTTTGGCGTGGATTCGGTTTGGATAAACATGGCGCGGGTTCCTTATCTCTTTGCTCAGATATGAGCCGCGCGGCGGGTAAAGTCAAGTTTTGGAATGATTCTAAACTGGCAGGCCCGCGCTCGGCGCCGCTCCGACGCCGCTCTGAAGCGGGGGCAAAGCGAGCGCCACGGACAGGGCGGAGGACAGGGC
>JAHBAM020000066.1 GCA_018500125.2 Roseobacter sp. | reverse complement strand
GCTATGACGAGTTCGACTTCCAGATTCCTGTGGGCAAGAATGGCGATTGTTATGACCGCTACCTCATGCGCATGGAAGAGATGCGCCAGTCGGCGCATATCATGATTCAGGCCTGCCAGAAGCTGCGTGCGCCAGAGGGGCAGGGCGACATTCTGGCCCGTGGCAAGCTCACGCCGCCCAAGCGCGCCGAGATGAAAACCTCGATGGAAGCGCTGATCCATCACTTCAAGCTCTACACCGAGGGCTTTCATGTGCCTGAGGGCGAGACATATGTCTGTGTTGAGGCGCCGAAGGGCGAATTTGGTGTCTATCTGGTGTCAGATGGCTCCAACAAGCCCTACCGCAGCAAGATCCGCGCGCCGGGCTATCTGCATTTGCAGGCCATGGACCATATTGCGCGCGGCTATCAGCTTGCCGATGTCGCTGCGATCATCGGGACTATGGATGTTGTGTTTGGGGAGATCGACAGGTGAACCTGTCGGTTGTTAAGCTACGAAAGAAAGAGAAGAACTGATGCTTCGTCGTCTTTATCATGATCAGCCAGAGAGCTTTGCTTTCACGCCTGCAAACCAAAAGTGGGCCGAGGCGCAGATCACAAAATACCCCGAAGGCCGCCAAGCCAGCGCGGTTATTCCGCTGTTGTGGCGCGCACAGGAGCAAGAAGGCTGGGTGAGCCGTCCGATCATCGAGACGGTGGCCAATATGCTCGGGATGGCGCAAATCCGTGTGCTCGAAGTGGCTTCTTTTTACTTTATGTTCCAGCTCCAACCTGTTGGCTCTGTTGCTCATATTCAGGTTTGCGGCACCTTGTCCTGCATGATCTGTGGCGCGGAAGACTTGATTGCGGTTTGCAAAGAGAAGATCGCGGCCAAGCCCCATCAGCTTTCGGAAGATGGCCGTTTTTCCTGGGAAGAGGTCGAATGTCTGGGCGCGTGCTCCAATGCGCCGATGGCTCAAATCGGCAAGGACTATTACGAAGACCTGACCGCCGAGGGCTTTGGCAAGATTATTGACGAGCTGGCGGCGGGGCGTGTGCCTGTGCCCGGCCCTCAAAACGGCCGGTATGCGGCGGAGCCTTTGTCCGGGCTGACCTCGCTGACCGAGTATGACAGCGGCAAAACGCAGTATAACGCGAGCGCGCAACTGGCCGTGGATCTGGGCGAGACCGTGAAGCGGATTGATGGAACAGAGGTTCCGATCCTGACGCCATGGCTGGACCGCTCTGACAAAGCCGGCAAACCAGCGAAGCCCAGGGCCAAGGCCAAAGCCAGCGCGCCGAAGGGTGCAAAAGGCGATGCCGCATCTGCGGCAAAACCAGTTGCGACTGAGAAGGCTGTGACCGAGAAAAAGCCGCGCACCATGACCGCGCCGCGCAAAGCCGGAGCCGATGATCTGAAGCTGATCAGCGGCGTCGGCCCCAAGCTGGAGCAGACGCTCAACGAGCTGGGCTTCTGGCATTTTGACCAGATCGAGAAGTGGGGCGCAGCCGAGATCGCTTGGGTGGACAGCCGTCTGCGCTTTAAGGGCCGCATTGAACGCGACGACTGGATGGCGCAGGCCAAGATCCTCGCGGCGGGTGGCGAGACCGAATTTTCGAAGAAAAGCAAAAAATAAAAGTGAAATGCCGCGTGGTTCCGGCAAGGGGGAAGTGAAATGAAACATACGTCAGGTTTAGGGTTCTGTGGCTGGATGTGCTGGCTGCTTGGCTTGGTTGCGGGTATTTTTGCCTATCGTTTGAGTCAGGGGTCTGTCGGACCGTTTGCCGCCCTCTTGGTGGGTCTCGCGGTCGGGATTTTTGCCGGGCTGGTTCTGAGCGCGCTCTTTTGTAAGGGCAGTGCACAAGCTGTGACGGCTGAGGCGAGCGCACCTGCCGCTGCATCTGCCGGCCCATCTGCCGGCGCTGTGACATCGGCACCGGCGAAGGCCGATGACGGGAGCGCTGCGGCAACAGCGGCACAGGCAAAACGCACGGCAGAAGCCAAAGCCGCGCCCAAGCCCGCCGCGAAGGCAAAGAGCGCCAAAACGGCCTCAAAGGCCAAGCCCGCCGCGAAGGCCAGCTCTGGCAAGGCGCGCACAACAACGAAGGCGGCGGCCAAGCCTGCCGCCAAGGCACCAGCCAAAACGGCAAAAGCCGCAACAGGCAAGACCGCCACAGCAAAGACAGCTACAAAGACGGCGACACCAAAAGCGGCCACAAAAGCCGCTCCAAAACCCGCCGCCAAGAAAACGCCTGCGGCCAAAGCGTCTGAGGCGCCCGCGGGCGATAAGAAGCCGCGCACCTTGAAAGCGCCACGCAAGGCAGGGGCCGATGATCTGAAGCTGATCAGCGGTGTTGGCCCCAAGCTTGAGCAGACGCTCAACGCGCTTGGCATTTGGCATTATGACCAGATCGAGAAATGGGGCAGCGCCGAGATCGCTTGGGTGGACAGCCGTTTGCGCTTTAAGGGCCGCATTGAACGCGACGACTGGATGGCGCAGGCCAAGATCCTTGCGGCGGGTGGCGAGACCGAGTTTTCTAAGAAAAAGAAGAAAGCTTGATAGGATATGGCTGTGAGCAGTGAGCAGGACCAAAAGCAGGCACGGGCGGGGCGGGTGATTGCGCTTGTGATCGCCGGTGCGATGGTTTTGTGGCTTGTTGCTCAATGGCTTGGGCCACAATTGGGGCTCGCGGGGCGCTATGCGCTTTTGATAGATTTTGCGGCGATTGGCGCGCTGGTTTGGGCGCTGATTGTCACGTTGCAGCTCTGGCGCGCGCGCCGGGACAAAGAGGGTTAAGGCATATGCTCAAAGATCAGGACCGTATCTTTACCAATATTTACGGGATGCACGAGCGCACATTGCGCGGCGCGCAGGCCCGTGGGCATTGGGACGGGACCGACAAGCTCATTGGCAAGGGCCGGGACTGGATCATCGAGGAGATGAAGGCCAGCGGCTTGCGCGGGCGTGGCGGCGCGGGCTTTCCGACGGGGCTTAAGTGGAGCTTTATGCCCAAGGAAAGCGACGGGCGGCCCTCGTATCTGGTGGTAAATGCCGATGAATCCGAGCCGGGCACCTGTAAGGACCGCGAGATCATGCGCCATGATCCGCACACGCTGATCGAAGGCTGTCTGATTGCCAGCTTCGCGATGAATGCGCACGCCTGTTACATCTACATCCGTGGCGAATATATCCGCGAGAAAGAAGCGCTTCAGGCGGCGATTGACGAGGCCTATGACGCGGGGCTTGTGGGCAAGAATGCCGCGGGCAGCGGCTGGGACTTTGATATCTATCTGCACCATGGCGCCGGCGCCTATATTTGTGGCGAAGAGACAGCGCTTCTGGAGAGCCTTGAGGGCAAGAAGGGGATGCCGCGGATGAAGCCGCCGTTCCCTGCGGGGGCGGGGCTTTATGGCTGCCCGACCACTGTGAACAACGTCGAGAGTATTGCGGTTGTGCCAACCATTCTGCGGCGTGGCGCGAGCTGGTTTGCGGGCTTTGGCCGTCAGAACAACGCGGGCACCAAGCTGTTTGCGATCTCTGGCCATGTCAACAATCCCTGTGTTGTCGAGGAAGAAATGAGCATCAGCTTTGAGGAGCTGATCGAAAAGCACTGTGGCGGGATCCGTGGCGGTTGGGGCAATCTGAAGGCTGTTATTCCGGGCGGATCGTCTGTGCCTTGTGTGCGCGGTGAGCACATGAAAGACGCGATCATGGATTTCGATTACCTGCGCGGCGAGCTTGGCTCGGGGCTTGGCACGGCGGCTGTGATTGTGATGGACCAGAGCACCGATATCATCAAGGCGATCTGGCGTCTGGCGAAATTCTACAAGCACGAAAGCTGTGGCCAGTGCACACCATGTCGCGAGGGCACGGGCTGGATGATGCGTGTTATGGAGCGTTTGGTGCAGGGCAATGCCGATCCGGAAGAGATCGATATGCTGTGGGACGTGACAAAGCAGGTGGAAGGCCACACGATTTGTGCGCTTGGAGATGCGGCGGCCTGGCCCATTCAGGGGCTGATCCGCAATTTCCGTGACGAGATTGAAGACCGTATCAAAGCCCAGACCTCGGGCAAAACGCTCGCTGCGGAGTAAGAGAGTGATGTCAAGCCGCCTGCCCATGATAGACCTGCCGCGCGGCCCTGTTCGGGGCGCGTCTGGTGTGGTTTCACGGTGCCATCGGGGGCTTGGGCCTGTGTCATGTCCGGTGGATCTGTTGGACAGGGCGCCGGCCCTCTGGGGAAAGAGCAAGCGATGAGTATGCAAATGAAAGCCTCACTGCTTGGCCTGACGGTTTTGGTTGCCTTTGCGGGGGCGGGGTGTGAGCGGGCAAAAGGCACGCTCGGCGCGCAGGGCTATGCCTATGAGGGGGCCATCTTTAAAGGGAAACTCACCCGCGACCGTGAGGATCGGGCCAGATTTTCGATCACGGTGCGGGGCGCTGTGCGCGGCGTTCCGGGGGCCATGGAAGCGGCGCGCATCGAGGCCAACCGCTATTGTATTTCGCAATATGGCAACAGTTTGATCCTCTGGGAGGGCCAAAGCCCCGAGAGTGACCCAGAGGCTGTGACGCTGTCGGACGGCGGGGCGCTTTCCCTGACTGGACGGTGCAGCGGATGGTGAGTGCTGTGCTCCATAGGCCTTATGGCATGGCACCGAGGGGTGCTGCGCGGCGCTGTTATTGCATATCAGCGGAGCGCGGCCCCAAGTCTGTGGCACGGGAGCGCAGGATGTCTGCGGCTTCGGGCCTGCAGAAAGGGATTGTGCAAATGGCTGTGCGTGTGACTGAGCGACTGAACGTCTGGACGCGGATTGTGGTGAGTGCTGTGGTGGCGGGGGGCCTGTTTGGCGGAACGATGGCTGCGGCGAAGCCAAACCTGCGGGATGTGCGCGAGATTGACGATCAGATGCTGAACGTCGGGCTTGCGCTGATCATTTCAAGAGAATGCGACAGCATCACCGAGCGCAAGCTCAAGGGGCTGGCTTTCCTTTGGGAGCTGAAACGGCGCGCCAATGCCCTCGGGTATAGCGACGACGAGATTAACGCCTATCGCAAGAGCGAGGCCGAGAAGGCGCGGCTCAGAGCGGCAGGCGAAGACTATGTGAAATCAAAAGGGTTGAACCCGAAAGATGCTGCTGATTTGTGCAAGCTCGGCACCGCCGAGATTGAAAAGGGCAGCACGATCGGAAGCCTGCTGAGAGCGAAGTGAGACGACATGAGCGATTTACGCAAGATCATCATTGATGAAAAAGAGGT
>JAHBAM020000219.1 GCA_018500125.2 Roseobacter sp. | reverse complement strand
AGATGTGTATAAGAGACAGACATATGAATGAGCGTATTAGAGCCAAGAGTCAAGCCGGTGAGCACAAGAGAGAAGGCAACGCAGAAGTGACAGCACAAGAGGCACCACAGAAAGCACTGCAAAAAGCAACGCATGAGGCCGCAGGTGTGATGGCAGAAGGGAAGGTCCATCCGCGCAAGCTGGAGATTGTTCAGGCGGCGATTGCGTGTTTTTTGGAGCGCGGATTTCATCAGACGGGTGTGCGCGACATCGCCGAGCGGGCAGGGATCAGCCTTGGCAATCTTTACAACCATTTCAAAAGCAAGGATGCGCTGCTGGCCTATATCGCGGAGCTGGACGGGGCGGAGCTTGCGGCTTTTGGGCGCGCTCTCTCGGAGGGCGAGGATCCGCGCGCGGCTTTGGCCGGGTTTATGGCCGAGTATGGCGCCTATGCCTGCCGACCGGAAAACGCCTTGCTTGGCGTCGAGCTTTTGGCCGAAGCGCTGCGCAACCCCTCGGTTGGCACGGTGTTTGAGCGGCATCGGCGCGGCTTGGTCGGGGCTTTGGCGGGCTGTCTTGAGGCGGGGGCTGACAGCGGGGTGTTTGCGCGCTGTGACGATATGAGAGGTGTGGCCAGTCTGATGCTGGATGCTTTGGAGGGCTATGGGCTGCGCCGGCTTCAGGAGGGCACAGCCGATGCGCCATCTTTTGAGGCGCTCTGTGCGGTCTTGATGCGCGGGGTTCGGGCATGAGGCGGCAGGCAGGCGCGCAACAGACGGGCGCGCGAATCGCAGACTTCCCAAAGGCGAATCACCATGTTAGACTGGTGAGAACAGACCCCGAAAAGGGGCGGTTGAGGCAGCTTGCGGTGACATTGAAATGACAGAGATGGTGTATGGCACGGTTCCCGTGCAGTCTGGCGAACCTGTGCTTCCCAAGTGGTGGCGCACGATAGATAAATGGACGCTGTCGTGTATTTTGCTGCTCTTTGCGGTCGGGCTTTTGCTCGGGTTGGCGGCCAGCCCGCCGCTTGCGGAGCGCAACGGTTTTGGCGCGTTTCATTATGTGCAGCGGCAGGCCTTTTTTGGCGGGTTGGCGCTTGTTGCGATGCTGATCACCTCGATGATGCCGCCCCAGCTTGTGCGGCGTTTGGCTGTGATCGGGTTTCTGGTGTCCTTTGTGGCCTTGCTCGGCTTGCCCTTTTTTGGCACCGATTTTGGCAAGGGCGCGGTGCGCTGGTATTCGCTCGGCTTTGCGTCGGTGCAGCCGAGCGAGTTTTTGAAGCCCGGATTTATTGTTGTCACGGCCTGGCTGATGGCGGCGAGCTTTCAGATCAACGGGCCGCCCGGCAAGGCGCTGTCGTTTTCGCTTCTGATTATTGTTGCGTTTATTCTCGCGATGCAGCCTGACTTTGGTCAGGCGGCTTTGTTGCTGTTTGGCTGGGGGGTGATGTATTTTATCGCCGGCGCGCCGATGATTTTGCTGATCAGCCTTGCGGGCGCTGTTGTGGCGGCGGGGAGCTTTGCCTATTCGGCCTCCGAGCATTTTGCACGCCGCATTGATGGCTTTCTCAACCCCGACATTGACCCGCGCACACAGCTTGGCTACGCGACAAACGCGATCCGCGAGGGCGGGTTTTTTGGTGTGGGGGTCGGTGAGGGACAGGTGAAATGGAGCCTGCCGGACGCCCATACAGATTTTATCATTGCAGTGGCGGCCGAAGAATACGGCCTCATTCTCGTGATTTCGATCATTGCACTTTATGCCTGTATCGTTGTGCGCTCGATGCTGCGCCTCATTCGGGAGCGTGACCCGTTTATTCGCCTTGCGGGCACCGGGCTTGCGGCGATTTTCGGGGTGCAGGCGATGATCAACCTCGGCGTTGCGGTGCGGCTTTTGCCCGCCAAGGGCATGACTTTGCCGTTTGTGAGCTACGGCGGGTCTTCGCTGATTGCGGGGGGGATTGCTGTGGGTATGTTGCTTGCATTTACACGCTCAAGGCCGCAAGGGGAGATTGATGATATCTTCAGGGGTCAGAAGAGATGAGTGAGCAAAAACCGCTGCTGATTATTGCGGCGGGGGGAACCGGCGGGCATATGTTTCCTGCGCAGGCGTTGGCGGAGCGTATGTTGCGCGCGGGCTGGCGTGTGAAGTTGAGCACCGATGCGCGCGGCGCGCGTTACACCGGCGGCTTTCCCCATTCGGTCGAGATCGAGCAGGTGGCCTCCTCGACTTTTGCGCGTGGCGGGTTTGTGAGCAAGAGTTTTGTGCCTCTGCGGATATTGGGAGGCGTTGTGGCGGCGAGTTTTCGGATGCTGCGCGACAAGCCGGCTGTTGTGGTCGGGTTTGGCGGCTATCCGAGTATTCCTGCGATGGCGGCGGCGTGGATTTTGCGCAGGCCGCGCATGATCCATGAACAAAACGGCGTTTTGGGGCGGGTGAACCGGCTGTTTGCCAAGCGGGTTGATGTTGTGGCCTGTGGCACCTGGCCGACGGCTTTGCCAGACGGGGTTGAGGGAATTCACACGGGCAACCCTGTGCGCGGCACGGTGCGCGAGCGCGCTGGCGCGGGATATATCACGCCAGGGCCTTATCCGATGTCTCTTCTGGTGATTGGCGGCTCTCAGGGGGCGCGGATCTTGAGTGATGTTGTGCCGGCGGCGATCGCGCTTTTGCCTGAGGCGCTTTTGATGCATTTGCGGGTGGCGCATCAGGCGCGCGCCGAAGACGGCGAGCGGGTTGCGATGTTTTATGCCGATCACGGCATTCCTGCCGAGGTTGAGGCGTTTTTTCAGGATGTGCCTGCGCGGATCAGCGAGGCGCAGCTTGTGATTTCGCGCGCGGGCGCCTCATCGGTGGCGGATATTTCGGTCATCGGGCGGCCTGCGATCCTTATTCCTTTTGCTGCGGCTGCGGGCGACCATCAGAGCGCCAATGCGCGCGGGCTGGCCGAGGCGGGCGGCGCGATTGTCATTCCCGAGAGCAAGCTCACGGCCGAGGTTCTGGCCGAGCAGATCTTGAGTGTGATGGACACAGAAGAGGGCGCGCGCCGGATGGCGGAGGCTTCGCTGTCTGTGTCACGCCCCGAGGCGGCGCAAGATTTACAAAAGCTGGTCGAGGAGCTGGCACAAAGACCTGACACGAAGAGGGGTGTGATATGAGTGCAGCGGCCACGAAACTTCCGGGGGATGTCGGGGCGATCCATTTTGTCGGGATCGGCGGGATCGGGATGTCGGGGATTGCCGAGGTGCTTTTGACCCATGGCTACAGGGTGCAAGGCTCTGGCCTCAAGCGCAGCAAGATCGCCGACCGTCTGGCCGAGATGGGGGCGACGATCTTTGAAGGCCAGAAGGCCGAGAACCTCGCAGAGGCGCAGGTTGTTGTGATTTCATCGGCGATCAAGCCGGGCAATCCGGAGCTTGACGCAGCCCGCCAGAAGGGGCTGCCTGTGGTGCGCCGTGCCGAGATGCTGGCCGAGCTGATGCGGCTCAAATCCAATATCGCGGTGGCGGGGACGCATGGCAAGACGACGACCACCACCATGGTGGCGGCACTGCTCGATCATGGCAAATTTGATCCGACCGTTGTGAACGGCGGGATCATCCACGCCTATGGCTCCAACGCGCGCACCGGCGAGGGCGAGTGGATGGTTGTGGAAGCCGACGAGAGCGACGGCACCTTCAACCGCCTGCCGGCCACGATCGCGATTGTGACCAATATCGACCCGGAGCATATGGAGCATTGGGGCACCGAAGAGAACCTGCACCGCGGGTTTTACGAATTTGTCTCGGGGATTCCGTTTTACGGGATTGCGGTGTGCTGCACCGATGACAGCGATGTGCAAACCCTGGTGGGTAAGCTCACCGACCGCCGCGTTGTGACCTATGGCTTTAATGCGCAGGCCGATGTGCGCGCGGTCAACCTGCATTACAAAGACGGGGCGGCGTGTTTTGATATTGTCTTGCAAGCCGAGGGCAAGCGGATTGACGGCTGCACCCTGCCGATGCCGGGCGATCACAACGTCTCCAATGCTTTGAGCGCTGTCGCGGTTGCGCGGCATTTGGGGATGAAGCTGGATGAAATCCGCGCCGCCTTGGCCGCTTTTGGCGGGGTGAACCGCCGCTTTACCAAGGTTGGCGTTGTCGGCGGTGTGACGATTATTGACGACTACGGCCATCACCCCACCGAAATTGCTGCTGTGCTCAAGGCCGCGCGGCAAGCCTCTGCGGGGCGGATCATTGCGGTGCATCAGCCGCATCGCTACACGCGGTTGCACCATCATTTCGCCGAGTTCTGCGCCTGTTTCAACGAGGCGGATGTTGTCGGGATCGCCGATGTTTACGGGGCGGGCGAAGCGCCGATTGAGGGCGCAAGCCGTGATGATCTGATCAAGGGGCTGATTGCCCATGGTCATCGCAATGCGCAGGCTGTGAGCGATGAGGCCGCGCTATTGGCGCTTGTGAAGGCCGAGGCCAAGGCGGGGGATATGGTTGTCTGTCTCGGGGCTGGCACGATCAGCGCCTGGGCCAATGGCTTGCCTGCGGCTTTGGCGGCGGGGGCATGACGCTTTCGCTGACATTGGCCTGTCTTTGGGCGGCGGCGGCGAATGTTCTGGCCATGCTGCCGAGCCGCGATGCGCATTGGAGCCGGGCTTACGGGCTGATCGGCCTTGGCATTCCGCTGCTGGGCTATGTCACATATGAAAACGGCCCATGGATTGGCCTGTTGGTTTTGCTGGCGGCGATGAGTATGTTGCGCTGGCCTTTGATTTACCTGATGCGCTGGCTGCGCGGCTTGGGGCGTGCGCAATGAGCCGCGCGATGCCAGAGGTGCGCGGCACGTTGCGCGCGGGCAAGCTGTTGAGCGAGCTGACCTGGCTGCGCGTGGGCGGACCGGCGGATTGGTTGTTTGGCCCTGCCGATGTTGCTGATCTGGCGGCGTTTCTGGCCGCTCTTGACCCGGCTGTTGCGGTTTTTCCGATGGGGGTCGGGTCCAATCTGATTGTGCGCGACGGGGGCTTGCGCGCGGTTGTGATCAAGATGGGGCGCGGCTTTAACCAGATCGAGATCGAGGGCAACCGGGTGCGCGTGGGCGTTGCGGCGCTGGACGCTCATGTGGCGCGCAAGGCGGCAGATGCCGGCGTTGATCTGACGTTTCTGCGCACCATTCCCGGCGCGATTGGCGGCGCGGTCAAGATGAATGCGGGCTGTTATGGCCGCTATATCGCCGATGTTTTTGTCAGCGCCAAAGCGGTGACGCGGGAGGGCGCACTTGTGACGCTTGGCCCTGAGGATCTGAAGTTTGAATACCGCCAGAGCGCGCTGCCTGAGGGCATGGTTCTGGTTGAGGCGACATTTGAGGGGCCAAAGGGGGAGGCCGAGGCGCTTCATGCGCGGATGGCAGAGCAACTCAAGCGGCGTGACGAAACCCAGCCAACCAAAGAGCGCAGCGCGGGCAGCACCTTTCGCAACCCTGCGGGGTATAGCTCCACGGGGCGCGCAGATGACAGTCACGAGCTGAAGGCTTGGAAAGTGATTGACGAGGCGGGGATGCGTGGCGCGCGGCTGGGCGGTGCGCAGATGAGCGAGATGCACTCCAATTTCATGATCAACGCAGGCGGCGCAACGGCAGCCGACCTTGAGGGTCTTGGCGAAGAGGTGCGAAAAAAGGTTTACGAAAACAGCGGGATCACGCTAGAGTGGGAAATTATGAGGGTTGGCGAACCAACCCCGTGAGTCAGGCACTGAAAACGATAAAATTAAAGACGATAAACAGCAACGAGGGCCAAAAATGGCCCCAGATTTAGGCGGACCGGGATGTCGGGCAGGACAACCCCCAAAGTGACAGTTCTGATGGGCGGACCATCGGCGGAACGCGAGGTCTCTCTCGTGTCGGGCCGGGAATGTGCCAAGGCGCTGCGCGAGGAGGGCTATGAGGTGACAGAGCTGGACGCTGGGCAGGATCTTGCCGAGCGGTTGCGGGCGCTTGCGCCGGATGTTGTCTTTAACGCTTTGCACGGACGCTGGGGCGAGGACGGCTGTGTGCAGGGCATTCTGGAGTGGCTGCATATTCCCTATACCCATTCGGGCGTTTTGGCCTCGTCGCTTGCGATGGACAAAGAGCGCACAAAAGAGGTGTACCGCGCCCATGGCTTGCCGGTTGTGCCCTCTGTGCTGGCGGCGAAGGCCGATGTTGCGGCGCGCCATGTGATGGCACCGCCTTATGTTGTGAAGCCCTATAATGAAGGCTCCTCTGTCGGGGTTTATATTGTGCAGGAGGCCGCGAACGGGCCGCCCCAGCTTGCGGCGGATATGCCGGAGACTGTGATGGTTGAGGCCTATGCGGCGGGGCGCGAGCTGACCACGACTGTGATGGGCGAGCGGGCCTTGACTGTGACCGAGATTATCACCGAGGGCTGGTATGATTATGATGCCAAATACACCGAGGGCGGGTCGCGCCATGTTTGCCCGGCGGACATTCCGCAGGATATTTTTGAGCTGTGCATGGAGTATGCCGTCACGGCGCATCAGGCGCTTGGCTGTCGCGGTGTGAGCCGCACCGACTATCGCTGGGATGCGGCGCGCGGGGCGCAGGGGCTTGTGCTTTTGGAGACAAACACACAGCCGGGCATGACGCCGACATCGCTCAGCCCGGAGCAGGCGCGCGCTGTCGGGATGAGTTTTGGCGCGCTCTGTGCCTGGATGGTGGAGGATGCGTCATGTCTGAGATGAGACCACCGCGCTTTTTGAGCAAGCAAGACCCGGCGCCGAGCCGCTGGAGCTATCGTTATCAGCGTTTGATGCTGACGCCGATGTTTCGACTGGCGCTGCGCTTTGGGGTGCCTTTTGCGATCTCCTTGAGCGTCGGGCTGGTTTATTTTGCCGATCAGGGGCGTCGGGACAGCTTTAATCTTGCCTTTGCCGATTTGCGCGCCGAGATCAAGAACCGCCCCGAATTTATGGTCAAGCTGATGGCGATTGACGGGGCGACTGCGGCTTTGGGCGAAGACATCCGCGCGGTTGTTCCGCTTGATTTTCCGCTGTCGTCGTTTGAATTTGATCTGGAAGAAATCCGCCAGAATGTGGCGGCATTGCCGGCTGTGAAGTCGGCGCGCATCAAGATCAAATCGGGCGGAATTTTGCAGATTGATATTGACGAGCGCCAGCCTGTTGCGATCTGGCGCAGGCTTGAGGGGCTGTCGCTTCTGGATCGGGAGGGCGTGGCCTTTCGCAGGCTTCAAAGCCGTCACGAGCGCTCTGATTTGCCCTTGATTGCAGGGGACGGGGCGGCAGAGGAGCTGGCCGAGGCGATGCAGATTTTGGCTGTTGCGGCCCCTTTGCAGGAGCGGTTGCGCGGGGTTGCGCGGATCGGGGAGCGCCGCTGGGATGTGGTTCTGGACCGGGATCAGCGGATCATGTTGCCTGAGGAGCGGCCTGTGCAGGCGCTGCAACGGGTGCTTGCGCTTGACACGGCACGCGATCTGCTGGGGCGGGATGTGACGGTTGTGGATATGCGCGTGGCGCATCGTCCGACCCTTCGAATGAGTGACGCGGCAACGCGCGAACGCTGGACAGCGCGCGCGACGGAAGTGAAAGTGGAAGACCAATGATCGAGCTTTACGAAACTCAGCGCGCCATGCGCAATATGCGGCGCGCCGCCATGCAGCGGGGCGTGATTGCCATTCTGGATGTGGGCAGCTCCAAGATTGCCTGTCTTGTGTTGCGCTTTGATGGCAGCGAGGTTTTGGGCGACACGGTTGTGTCGATGGCCGGGCAGGCGGGCTTTCGGGTGATTGGCGCGGCGACAACGCGCTCGCGCGGGGTGCGGTTTGGCGAGATTGACACGATGGCGGAGACCGAACGCGCTATTCGCACCGCTGTTCAGGCAGCGCAGAAAATGGCCAATATCCGGGTTGATCATGTGATCGCCTGTTTCTCGGGGGGCGATCCGCGCTCTTACGGGCTAGTCGGGGATGTGGACCTGGACGGGCAGGTGGTGAGCGATGAGGATGTGAGCCGTGTGCTCAGCGCCTGCGATGTGCCCGACATCGGCGCGGCGCGCGAGGTGCTTCATGCGCAGCCGGTGAATTTTGCGCTGGACCACCGCTCGGGCCTGTCTGATCCGCGGGGCCAGATGGGCGCGCGTCTGGCGACCGATATGCATCTTTTGTCGGTTGACGGCTCGGTGATCCAGAACCTTGCGCATTGTGTGCGGCGCTGTGATCTGGAGCTGGCGGGGATTTATTCGTCTTCCTATGCCGCGGGATATGCGGCGCTTGTGGAGGACGAGCAGGAGCTTGGCGCGGCCTGTATCGACATGGGCGGGGGCACCACGGGTGTTTCTATCTTTATGAAGAAACACATGATTTATGCCGATGCGGTGCGCCTTGGCGGCGACCATGTGACGGGCGATATTTCGATGGGATTGCAAGTGCCGATGAGCACGGCGGAGCGGATCAAGACCTTTTACGGCGGCGTTGTAGCGACCGGCATGGACGACCGCGAGATGATTGATATGGGCGGGGACACGGGCGATTGGGAGCACGACCGCCGCTCTGTGAGCCGCACCGAGCTGATCGGGATCATGCGCCCGCGTGTCGAAGAAATCCTCGAAGAGGTCCGCGCCAAGCTGGATGCGGCGGGCTTTGACCACCTTCCGAGCCAGCAGATTGTTCTGACCGGGGGCGCAAGCCAGATTCCGGGTCTGGACGGTTTGGCGAGCCGGATTCTGGGCCAGCAGGTGCGCCTTGGGCGGCCGGTCCGGGTTCAGGGCTTGCCGCAGGCGGCCACGGGGCCGGGCTTTGCCAGCGCGGTCGGGCTGTCGCTTTTTGCGGCCCATCCGCAAGACGAGTGGTGGGATTTCGAACTGCCGGTCGACCGCTATCCGGCGCGCTCGCTCAAACGCGTGATGCGCTGGTTCCGCGACAATTGGTGACAAAAAGGCCGCCCCGAGAGGAGCGGCCTTTGGCTGTTCAGGCGGGCTTGTGCCGGCTCATGATGTGCTATGCTGTGCTGTGCAGGCTCAGGGCTTGATGTAGGTATAGCCCTGCAGTTGCAGATGTGACAGCTCGGCCACGCCGCTTGGCACGATGTCTTCTGCGAATACATCAAAGAGATCGTTCTCATAGGAGATTTTGCGCCCCTTCAGGGTATTGTTGCAGACGTGCATGGCCACATTCTGGCCCTTCAGCTCAAGCACCTGACCGCGCAGGGCTTCGTTGGTTTTGGCTTGGGACAGAAGGCCGAGGCCGTTGCCGTGGAGCACGACTTTGATGTCCATATTCTCGGCGCCGACGGCGTTGATGTGGTTCTGGATATTGCGCATGGCGCCGCGGTATTTTTTGTCGTCCTGACCGCCATCATAATTGATGTGATACACGACTTTTTGCTTGCCGTAGCGCTCGTTTGCGTCGGCGTTGGCGGCTGAGAACAGGACGCTTGCGGCGGCAAGTGTCAGAGCGGTTGCGAGTGCGATAAGATGTTTCATATGGGTCTCCCTCTTGGTGTGGTTGCGTGCTGCAACCTGTGGCCAGACTGACAGATCCGGGCCGGATGCACAGCTAGGAGGAACCACGGGTTTGGGGCTAGGGCTATGCCTAGGGTCCGGGCCGGGGCCGGCTTTAGCTGGCCAAGGCCACCAATTGGCTTGAGGAGCGGGCCTCATATTTTTTGAGCAGATTGGCGCGGTGGAATTCGACGGTTTTGGGGCTGATGCCGAGTTTGCGCGCGATTTCTTTTGAGGAAAACCCTTCGGCGATCAGGCCCAGAATTTCGCGCTCGCGGTTGGTCAGCTCGGGCTGGGGGGCGGTGGAGGGGCTGTGCGCCAGCGGGCGGCGCCGCCGCCGCAGGCTTGCGAGCAGCACCAGCAGGGGCAGCAGCAGGGCGCCCAAGAGAAGCGGCCCGCTGCGCCAGAGTTTTTGCCACAGGCTGAGGGCCTCGACGCGTTGGGTATAGGCGGCGTTTAGCTCTTTGACCGCGTGGTAGGCAACCGGGGCGGTCCAGATGTAGCGCATCCGCGCGGCTTGGGCGCGCGGGCTTGATTTGGCGCTGAGAAGGGCGAGCGCCACGCTGTCGCGCAGGTCGGGGTCGACGCCGGCCAGAACGGCGAAGGGCCACTCGGGGTAGAGCCGTGTGCTGATCCGGTTGGGGTGGGTGTAGGTTGCGCTGGTGTTGAGATAGGTGAAGTCCTCTGCGGTGTAATGCCCATCGGCGATCAGGCGTTCGATCAGCCCGCTGCGCACGATGTCGATGTCGGCGCGCCCTGTTGCGACACGCGCCACGACCTCATCCATCGGAAAGCCGACAAAGACCAGCTCGGCGGTGTCGGTGAAGAGATTGACGCCCGCGTTGTCAAATTCGCGCCATGCGGTTTGAAACCCGCCAAAGGCCATCTTGTCGATTGCGGCGACGGTCTTGCCGGCGGCATCGGTGAGCGCTGTGATGCCGGTATCGGCGCGGGCAAAGATCAGGCTGCCAAAGTCGCTGGCATAGCTGCCGTCACTTTGTCGAACACTGCGCGAGGCAATCACACTCATCGCGTGTTTGGCGCTCAGGTCTACGAAATGTCCCGGATTGGTCAGCACAAAATCGACTTGCCCCGAGGCGATCTGTGTTGCGGCGGAGGCGAGTGTGAGCGGCACCAGCTCGAAGCGGTAGCGGGGCAGGGCGGCATCAAGGTAGGTTTTGAGGCCATGCCAGCGGGCGAGGGCATCTTCATAGCCAAGATAGGCCAAGACGCCGATGCGCGCGGTGGGCACAAGGCTTTGCGCGCTGTCCTGCGCGGCAGTCAGGGCTGCATTCTGGCCCGCGTTCTGCGCCGTGCCCTGCGCTGTGTCTTGTGCCATGACAGGCAAAGACCACAGCAAGGCGACCATGAGTGTTGCGATCCTATGTCTGAGCATTCGCTCCTCCCCCCGGCCTTTATAGGGCGCGGGCGGCGGGGCTGGCAAATAGACAATCGGGACAAGGCGGGGCGTGTTGCGCAAAAATGATCGGGGCAGGCCTCGCGGGGCTGGAAGTCGCGGAAATCTTGTGATATATTTACAGGCAACGCTTTAGAAAAAGAAGCGACCCGGCCGAGCAG
>JAHBAM020000221.1 GCA_018500125.2 Roseobacter sp. | reverse complement strand
TGCGGCGGCTGGTGCGCAGTTACGGGCTTGATGTGTTTGAGATGCTGGGTGATTGCGAGGCGGTTGAGACTTTGGGCGCGGGGCTGAGCACGAGAGAGGTGGAGTGGCTGCTGTCTCATGAGTTTGCCCAGAGCGCCGAGGATATTCTCTGGCGGCGCAGCAAGCTCGGCTTGCATATGGGGGCTGAAGGGGTTGCGGCGCTTGAGGCCTATCTTGCAACGCGTCAGACCGCATAGAAGGAGGCGCTGCATGGGGTATATTCTGGCGATTGACCAAGGCACGACAAGTTCGCGGGCGATTGTCTTTGACGACAAGATGCGCCCCTGTGGCAGTGCGCAGGAGGAGTTCGCACAGCATTTTCCACGCTCCGGCTGGGTCGAGCACGCGCCCGACGATTTGTGGCAGACGGTTTTGCGCAGCTGTGAGGGCGCACTTGCGGCGGCTGGTCTCACGTCGCAGGCGCTTGTGGGCATCGGCATAACCAACCAGCGTGAAACCACGCTGCTCTGGGATCGTGCAACCGGCGAGCCGCTCTATAACGCGATCGTCTGGCAGGACAGGCGCACAAGCGCGGCCTGTGCAGCCCTTAAAGAGGCCGGGCATGAGGCCCTTATTCGCGCGAGGACTGGCCTTTTGCTTGACCCCTATTTCAGCGCAACAAAACTCGCGTGGCTTTTGGATGAGGTTGAAGGCGCACGCGCGCGGGCCGAGGCGGGCGCGTTGGCGTTTGGCACGGTGGACAGCTGGCTGATCTGGAAGCTGACAGGCGGACGCGTTCATGCGTCAGATGCCACCAATGCCGCGCGCAGTTTGCTCTATGACATTCACGCAGGGGCATGGAGCGAGGAGATTTGCGCGCTTCTGGATATCCCGATGAGCCTTTTGCCAGAGGTCAAGGACTGTGCAGGGCTGTTTGGGGAGACGGATCTTTTTGGCAAGTCTGTGCCGATTTTAGGGGTCGCGGGCGATCAGCAGGCGGCGATGATCGGGCAGGGCTGTTTTTCTGCGGGGATGATGAAAGCGACTTACGGCACCGGCTGTTTTGCGCTTTTGAACACCGGCGCGCAGGCGGTCACATCCGAGCACAAGCTCTTGACCACGATTGCCTATCAGCTTGATGGCGAGGTCAGCTATGCGCTGGAGGGGTCGATCTTTGTCGCCGGCGCTGTAGTGCAATGGCTGCGGGACGGGCTTGGCCTGATCGGTTCGGCGGGCGAAACACAGGCTTTGGCCGAAGCGGCAGATGCGGCGCAGCAGGTGGTTATTGTGCCGGCCTTCACAGGGCTTGGCGCGCCCTATTGGAACCCTGACTGTCGCGGCGCGGCGTTTGGGCTGACGCGTGCCACGGGGCCTGAGGAACTGGCGCGGGCGGCTCTGGAGTCGGTCGGCTATCAAACGCGCGATCTGCTAGAGGCCATGCGTGCAGATTGGGGCGCGGGGGAGGGAGCGGCTGCCGGAGCGGCTTTGAGGGTTGATGGCGGAATGTGTGCGTCGGACTGGACCATGCAGTTTTTGGCAGACATCACCGGTGTGCAGGTCGATCGGCCTGTTGTGTTGGAAACAACAGCGCTTGGCGCGGCCTGGCTCGCGGGCCATGCGGCGGGGGTGTATCCGGACCAGACAGGGTTTGCGCAAATGTGGCAGCTTGATCGCGTATTTCAGCCGCAGATGGGGGTCGCGGCCCGCACCGCGAAATACCAGCGCTGGCAACGCGCCGTTGCGGCTGCTCAGGCCGTCTAGGGGCTTTCAAAGAGCATTTTGGAACAGTGGGTTTCGTCGCTTGTCTCAAATTCGAGAACAACATGATGAAGGCCGAACGCGGCGCCAAGGCGCGCTTTGATCGCGTTGCGGATGTGCGGGCCTTTGGCCCAATCCTGTGGCGCGACCACAATATGACAATCCAGCGCTGCGGTGTGCTCCTGCATTTGCCAAAGGTGTAGGCTGTGCAGGCTTTGGACCCCCTCGATTGCGCAGATCGCTTCAATGATCTGCGCAACATCCAGCGTTTCGGGGCGGCCAAGCATAAGCGTTCGGATCGGGCCGCTGATTTCGCGCAGGGCAAGCCAGAGGATATACCCGGCGATCAGCAGGGTGATCATCGGGTCAATGATACGGATGTTGTAAAACATGATCAGAAGCCCGCCCAGAATCACCGCAACAGAGGATAGCGCATCGGACAGGTTGTGTAAAAACATTGCGCGGATGTTGACGCTGTCTTTTTGCATGGCATAGGTCAGGGCCGCTGTGAGCGTGTCCACTGTGAGGGCAACAAAGCCAAGCAGCACAACGAGCCAGCCCGTGACGGCGGGCGGATCAACCAGCCGCATGATCCCCTCATAGGCAAGATAGGCCCCCACCAGAATGAGCGTGGTATAGTTGATCAGCGCCGCGACGATCTCGATACGGCCATAGCCAAAGCTCATCTGTTCATCGGCAGGCCGTCTGGCGATTTTGCGCGCGCCGAAGGCAATGATCAGGGACATCATGTCCGACAGATTGTGCAGCGCATCGGCGATCAGCGCGAGACTGCCTGACAGGATCCCCCCGACAACCTGCGCGAGGGTCAGAAGACCATTGGCCCAGATGGCTATGGCCACGCGGCGATCACCGCTGTGGGCATCGATATTGGGCGCGCCGTGATGGTTGTGATCATGCGGCATGGGCTTGTCCTTATGGCAGGCAGAGGAGAAATATCTCTGCTGTCAGGCTTAAAGAGACAGCAGGCCCCAAGCAAGCCACCTGAGCGTCTATTTGCCTTGTTTGAAAGGCGGGGCGGCTTTGCCATTGAACCCTATGGCCATTGGTCTAGGTTGAGGGGAGGAGAGTGTCCGAAAGGAAAGCAATGACACGTGTTTTTGGAAAGGCCCTGTTGCAAGGGATGGTCACAGGTATCTGTGTGGTTGCTTTGTGGCTCGGGATGTCTGGTGCGACAGCCGTTCAGGCCAGTGGAGCCAGCGAGGCCAGCGAGGAGCGCTTGGACGCTTTTCTTGAGGTGACGGGCTTTGACATCGCTCTGGACAGTATAAGGCTCGGCGCGACGAATGCGCCGCAGATCCTTGGGCTGGAAGCGCAAGACTTTGGCGTGCAGTGGACCGCGCTCGCCGATCAGGTTTTTGAGCCAAATGCCATTCGCCGGGATGCAAAGGCACTTCTGGCGCAGGCTTTGAGCGATGAGATGCTTGGCCATGCGGCGCTGTTTTATGCGTCGGATTTGGGGGCGCGCCTGGTTGCGGTGGAGAACGCGGCCCATTTGGCAGAGGACAGCGCCGAGGAGCGGGCGCAGGGTGCGGCGCTTGTGGCTGAGATGGAGGCGGAGGGCGCCGCGCGGCTTGGTTATCTCAAACGGATGAACCACGCGATTGATCCGCAAGCTATCGGCACGCAGGCGGCGCAAGATGTGCAAATCCGCTTTTTGCTCGCCGCTTCGGATGCGGGGGTGATCAACCGGATCGACGAGGCGACCCTGCGCAGTTTGATGGCGGAGCAGGCGGCGGAGATGTCTGTGGAGATCGAGGCCTCGGCCCTCGCCAGCGCGGCGCGGATATATCAGAGCTTTGACGACACAGAGCTTGAAACCTATGCCAAAGCGCTGGAAGACCCGGTGATGCAACAGGTCTATGAGCTGATGAACGGTGTGCAATATGCGCTGATGGCGGACCGATATGAAAGGCTTGCGCTGCGGATGGCCGAGTTGAGCCCCGGCGAAGAGCTGTGAGGCGGATGGGCGCGTGCCTTTGTTCAAAAGCGCGCAGAAGCGCGCCAGCGCAGCCTGATTTGGCAAAAAGCGATTAGATAAGGCGGGTTTCTTTGCCGAACGCGCTTGACTTGGGGCTGTCTATTCACGATAAGCGCGCAGCCGGAGGGGGAAACCGCTCCGGATTTATTATTAATGACGTTCCCAAGCGGAACGCGCTGTTCGAGGCGGTGGGGCGCAAATCCCCGCTAAAACACTGCAAACGCAGAGGCCACAGAATGCGGATGATGAAAAGGAAAGACCCATGTTCGCGGTCCTGAAAACAGGCGGCAAGCAATATAAAGTTCAATCGGGCGATGTGCTCCGTGTTGAGAAACTTGCAGCCGAAGCTGGTGAAACAATCCAGTTCAACGAAATTCTGATGCTGGGTGGTGATGCACCGGTTGTTGGCGCACCTATGGTTGACGGCGCGGCCGTTCAGGCCGAAGTGATCGACCAGATCAAAGGCAAGAAGGTGATTAACTTCGTTAAGCGCCGTCGTAAGCACTCCTCCAAGCGCACCGTTGGCCACCGTCAGCAGCTCACGCTTTTGCGGATCACCGAGATTCTTGCCAAAGGCGGCGATAAATCCGGTGTGAAAGCCGCGATTGGTGCAGGCTCTGTGTCTGGTGCGGCTGTTGCCGCCACAGCGAAAAAGCCCGCGGCCAAGAAAGCCGCCGCCCCGAAAGCGGCTCCTGCCGCTGCCGCAGCCGGCGACGATCTGACAGCGATCACTGGTGTCGGCCCCGCCGCTGCCAAGAAGCTGGTAGAAGCAGGTATCACAACTTTTGCAGCCCTTGCGAAAGTAGACGTAGACAGCTTTGACGCAGTGAAAGTGAAGCCCGAGTGGGTCGCACAAGCCGCTGATTTGTCGAAGTAAGCGCAGTAGGAGAGAAACGATATGGCACATAAAAAAGCTGGCGGTTCATCCCGTAACGGTCGCGACTCAGCGGGTCGCCGTCTTGGCGT
>JAHBAM020000148.1 GCA_018500125.2 Roseobacter sp. | reverse complement strand
CCCGGGCCGCCCCGCCACTCACCGCCTCCAGACCGGCGGGCAGATGGGCCTGATCCTGCGGGTGGATCACCGCGAGGACATGGGCGATATCGGGATGGGAGGCCATGGCCTGATAGGTCCAGTCAAAGACGCGCCGGCCGGCCAGAGGCCGCCACTGCTTGGGCAGCCCTGCGCCGGCGCGGGTGCCGCGCCCGGCGGCGACAATAAGAGCAGCGATCTTCATCTGTGATCCTTTCCGTTGCTGTCTTGTAGCATCGCGACGCGGAAGGGCAATGCGATGAAATAACGTGCAATCTGCTTAATTTTTGTGCAATAGCTTTGATGGGCCGAGGCGGGCAAAGGTAAGAGCTTGAGAGCCTTATAAAAACTCCCGTAGGGCTTAGGAGAAATTGCGGACATCGGAATGTTTGAAACCATAGAAAGCCCCCCCTCTGACCCCTCGGTCGCGCTTGCGCCTTTGGCCGGGATAACAGATTTGCCGTTTCGCAATCTTGTCGCCTCTTTTGGCGCGGGGTTTGTTGTGAGCGAGATGATCGCGAGTCAGGAGATGGTGCAGGCCCGCAGGGGTGTGCGCGAGAAGGCCGAGCTTGGCTTTGACAGTGCCAACACGGCGGTTCAACTGGCGGGGCGCGATCCTTACTGGATGGCGGAAGCGGCGCGGATGGTGGCGGACAACGGCGCGCAAGTGATTGATATCAATATGGGATGCCCGGCCAAGAAGGTTGTGGGCGGCTTGTCCGGCTCGGCGTTGATGCGCGATCTGGACCATGCGCTTTGTCTGATTGAGGCGGTGACTGCGGCTGTGGATCTGCCGGTGACGCTCAAGACGCGGCTGGGCTGGGACGATGCGAGCCTGAATGCGCCCGAGCTGGCGCAGCGCGCCGAGGCGGCGGGGGTAAAGCGGCTGGTGATTCACGGGCGCACGCGCTGCCAGTTTTACAAAGGCCGCGCCGATTGGGCGGCGATTGCCGCTGTGAAACGGGCAGTGCGCATTCCTGTGTTTGCCAATGGCGATATTTGCAACGCCGAGGATGCGCGGCGCGCGCTCAGCGCGTCGGGGGCCGACGGCATCATGATCGGGCGCGGCGCGCAGGGGCGGCCTTGGGCCTTGCAGCAGATTGCCCATGCTCTGGGCGCGTCGCGGCCGGCTGCTGTTCCGACTGAAAGAGAGTTTATCGACATGGTTTCAACACATTATGAGGCGATGCTTATGTTTTATGAAAAGGCTCTGGGCCTGCGCGTCGCGCGCAAGCATCTGGGCTGGTATATGGATGTGGCGCAGACGCCGCTGGCCCTGCGCCGCGAAGTTCTGACCGCGAGCACGCCGGAGCAGGTTTTGCGCCTGATTCCTCTGGCCATGGCAGAGGCGCGCGCGGCATGACGGATGCGGGCAAGCTCTGGGCCTCTTTGCCTTTGCCAGCGCTGTTGATTGGCGCGGATGACTGTATCGAAGCGGTGAACCCTGCCGCCGAGCAGCTACTCGTTGGCTCGGAGAAAAGCCTCAAACACAAACCGCTGTTTGACGCGGTGAGCTTTGAAAGCGCGCTTGGCGAGGCGTTTGAGCGGGCCAGACGCGAGGATGCGCCGCTGTTTGTGCGCGATGTCGGGCTGGCGCGGACGGGCCGGGCGCTTGAGCGATGCGACTTGCAGCTTGCGCCCTATGAGGCCGACAGGATGCTCTTGTTGATCACCCCTCTGGCGCAGGTCAGCAACCTGCCCAAAGGGCGCAGCGCCAAAACCGCGGCGCGCTCGGTGATCGGAATGGCGGAGATGCTGGCGCATGAAATCAAGAACCCGCTGGCGGGGATCACGGGCGCGGCCCAGCTTTTGTCGATGGGGCTGCGCGGCGATGATCTGGAGCTGACCGATCTGATTGTGGCCGAGAGCCGCCGGATTGTGAAACTTCTGGATCAGGTGGAAGAGTTCGGCAACATCAGCCCGCCCGACCGCGCCCCTGTCAATCTGCACGATGTGCTCGATAGGGCGCGCCGCTCGGCCCAGCTTGGTGTCGGGGCGGATGTGCAGATCATCGAGGAGTATGACCCGTCTTTGCCCGAGGCCTGGGCCGATGCGGACCAGCTTTTGCAGGTCTTGCTCAATCTGCTCAAGAACGCAGCCGAGGCGGCCGGGGCGGGCGGCGTGATCCGGCTGCGCACATCCTATGAACACGGGTTTCGACTGCGCACCGAGGACGGGCTTGGCCAGCCATTGCCGCTTCAGATCGAGGTGATTGATGACGGCTGCGGGATTGCGCCGGATATGCTGGATGACATTTTTGAACCCTTTGTGTCGGGGCGCGAGAATGGAACAGGGCTGGGGCTGGCGCTGACTGCAAAAATAATGGCCGCGCATGACGGCTGGGTTTCGGTGCGCTCGGAGCCGGGGGAGACGGTGTTTCGCCTGTCTTTGCCGCGCGCGCCACAATCGTCTGAAAAGGAGAGTTAGATGGATGGCACAGTGCTTGTGGCGGATGATGACCGCACCATCAGAACGGTATTGACCCAAGCTCTGACGCGGGCCGGCTGTAAAGTTCAGGCGACCAGCTCGCTGACCACTTTGATGCGCTGGATCGGGGAGGGGCTGGGCGATGTTGTGATCACCGATGTGATGATGCCCGATGGCAACGGGCTTGAGATGTTGCCCAAGATTGCTGCGGACCGGCCCGATTTGCCTGTGATCGTGATTTCGGCCCAAAACACCATCATGACGACGATCAAGGCCGCCGAGGCCGAGGCGTTTGATTATCTGCCCAAGCCCTTTGATCTGCCCGATCTGATGAAGCGCACGGCGCGGGCACTGGATGTGAGCCGCAAACGGGGCGGCGGGCGTGCGAGCAGCCCGACAACCGCGAGCAACGAGCTGCCGCTGGTGGGGCGCTCGGCTCCGATGCAAGAGGTCTACAAGCTCGTCGCGCGGGTGCTCAATTCGAACTTGCCGGTGATTGTCTCGGGCGAAAGCGGCGCGGGGAAATCGCTTGTGGCGCGGGTGATTCACGATATGTCCGACCGGCGCAACCAGCCTTTTGTTGTGCTGACGGAAAGCGCCTTTGGCAAAAGCGGCGCTTTGGCCGATGTTCTGGCCGAAGCGGGGCAGGGCACTGTTTTGTTTGAAGAAATAAGCGATTTGCCGGATGCCTATCAGATGAAAGCGGTGCATCTTATGGATGCGGCCGGGCGGAACGGGCCGCGCTTTCTGGCGTCCTCACAGATGGAGCTGTCGCAGGCCATGGCGCAGGGCAAGCTGCGCAACGATCTGTTTTATCGTCTGGATGGGGCGGTATTGGCTCTGCCGGCCTTGCGGGCGCGGGTGGAAGACATCGGATTATTGGCCGAGCATTTCCTCAGCCAAAGCCGGGCCACGGGCGCGGCACATAGCTTTGCCCCGGCAGCACTCGAGGCGCTGCGGCGCTACAACTGGCCCGGAAATGTGCGCCAGCTTGCCAATACGGTGGAGCGCCTCGCTCTGACTGCGCGCAGCGGCGAAATCAGCGAGGCCGAAGTTGTCACCGCGCTGGCGGCGCAGCCCGCTCTGGCGCCAAGCCTCGGGGCGTTGTCAGACGAGAAACTGGCCGAAAGTGTCGCGCGCCATGTGAAGCGCTATTTTGATTTGCACGGCGACGCTTTGCCCCCGCCCGGTCTTTATGCGCGGATTTTGCGCGAGATAGAGCTTCCTTTGATCGAGATCGCGCTTGATGCGACGGGGGGTAATCAGGCCAAATGTGCCGATTTGCTGGGCCTCAACCGCAATACGCTGAGAAAGAAGATCACCGATCTCGATATAAGCGTGACACGCCGCCGCAAATTGATGTAAAACCGCAACAGAAGCGTGGCGGCCTTGCATCATGCGAGGAACAAGCCACCAGATATGGCGGTTGAGGACTGATGCGATACAGTATGGCGGGGGCCTAGGCGTGGCCGCCCGAATGCATAAGTTAAGCTGGAACAGTTTGAGCAAGCTGCGGCGCCGCAGGCGTGTTCAGAATGTTGCGACGCTCGGGCTGGTGATCCTTGGCCCTCTGCTTGTTCTGGCGACTTTCCTTGTGTTTGGCCCATTTGATCAGGGCGCGCGCTCGGCGGCGCTGCGTATCGTTTTGCTCGCCGATCTGGTTTATGTGCTGCTGGTTGCCGCGCTTGTGATGCAGCGGGTGGCCAAAATGATCGCGGCGCGACGGTCGCGCTCGGCCGGCTCGAATTTGCACCTGCGCTTGACGGGTGTCTTTGCGATCATGGCGCTGATTCCGACGGTTACGGTGGCGATTTTTGCTGTGTTGACGGTGAATCTCGGGCTTGAGGGCTGGTTTTCAGACCGTGTGCGGCAGGTGGTTGGCTCGTCGCTTTCCGCAGCCGAAGCCTATGAGGGCGAGCACCGCGACAATCTGATGCGCAATGCACAGTCTTTGGCGCGGGGGATCGATTTTGAACATTCGGTTTCGCCGCTCATGCGCGATCCGGACCTGCGCGAAGTGCTGACCCTCGGGCAGCAACGGTTTCAGCCTGATATGCGCGAAGCCTATGTGATTGACGGGGTCGGCGAGCTTAAGGCGCGCGGCGAGCGCTCTTATTTGTTCAACTTTGAAAAGCCGAGTGCAGCGCAGATCGAAGAGGCCCGCAAGACCGGAATCGCGGTGATTCAGGATTGGAACAACAACGAGTTTCGCGCGATTGTGCCGCTGGCGACATTTCCTGACAGGCTTGTCTATGTGAGCCGGGATGTGGATGGGCAGATCCTCAACCTGTTGAGTGAGACGCAGGAAAATGTGCGCCTTTACAATCAGTTAGAAAGTGATCGTGGGCAAGTTCTGTTTCAGTTCGGGCTGGTGTATCTCGGGTTTGCCGTGATCCTGATCTTGGCGGCGGTCTGGCTTGGGCTGTGGTTTGCCGAGAGGCTCTCGCGCCCTGTGGGGCGGCTCACGAGTGCGGCGCAGCGTGTTGGCGAGGGCAATCTTGACACGCAGGTCATCGAGGAAGAGGGCGATGACGAAATCAGCCAGCTCAGCCGGCTGTTCAACCAGATGACCCGCCAGCTCAAAGGCCAGCGCGAGCGCCTTTTGGAAAACACCGAGCAGATCGAACGCCGGCGCAGATTGTTTGACTCGGTGCTCAGCTCTGTGACTTCGGGCGTTGTCGGGCTGGACCCTGACGGGCGGATTGCTTTCGTCAATCGCTCGGCCGAGCGGCTTTTGGACTGGGACACGGTGCAGGAGGCTGTCGAGCTTCGCGTCGCTGTGCCCGAGTTCGGGCCTGTCTTTGATGCGCTGTTGCAGAGCAGCAGCGGGGTTGTTCAGGAAGAAGTGAAGGTGACGCGGGGCGGGCAGCTTGAAAACCTCTTGCTGCGGATGTCGGTGCGAGAGGGCGAGGACGGGCAGATCGAGGGCTATGTTGTCGCGTTTGATGATGTGACCGATCTTGTGAGTGCGCAGCGGATGGCCGCTTGGGGCGATGTGGCGCGCCGTATTGCGCATGAGATCAAAAATCCTCTGACCCCGATCCAGCTCTCTGCGGAACGCATCAAGCGCAAGTTTGCCCGCGAGCTGCCGGCGGAAGACGCGGCGAAGCTCTCGGAGCTGACAGATGTTATTGTGCGCCAAACCAATGACTTACGGCGCATTGTTGATGAGTTTTCAAAATTTGCGCGGATGCCGGAGCCGGAGCGGCGGCCTGAGGACCTTTGTGTTTTGTTGAGCGGGGCCATCACGCTTCAGAAGGCGGGTCAGCCGGATGTGCGCTTTGAGGTTGATCTTGGCGATGCGCCGCTGATGGGCCAGTATGACGCCACGATGATCGGTCAGGCTTTGACCAATCTGATCAAGAACGCGGGCGAAGCGATCGAGACGCGCGTCGAAATGACGGGGGAAAATGTGGCGCCGCAGATCCGCATTCGCGCAGGGCGGATCGGGGCAGAGGCGGAAATCAGCATTTCGGACAATGGCATCGGGCTTCCTGAAGACCGTGCCAAACTGTTTGAGCCTTATGTGACCACCCGTGACAAGGGCACAGGGCTTGGCCTGCCGATTGTGAAGAAAATTATCGAAGAGCATGGCGGAACACTCAAACTTGAGGATGCGGCGCTCTTTGACGGCGAAAGCCACCACGGGGCAATGGCCCTGATCCGGCTGCCCCTGACTGTGGGCAGCGAAAGTGACCTGAAACAAAAGACCAGTGCGGAATGAGGGCAGCATGAGTGATATTCTGATTGTAGACGACGAGCGCGATATTCGGGAGTTGATCTCCGATATTCTGGAAGATGAGGGCTATACCACCCGGCTCGCGGGCAACTCAGACGATGCGATGAAAGAAGTGCATGAGAAGCGCCCCGGGCTGCTCATTCTCGACATCTGGCTCAAAGACAGCAAGATGGACGGGATCGATATTTTGAAAGCGGTGAAAACCGATTATCCCGAAGTGCCTGTCGTGATTATCTCGGGCCATGGCAATATCGAGATTGCGGTCGCGGCGATCCGGCAGGGGGCCTATGACTTTATTGAAAAGCCCTTCAACATCGACCAGCTCCTAGTGGTGATCCGCCGCGCTATGGAAACATCGCGGCTGCGCCGTGAAAACATCGAGCTGCGGCGCAAGGAAACCGTGCCTTCCGAAATGGTCGGCGGGTCGGCCAGTTTCAGGACCATGCAGAGCCAGCTTGATAAGGTGACCAAATCCAACGGCAGGGTCATGCTGACCGGGCCATCGGGCGCGGGCAAGGAGACAGCGGCGCGCTACATCCACAGCAATTCCAACCGCGCCTCGGCGCCATTTGTCACTGTGGGCTGCGCCGCAATCGAGCCGGAGCAGATGGAAAACGCGCTCTTTGGGCGGGAAAGCCCCGAGAAGGGCGTGGAGATGGGGCTTTTGGAGGAAGCAAACGGCGGGATTGTCTATTTTGACGAGATTGCCGAAATGCCCCTTGGCACCCAATCCAAACTGTTGCGCGTGCTGGTTGATCAGCAATTCTTGCGGGTCGGGGGCGCTCATAAAGTCAAGGTGGATCTGCGGGTTGTCTCCTCAACCGCCAAGACGCTTGAACACGAGGTTGCGGCGGGCCGCTTTCGTGAGGAGTTGTATCATCGTTTGAATGTGGTGCCGATCGCTGTGCCTTCGCTTGAGGAGCGCCGTGAGGATATCCCGCTCTTGGCGGCCCATTTTATCGAGCAGTTGCACAAAGAGCAGGGCCTTGCGCTGCGGGCGGTGAGCGACGACGGGCTGGCGCTTTTGCAGACCATGACCTGGCCCGGAAACCTGCGCCAGCTCAAGAATATGGTGGAACGGCTGCTGATCCTCGGGGATGGCAATGGCGATATCAGCGCCAAGGAGCTGTCTGCGGGCGAGACGCTGCACTCGGGGGAGGACAGCGGCAAGATCGTCTTGCCCAGTGTTATGGCGACTTTGCCGTTGCGGGAGGCGCGCGAAGAGTTTGAACGCGAGTATCTTCTCACCCAGATCAACCGCTTTGGCGGCAATATCTCGCGCACGGCCCAATTTGTCGGGATGGAGCGGTCGGCGCTGCACCGCAAATTGAAATCGCTCGGGGTGGTTACGTCAAACCGCTCCGGAGCGCGGATTGCCGAGCATGAGGGCGATGGGGAGGAAGAGTAGCCCCTCTCTGAGGGGGCGGCTTTGGGTCTGACAAAGGAATTGACGCCCTGAAGCGCTTCTGCCACGACATCTCACCAAGGATTGGGGAAGACCTATGAAAGTTATTATTTGTGGTGCAGGGCAGGTCGGCTGGCAAATCGCGCGGCATCTGTCGGGGGAAGCCAATGATGTGACGGTGATTGACAGCAACCCTGATCTTGTGCGCCGCGCCATGGACACGCTCGATGTTCAGGGCTTTGCCGGCTTTGCCTCATACCCTGATATTCTCGAGAAGGCCGGCGCGCGTGATGCGGATATGGTGATTGCGGCGACACATTCTGACGAGGTCAATATGGTGATCTGTCAGGTGGCGCATTCGATTTTTGCGGTGCCCCGCAAGATTGCGCGGCTCAGGTCCCAGAGCTATCTGACCGCGATTTATTCTGATCTGTATCGCCGCGACCATCTTCCGATTGATGTGGTGATCAGCCCGGAACGGGAGGTGGCCGAGGCGGCGCTGCGCAGGCTTTCGGCTCCGTCTGCTTTTGATATTGAAACCTTCATGGGCGGCAAGGCACAGGTCTTGGGGATCCGCCTTGAGGCGGATTGCCCTGTTGTGAACACGCCTTTGCGTCAATTGTCCGATCTGTTCTCGACCTTGAAGGTGATTGTGATCGGTGTGCGCCGGGATGGGCGTCTTTTTGCGCCGGATGCGGGCGATCAGCTCTTTGTCGGCGATGAGTGCTATCTCTGTATCGCGCGCGAAGATGTGCCCCGCACTCTGGAAGTGTTTGGCAAGAGTTCGGCCAAGCAGGAGCGCGTGGTTCTGATTGGCGGGGGCAATGTCGGACTGACTGTGGCGCTCGCACTTGAAAAACACGAAACCCGGATCAGGGCCAAAGTGATCGAGCGCAACCGCAGCACAGCAGAGCAGGCGGCAGATGCGCTTGAACGCACGATTGTTCTGAATGGTGATGGTCTGGATGTTGCGCTGCTGGCGGAGGCCAATATCGAGCGGGCCGATGCTGTGCTTTGTGTCACTGATGATGACAAGACCAACCTTTTGGCCGCCGTGCGCGCCAAAAGCGAGGGATGCAAAATGGCCATTGCGTTGATCAATGATCCGACGCTGATCCCTTTGATGGCGCCTATGGGCATTGATGCTTATATCAACCCGCGCGCCACGACGGTCAGCTCGATTTTGCGCCATATCCGGCATGGGCGCGTGAAAGATGTCTATTCGATCGGTGATGCCGAAGCCGAGATTATCGAGGCCGAGGTGCTTTCGACCTCGCCGATTTCCGGTCAGGCGATCCGCGATATTGCCTTCCCCGAAGGGGTTCTGATCGGGGCGCTTATGAAAAATGGCGAGGTGATCAAGCCCCAAGGCAGCACGCGGGTAGAAGAGGGCGATGTGATCGTTCTCTTTGCGATGGCGGCGGATGTGCCTGAGGTGGAACGCTTGCTTCAAGTCACAATCGACTTTTTCTGATCATGAAACGCCTCGCCGAGATCCCCCTGTTTTTGCAGCTGACGATGTTGGCCTCGGTGTCGATGTATGTGCCTGCGGTTCATGCGCTCAACTGGAACAACCACCATGAGGCGCGGGTGTTTTTCTATGCCGGAACTCTCGGGGTCTTTGTCTGCTCGCTGATCATTATCACGCTCAGTTCGGGGCGGGCGCGCCGCCGGAGCAGCCTTGGCAGCCTTGCGGCTGTTGTTGCGGGGTATTTTGCCCTGCCGCTGATGCTGGCTGTGCCGTTTTATGAGGCGGTGCAGACCACAAGTTTTCTCAATTCCTATTTCGAGATGGTTTCGGCCTTTACCACTACCGGCGCGCCGCTGTTTGAGCCGGGACGGCTGTCGGGCACCATGCATCTGTGGCGCGCGCAGGTGGGCTGGCTTGGCGGCTTGTTTGTCTGGGTGACGGCGGCGGCGGTTCTGGCGCCTCTGGCGCTTGGCGGGTTTGAAGTGACCGCATCAGCCGAGCCGGGACGGGGCGGCGATATCCCGATGGAGCGATATGCGCCCACTTCAGATGCGACGCGGTTGATGCGCTCGCTGACCGGGCTTGCGCCGCTTTACATCGGCTTGACCGCTGTATTGGCCATATGCCTGATCATCATCGGAGACGAGCCACTGGTCGCTGTCATCCATGCGATGGCGACGCTTTCGACCAGCGGAATTTCCGCGACAGGCGGGCTTGAGGGGAGCGTTTCGGGGATCCGCGGCGAATTTGTGATCTTTTTGTTTATGTTCTTTGGTCTGTCGCGCCTGACGTTTTCCACCGATACAATCACCACAGGTCGCCACGGGCTGCACAATGACCCCGAGTTCAGAATGGGAATGCTGATTGTCTTTGGGGTGACGCTGTTGCTGTTCTCGCGGCATTGGCTGGCGTCATTTGAAGTCTCGCAGGATGAAAACCTGGTGTCGGCGCTGCGGGCCCTTTGGGGGAGCTGTTTCACGGTGCTGTCGTTTTTGACCACCACGGGCTTTGAAAGTGCCGATTGGTCGGCCTCGCGGGGCTGGTCGGGGCTTGGAGCGCCGGGGCTGATTCTGCTTGGGCTGTCGCTGATCGGCGGCGGGGTGGCCACAACGGCGGGCGGGG
>JAHBAM020000134.1 GCA_018500125.2 Roseobacter sp. | reverse complement strand
GCTCGGATGCCTGCGGAATCATTGTGGCCGGTGTGGTGGCTGAGGGGCCTGTGCAGGACTGGAAAGCCTATGTTCTGGAGGATGCGAGCGTGGAGGGCGCCAGCCCGATGGCTTGGGCGGGCGCGGCTGTGGCGGCGATGCAGCGCTGGAAGGCGGAGCGGATGGTGGCGGAAGTCAATCAGGGGGGAGATCTGGTTGAGCAGGTGATCCGGCAGGTTGACCCGCTGATTTCATTGAGAAAAGTCCATGCCTCGCGCGGCAAGGTGGCGCGCGCGGAACCGATTGCGGCGCTCTATGAGCAGGGCCGCGTGCATCACTATACCGGGCTGGCGGCGCTGGAGGAGGAGATGTGCCAGCTGACGCTGCACGGCTTTCACGGCAAGGGCAGCCCCGACCGCACCGATGCGCTTGTCTGGGCGTTGACGGAGCTGATGGTTTTGCCGGCAAAATCCCACTTTAGCCCGCAGGTGCGAACGCTCTAGTTAAGACTTCTTAAAGGTTTGGGGGCATCTTCCAGATCAAGCGCCGATCCTGTTGTTCACATGAGAATCGGTTTGTAATGCACAGTAAGTATTGAGTAATCAGGAGCGCGGTATGACGGTATTTGATTTCTTTCGCACAGCAAAGGCGACGCCCCCGCAGCAAAAAGCGAGCGCGGCGGGCGGTGTGATTGCCTGGCAGGGTGCGGGCCGCGTGGCCTGGAGCCCGCGCGACACGCGCAGCCTGACGCGCACAGGCTTTGCGGGCAACCCTGTCGGGTTTCGCTCGGTCAAGATGATTGCCGAGGCGGCGGCGGCGCTGCCGCTTGTGTTGCAAGACGCCGAGCGGCGCTATGAGGTCCATCCGGCTCTGGCGCTTTTGAAACAGCCCAATCCGGCACAGGGGCGCGCGGAGCTTCTGGAGGCGCTTTATGGCCAGCTTTTGCTGACGGGCGATGCCTATGTCGAGGCCGCGGGCGGGGAGGGCGACACACCGCTTGAGCTGCACGTGCTGCGCTCGGACCGGATGAGCCTTGTGCCGGGCAGTGACGGCTGGGCGGTGGCCTATGATTATACGGTGGCGGGCAAAACGCACCGCTTTCACATGGGTCAGGGCGCGCCTGTGATCTGCCATATCCGCAACTTTCATCCGCAAGACGACCACTACGGGTTTTCGCCGATGCAGGCGGCGGCGCAGGCGGTGGATGTGCACAATGCGGCCTCGCGCTGGACCAAGGCGCTGCTGGACAACGCCGCGCGCCCCTCTGGAGCGATTGTCTATCGCGGGGCCGACGGGCAGAGCGGCTTGAGTGCGGACCAGTATGACCGGCTGGTGAGCGAGATGGAGGCGAATTATCAAGGCGCGCGCAATGCGGGGCGGCCGATGCTGCTTGAGGGCGGGCTGGATTGGAAGCCGATGGGGTTTTCGCCCTCGGATATGGAATTTCAGAAGACCAAGGACGCGGCGGCGCGCGAAATTGCGCTGGCCTTCGGGGTTCCGCCGATGCTGCTCGGGATACAGGGCGATGCGACCTATGCCAATTATCAGGAGGCCAACCGTGCGTTTTACCGGCTGACCGTTTTGCCGCTGGCCGCAAGGGTGACGGCCAAGCTTGCCGACTGGATCGGACAGCATTCGGGGGAGCGCTTTGAGCTGAAGCCCGATCTGGACCAGGTGCCCGCTTTGGCGGCGGAGCGCGATGCGCAATGGGCGCGGGTGAGCGGGGCGGGATTTTTGACCGAGGCGGAAAAGCGCGTCTTGCTCGGGCTTCCGGCGCTTGGAGCGACAGAGGATGAGTGAGCTTAGCCCGCCGGATGCGGGGCTTGAGGCGCTGCTGCCTTATGAGGGCTATCGCGCGATGCTGCGTCATATCGAGCGGCGGCTCACCTCGCTTGAGCTGAGTGTTGCCGCGATGGAGACAGAGCGCGCGGTGAGTGAAGAAAAGCGCAAGTTTATGGTGGCACGGTTCAACCAGATTGACGGGCGGCTCGACAAGATCGACGGGCATATCGCGCGGCTGGTCTGGCTGATTATCGCGGCGATCATTGGCGGCTTTATGTCGTTTGTGATGCAGGGCAGCCTGATCGGCGGCTGACATGGTTTTGGAGAAAAGTGATGAGTTATCAGACGGATATTGAACGAAAATTCTGTCGCCTTGGCGAGGCGATTACAGTCACGGAGGGCTGTTTGATCGCCGGTTACGCGAGCCTGTTTGGCGCCTGTGATCAGGGCGGCGATATTGTGTGCAAGGGGGCGTATGAGGCCAGTCTTGCCACGCTCGCCGCCGAGGGGCGGCGGGTGAAAATGCTCTGGCAGCACGATCCGGCCCAGCCCATCGGGATCTGGGAGGAGGTCCGCGAGGACGCGCGCGGGCTTTTTGTGAAGGGCCGCTTGCTCGCCAGCACCCAGAGGGGGCGCGAGGCGGCGGCGCTGATTGAGGCGGGCGCGATTGACGGGCTGTCGATCGGGTATCGCACCAAAAAGGCCGGTAAGACAGACAAGGGCCAACGGCTTTTGACGGAACTGGAGCTTTGGGAAGTGTCGCTTGTGACCTTTCCGATGTTGCCCAGTGCGCGGGTGGGCGCGAAGGGCGAGAGCCTTCACGCGGACGCCCTGCGCAATATGGCGGCGGCCATCAGGGATGCGCGCCAGGAGCTGGCGCAGAACTGACGCGCTGAGAACAGGAACCAGAAAAGGAAACTCTTGATGAGTGACACCCAGTTTGAAACCCGGGCGAAGGCTCGGGGCAAGGAAGCTGTGCCTTCCGCGCCTGAGACGAAATCGGCAGCCGATGATTTTATGAGCGAATTCAACGGCTTTCAGAGTGACATTGCGAAGAGACTGAAACAACAGGAAGAGCGACTGACCATGCTTGATCGAAAAACACAGACCCATAAACGCCCCCATCTCGCCCGCGCCAGCGAGCTTGAAGCCCCCCATCAGAAGGCCTTTAACGCCTATCTGCGCACCGGCGATGACGACGGGCTGCGCGGCCTTGAGCTTGAGGGCAAGGCGATGTCCTCGGCTGTGGCGGCGGATGGCGGCTATCTTGTCGACCCTGAGACCAGCGAGAGCATCCGCTCGGTTCTGGAGAGCACGGCGTCGATCCGTGCGATTGCCAATGTGGTGCGTGTCGAGGCGACGAGCTTTGATGTGCTGGTGGATCACTCCGATGTCGGCGCGGGCTGGGCAACAGAGACCGACCCCTCCAGCGAAACAGGCACGCCGCAGATCGACCGGATCACCATCCCGCTGCACGAGCTTTCAGCGCTGCCCAAGGCCAGCCAGCGCCTGCTGGATGACAGCGCCTTTGACATCGAGGGCTGGCTTGCGGGGCGGATTGCCGGCAAGTTTGCCCGCTCCGAAGCGGCGGCCTTTATCAACGGCAACGGCGTGGACAAGCCCAAGGGCCTCTTGACGCATCCGACTGTGGACAATGCCGGCTGGAGCTGGGGCAATCTGGGCTATGTGGCGACCGGGGTTGCCGGCGGGTTTGACGGCGGCGAGGCGGTGATCGACCTTGTATATGCTTTGGGGGCGCAATACCGCGCCAATGCGAGCTTTGTGATGAACTCCAAAACAGCGGGTGCTTTGCGCAAGCTCAAGGATGCGGATGGCCGTTTTCTGTGGTCGGACGGGCTTGCGGCGGGAGAGCCTGCGCGCTTGCTCGGCTATCCTGTGCTGATTGCCGAGGATATGCCCGATGTGGCGGTGGACGCTCTGGCGGTGGCTTTTGGCGATTTTAACGCGGGTTACACTGTGGCCGAGCGCCCTGATCTGCGGATCTTGCGCGATCCGTTCAGCGCCAAGCCGCACGTGCTGTTTTATGCGACCAAGCGTGTCGGCGGCGATGTGAGCGATTTTGCAGCGATCAAATTGCTGAAATTCGGCACCTCTTAATCCGCTGAAAGAGGGGGGCGGCGGGTCTGCCTCCCTCTGGTGCGCGGCGCTGGTGCATAGTGTTGCCAAGCTGTCCCCTCCGCCAAGGGCAACCGTGGCGCCGCGCGCTTTTCGGAGGCGTAAACTTTGGAGAGACTCCATGATGTTAATTGAAGAAACCGCAGTGCCGAGCGAGGCCTTGCCAGTGGAGGCTTTCAAAGCGCATTTGCGTCTTGGCACGGGCTTCTCCGAGGACAGGCTGCAAGAGCCGGTGCTGGAGAGCTTTTTGCGCGCGGCGATGTCTGCAATCGAGGCGCGCACGGGCAAGATATTGATTGCACGAGATTTTTCCTGGACGTTGAACGGCTGGCGCGACGAGACGGGGCAGGCTTTGCCTGTGGCTCCTGTGAGTGCGCTTCTGGAGGTGGTGTTTGTGAGCCGTCTCGGGGTTGAGCACCCTTTGGCGTCGCAGTTTTACCGGCTTGAGCAGGATATGCAGCGCCCAAAGCTTGCGCCTGTGGCGGGGGTCTTGCCGCAGGTGCCGACGGGGGGCGCTGTGCGGATCGGATTTCGCGCCGGCTATGGCGCGGCCTGGGAGGAATTGCCCGCCGATCTGGGGCAGGCGGTTTTGCTGCTGGCGGCCTATTATTACGAATACCGCAACGAAACCAGCGTCGGCGAGGGCTATATGCCCTTTGGTGTCAGCTCGCTGATCGAGCGCTATCGCACTGTGCGCCTGTTTGCGGGGACGGGCAAATGAGGGCGCCTGTGCTGAACCGCCAGCTTGTGTTGGAAAGCCCTCTGCGTGTCGCCGACGGGGCGGGCGGATTTACCATCACCTGGCAGCCGCTGGGCAGGCTTTGGGCCGAGGTGAGCGCGCGCAGCGGGCGCGAGACGCAGGGTGAGGCTGTGCCCTTGACGCGGGTGGCCTACAAGATCCGCCTGCGGGCGGCGCCGGAGGGCAGCGCGCAGCGCCCCAAGCCCGAGCAGCGGTTTGTCGAGGGGACGCGGATTTTCCGGATTGAAGCGGTTGTCGAAGATGATTTGACGGGGCGGTATTTGACCTGTCTGGCAGAAGAGGAGCTTGTGGCATGAGCTATGGTGTTTCCGCCTCACTTCAGGCGGCGGTTTATCAGGCCTTGATCGCGGATGCGCCACTGGCCGCGCTGGTGGGTGCGGCGATTTATGATGCGCTTCCCTCAGGCAGCCTTCCGGGCACCTATGTGGCTTTGGGGCCGGAAAATGTGCTCGACAGTTCGGACAAGACAGGCGCGGGCGCGCTGCATTTGTTCACTGTTTCGGTGGTCACAGACAGCGCAGGCTTTCAGGCGGCCAAGGATGTGGCGGGGCGGGTGAGCGATGTGCTTGTGGATGCGCCATTGACGCTCATGCGCGGCAGGCTGATCGGCCTTGGATTTGACCGCGCGAGCGCCACCCGCGAGGGCACGGGCGCGATACGGCGGATTGATCTGCGCTTTCGCGCGCGGGTGCAGGACGACAGCTAACTTACAGACAACATTGGAGATTTCCCATGACGGCACAGAACGGTAAAGAGCTTCTGATCAAGATCGACCTGACGGGCGACGGCCTGTTTGAAACCATTGCGGGGCTGCGGGCGACGCGGCTCAGCTTTAACGCCGAGAGCGTGGATGTGACCAGCCTTGAGAGCGCGGGCGGCTGGCGCGAAATTCTTGGCGGCGCGGGGGTCAAATCGGCGTCGCTGTCTGGCTCGGGCGTCTTTAAGGATGCGGCGAGCGACGAGCGTGCGCGCCAGATTTTCTTTGACGGGGAGACGCCTGATTTTCAGGTGATTATTCCTGATTTTGGCACGATCGAGGGCGCGTTTCAGGTGGCTTCGATCGAGTATTCGGGCAGTTACAACGGCGAGGCGAGCTATGAGCTATCACTCAATTCGGCGGGGGCGCTGAGCTTTGCGCCGGCGAGTGTGTGATGGGCAACCCGTTTGCCTCTGAGGTGGCGCTTGTCCTTGAGGGCGAGCGCCGTGTGCTCAAGCTCACGCTTGGGGCGCTGGCCGAGCTTGAGGCGGCGATGGGCGAGGACACGCTTGTGGCGCTGGTGGGACGCTTTGAGGGGGGGAGCTTTAGCAGCCGCGATGTCATGAGGCTGATTGTGGCTGGCCTTCGCGGCGGCGGCTGGCAGGGGCGCGCGGAGGATTTGCTCCACGCCGAGATTGAGGGCGGGCCGATGGCGGCGGCGCGGGCGGCGGCGCTTTTGCTGGCGCGGGCTTTCATGCTGCCTGAGGGGGAGCGCCATGCGCTTTGACTGGGCCGAACTGCTGCGGCTCGGGCTGACCCGTCTGCGGCTCAGCCCGCAGGCCTTCTGGGCGCTGACGCCTGTGGAGCTGATGTTGATGCTGGGGCCAGAGGCGCGCTTGCGGCCTTTGGACAAAACCGGGCTTCAGGCGCTGCTTGAGGCTTATCCCGATGCCACTGCGAGAGAAAAGAACGAGGAACACCATGAGCGATTTTGATGGGTTGGATGATATGGAGCTGAAGGCGGATGCGCTGGAGCAGAGCCTTGGTGCGGCGGCGGGCATGGCGGCGAGCTTTGATGCCGAGCTGCGGCGCGTGCGTGCGAGTTTTTCGCAGACGGGGCAGGAGGTTGCCACGCTGGAGCGCGGGTTGAGCCGGGGGCTGCGGCGCGCGGTTGATGGCGTTGTGCTGGATGGGGCCAAGCTGTCGGATGTGCTTGGCACGGTGGCGCAATCGATGGTCAATGCCAGCTATTCGGCGGCTGTAAAGCCTGTGACCGACCATTTCGGCGGGCTGCTTGCCAATAGCATCGGCGGGCTGATGGGCGGGCTTTTTCCTTTTGAGAAGGGCGCCAGCTTTGCGCAGGGCCGCGTGATGCCCTTTGCCAACGGCGGGGTGGTCAACAGCCCCGTGACCTTCCCGATGCGGGGCGGCACGGGGCTGATGGGCGAGGCCGGGCCGGAGGCGATTATGCCGCTTGCGCGCGGGGCCGATGGCAAGCTCGGGGTGAAGGCCGAGACAGGGCGCGCCATCACTGTGGTGATGAATATCACCACCCCCGATGCCGAGGGCTTTCGCCGCTCCCAAAGCCAGATCGCCGCGCAGATGGGCCGTGCACTCGCCCGTGGCAATCGCAACAGATAGGAGAAAATCATGCAGTTTCATGAGGTTAGATTTCCGACGAGCCTGAGCTTTGGCGCCTCTGGCGGGCCTGAGCGGCGCACTGATGTGGTGAGCCTTGCCAACGGGTTTGAGGAGCGCAACACGCCCTGGGCGCATTCGCGCCGCCGCTATGATGCGGGAATGGGGCTGCGCTCGATGGATGATATTGATGCGGTGCTGGCATTCTTTGAGGCGCGGCGCGGGCGGATGCACGGCTTTCGCTGGAAGGACTGGACCGACTTTCAGACCGGGCGGCCCTCGCGGGAGGTCGGCTTTGAAGACGAGATCATTGCGGTCGGCGATGAGGTCCGGACTGTCTTTCAGCTTGTGAAGGTCTACCGCTCGGGAGAGCAGACCTATGCCCGTCCGATTGCCAAGCCTGTGGAAGGCAGTGTGCGGATCGGGCTGTCGGGCGACGAAAAGAGCGAAGGGCTTGATTATACGGTGGATTATACCACCGGGCAGCTGCATTTTGTGCATCCGCCGAGTGTCGGTGTGGAGATCACGGCGGGGTTTCACTTTGATGTGCCGGTGCGCTTTGACAGCGACCGGATTGTGGCCTCGGCGGCGACATTCGAGGCCGGCGAAGTGCCTGATGTGCCTGTGGTGGAGCTTCGGGTCTGATGGGGGGCGTGAGGGGCGATCTGCTTGCGCATTTGCAGAGCGGGATCACGACGGTGTGTCGCTGTTGGGCGGTGACGCGGCGCGACGGTGAGGTGCTTGGATTTACCGACCATGACGGGCCACTCGCCTTTGAGGGGGTCCAGTTTCGCGCCGATACGGGCATGAGCGCTGCGCGGTTGCAGCAGGCGACGGGGCTGTCTGTGGACAACAGCGAGACCATGGGCGCGCTGAGTGATGCGAGCCTGCGGGAGGCCGATATCGAGGCGGGGCGCTATGACGGCGCTGGTGTGCGCTGCTGGCTGGTGAACTGGGCCGATGTAAGCGCGCGCCAGCTGATGTTTGCCGGCACAATCGGCGAGCTGCGCCGCGGCAACGGAGCCTTTCACGCCGAGTTGCGCGGGCTGAGCGAGGCTTTGGGCCGGCCTGTCGGGCGGGTCTATCAGAAGCCCTGCACGGCCGTTTTGGGCGATGCGGCCTGCGGCTTTGAGCGTTTGCGCGAGGGCTATTTTTCGCTCCGAGCGGTGGAAGCTGTGTCGGAGCGGCGGGTGTTTCGCTTTGAGGCGATGACGGGCTTTGCGGAGGGCTGGTTTGGCTTTGGCACGCTTGAGGCTCTGAGCGGCGCGGCGCTGGGGCTGAAAGGCCAGGTGAAGCGCGACTTTTTTGAGGGCGAGACCCGCGTGATCGAGCTGTGGCACCCGATGCGTGCAGCGATTGCGGTTGGCGATGAGATCCGGCTTGTGGCGGGATGTGACAAGCGGCTTGGAACCTGCCGCGAAAAGTTCAACAACATACTGAATTTTCAGGGCTTTCCCGATCTTCCGGGCGACAGCTGGTTGGCTGTGCAGCCCCAGAGTGCCGGCCAGACCGGCGGCGGGAGCCGGCGCTCATGAGCGAGATTGCCAAAGCGGTGCTCACAGAAGCGCGGGGCTGGATTGGCACGCCATACCACCATCAGGCCTCGCGGCGCGGGGTGGGCACTGACTGTCTGGGCCTTGTGCGCGGGGTCTGGCGGGCGGTCTATGGCGCGGAGCCTGAGGCTGTGCCCGCCTATACGCCCGACTGGGCCGAGCCACAGCAAGAGGAGCGGCTCTGGGCGGCGGCGGCACGGCATTTCTCGGCGGTGTCTTGGGCCGAGGCCGAGGCGGGGGATGTGCTTTTGTTTCGAATGCGGCGGGGGGCCGTTGCCAAGCATCTGGGAATTCTTTCGGCCTGCGGGGCGGCCCCCAAGTTTATTCATGCCTATTCGGGTCATGCGGTTCTGGAAAGCCCGCTCACCCCGCCCTGGCAGCGCCGCGTTGCGGCTTTGTTTCGTTTTCCTGAGGAGATCAGCTGATGGCAACCATACTTCTTTCGGCCGCAGGGGCGGCGATTGGCGGCTCTGTGGGTGGCTCTGTTCTGGGGCTGTCGATGACGGCGGTCGGGCGCTTTGCGGGGGCCGTGGCGGGGCGCGCGATTGATCAGAGGGTGATGGGGCAAGGCTCTGAGGTGGTCGAGCATGGCCGCGTCGAGCGCTTTCGGCTCACCCGCGCGGGCGAGGGCGAGCCTGTGGCGCAGGTTTACGGGCGGATGCGCGTTGCCGGACAGGTGATCTGGGCGAGCCAGTTTGCCGAAACAGTGACCACCACGGGCGGCGGAGGCGGCGGCAAGGGCGCGCCGGCGCGGCCTGTGACGCAGAGTTTTAGCTATAGTGTGAGCATGGCGATCGGCCTCTGCGACGGGGTGATCTCCGGGGTTGGACGGGTTTGGGCGGATGGTGTCGAGCTTGACCCGGAGAGTCTCGGGATGCGGGTCTATCGGGGCCTGCCCGACCAGATGCCTGATCCGAAGATGGAGGCTGTAGAAGGCGCAGGGCAGGTGCCGGCCTATCGCGGCACGGCGTATGTTGTGCTTGAGGAGCTGGCGCTTGAGCGGTTTGGCAACCGTGTGCCACAGTTCGAGTTTGAGGTGATGCGCCCGACGCAGGCGCATCTTGAGGACGCGGGCGAGGATATGGCCCATGCGGTGCAGGCTGTGGCCATGATGCCCGGCAGTGGCGAATATACGCTCGCCACAACGCCTGTGCGGTATGATTACGGGGTCGGACAGGCGGCGCTGGCCAATGTGAATACGCCTGCGGGCAAGGCTGATTTTGTGGTTGCCACTGAGCGGCTGGTGACGGAGCTGCCCAACGTGAAGGCCAGCTCGCTGATTGTGAGCTGGTTCGGGGGCGATCTGCGCTGTGGGCAGTGCGAGCTGCGCCCCAAGGTCGAGCAAAGGCGCCATGACGGCAGCGAGATGCCCTGGGCTGTGGCGGGGCTGACGCGCGGGGTGGCGCAAGAGGTGGTCAAGGACGCCGAGGGGCGGCCTCTCTATGGCGGGACGCCCTCGGATGCGGCGGTGATCGAGGCGATCCACCATCTGCACGCGCAGGGCCTTGAGGTGTTGTATTACCCGTTTATCCTGATGGACCAGCTGGCGGGCAACGATCTGCCTGATCCTACCACGGGCGAAAGTGGCCAGCCTGCCTTTCCGTGGCGGGGGCGGATCACGCTTGCGGGCGCTAGCGGGAGCGTGGCGGCGGATCAGGAGGTTGCGGCTTTCTTTGGCACGGCCACGGCGGATGATTTTGCGGTTTCCGGCGGTGTGGTGACATATTCCGGCCCAGACGAATGGGGCTATCGGCGCTTTATTTTGCACAATGCGGCGCTCTGTCTGGCGGCGGGGGGCGTTGAGAGCTTTTCGATCGGCTCGGAGATGCGCGAGCTGACCAAAATTCGCGGCGCGTCGGGTTTTGTGGCTGTGGCCGCGCTGAAAAGCCTCGCCGCCGAGGTGCGCGCGCTTTTGGGGCCAGATGTGAAGATCGGCTATTGCGCGGATTGGTCGGAGTATTTCGGCTTTGAGGAGGCGGGGGACCGCTTCTTTCATCTCGATCCGCTCTGGGCGGATGATGCTATCGATTTTGTCGGGATCGACAATTATATGCCGCTCAGTGACTGGCGGGGGGAGGCGGGCGAGGCCGACGCGGCCTATGGCTCGATTTACAACCTTGACTATCTGGAGGCCAATATTCTGGGGGGGGAGGGCTATGACTGGTATTACCATTCGCCCGAAGCGCGGGCGGCGCAGATCCGCACGCCGATCGAGGACGGGGACCACTCCGAGCCGTGGATTTGGCGCTATAAGGATATTGTGAACTGGTGGTCTTCTGATCACCACGAGCGGGTGAACGGGCAGCGCTCGCAAACGCCGACGGCCTGGATTCCGCAATCCAAGCCGATCTGGTTTACCGAGCTTGGCTGTGCGGCGATCGACAAGGGCACAAACCAGCCCAACAAGTTTCTTGATCCGAAATCAAGCGAGAGCCGCCTGCCGTATGCGTCCAACGGGCGGCGCGACGACTATCTTCAGGCGCAATATTTGCGCGCCATGCTAAGGTTTTGGGCGCGGCCCGAAAACAACCCTGCCTCTGTCGAATATGACGGGGTGATGCTGGATATGCGCCATGCCTTTGTCTGGGCGTGGGATGCGCGGCCCTTTCCGCAGTTTCCAGCGCTTGAGGCGGTCTGGAGCGATGGCGGCAACTATGGGCGCGGCCATTGGGTGAGCGGGCGGGCGTCGTCGCGCCGGCTGTCGTCGGTGGTGGCCGAGCTATGCGAGCGCGCGGGGCTGAGTGACTATGATGTGCGTGATCTTGAGGGCATGGTCGAGGGCTATGCCGTAGGGCAGGTCGAGCCGGCGCGGGCCTCGCTTCAGCCCTTGATGCTGGCCTATGGCTTTGATGCGGTGGAGCGCGATGGCCGGCTGGTGTTCCTGATGCGCAAGGGTCAGGCGGACCATGCCCTTGAGGCAAGTTCTGTGGCGCTGTGTGAGGATCTGGAGGCCGATGTGGAGCGGCTGCGCGCCTCGGAGGCCGACTTGATGGGGCGGGTGCGGCTGCGCTTTATCCAGAGTGGGGCCGATTTTGAGACGATTGCCGAGGAGGCTGTCTTGCCGGATGAGGCCACGCAGGCTGTTGCGGTTTCGGAGCTGCCGCTTGTGCTGGAGCGGGGCGCTGGGCGCCAGATTGTCGAGCGCTGGCTTTCGGAGGCGCGGGTCGGGCGCGACACGCTGCGCTTTGCGCTGCCACCGTCACGGCTGGATGTGGCGGCGGGCGATGTGCTGCGCTTGGGGTTTGAGGGCACAGATCAGCTCTTGCGGGTGGATCGGGTCGAGATCGGGCGGGAGCAGATTGTCGAGGCGGTGCGGATCGAACCGGAGAGCTACCGCCCTCTGGAGATGGCCGAGGATGCGCCGTTGATGTCGGGCTTCAGGCCGGCGGTGCCTGTTTTTCCGCTGTTTCTCGATTTGCCGCTTTTGCGCGGCGACGAGGTGCCTCATGCGCCCCATCTTGCGGTGACGGCGCAGCCTTGGCCCGGCCCGGCGGCGCTGTATCGCTCAAGTGACGGCGAGGGCTACCACTTTGACAAGCTGATCCCGGCGCGCAGCACTTTGGGCGTGCTGACGACGCCGCTCAGGGCCGCTTGCGCGGGGCTGTATGACCGGGGCGCGGGGCTGACGGTGCAGCTGACGTCGGGGAGACTGGCGTCGGTGAGCGAGTTGGCGCTGCTGAACGGGGCGAATTTGGCCGCGATTGGCGATGGCAGCCCGGCGAATTGGGAGCTGGTGCAGTTTCAGACGGCCGAGCTTGTGGCCGAGAAGACCTATGCGCTCACCCATCTGTTGCGCGGGCAACTCGGCAGCGATGCCTGGCAGCCGGCGGAGTGGCCTTCGGGGAGCTATTTTGTTTTGCTCGACGGGCGGCCCGAGCAGATTGCTGTGCAGGCCTCCGAGCGCGGGCTTGGGCGGTATTACCGTGTCGGACCGGCGAGCCGGGCAAATGAGGACGTCTCATACACCACTCTTTTGCAGGCGTTTGACGGGGTGGGCCTGAGGCCGCTCAGCCCCTGTCATCTGCGGGTTGTGCAAAGCGGCGCGGGCTATGCGGCGAGCTGGATCCGGCGCACGCGGATTGGCGGCGACAGCTGGGAGGCCCATGATGTGCCCCTCGGGGAGGAGAGCGAGCGCTATCTTGTGCGGGTGAGCCTTGGCGGAGCGGTGCTGCGGGAGCATATCGTGAGCGCGCCAGAGTGGAGCTACACCACGGCAGAGGCGGCGGCAGACGGCGCGGCGGGGGGCTTTCAGCTTGCTGTGGCGCAGATCTCGGCGCTCTATGGGGCGGGGGCTTTTGCGCGGGTTGATGTGGGGCTGTGAGCCTCTGCGCGGCAGAGCCATGCGGCGGTCTGCCCCCACTCGGGCCGACATTGTGCGTTTTTGCACAGTCCTTTGCGGGGATTTCAGTTTGTCACTCTGATCCGGTTGGCGCTATATTGGGCGGGCAAGCGCAAAGGATATTGTTATGCCGCAGCTCAAAACCAATCTCGCCAAGCTGGACCCTGTCTGGGCGCAGATCCGAGGGGAAGCCGAGGAGGCTGTGCAGGCCGAGCCGCTGCTTGGCGGGCTGGTGCACGCCTGTATTTTGCACCACAATTCGATCGAGACGGCCCTGGCCTACCGGATTTCGACAAAGCTCGCCTCAAGCGAGATGTCAGAGCAGATTTTGCGCGAGATTTGTGATGAGGCCTATGGGGCGGACGCGAGCCTTGCGATGAGTGCGCGCGCCGATATTGTTGCGGTCTATGACCGTGATCCGGCCTGCCACCGCTTTTTGCAGCCGATCCTGTTTTTCAAAGGGTTTCAGGCGGTTCAGGCCTACCGGATTTCCAACTGGCTCTGGCAGCAGGGGCATAAGGATCTGGCCTATTTCTTCCAGATGCGCAGCTCCGAGAGCTTTGGCATCGATATTCACCCCGGTGCCAGAATCGGCAAGGGAATCATGATTGACCATGCCCATTCGATTGTGATCGGGGAAACCGCTGTGGTGGGAGACAATGTCTCGATGCTGCATTCTGTGACGCTGGGCGGCACCGGCAAGGAAGAAGAAGACCGTCACCCCAAGATCGGCGATGGTGTTCTGATCGGAGCGGGGGCCAAGGTGCTGGGCAATATCAAGGTTGGCAATTGTTCGCGGATCGCCGCCGGCTCTGTTGTGCTTGAGGATATTCCGGCCAAAAAGACCGTTGCGGGGGTGCCGGCGCGTATTGTCGGGGAGGCGGGATGTGCGACGCCGTCCCAGACCATGAACCAGGTGATCGAGCGCAGCGTGGGCGACTAGGCGGCGGCCGGTCCGGCGCTGCGGCTGTGACCCGTTTTGGCACTTGGGTTTGGCGGCGGTTTGGCGGCGTCAGGGGCTTTGCCCCTCTTGGCCTTCGGCCAATTCACCCCAGGATATTTAGGGAAAGAAAAAGGCCATGAGGGCGTTTGCCGTCTCGGTCGGGGCGGTGTCGGGAAAGAAATGTCCGCCTGTCATGCTCTGGCTTGTGAGAGGGGAGACCCTGTCGGCCCATGTGCCGGGCACATCATAGGCTTTGGCCATCGGGCCGTCTGCGCCGTAGAGGATGAGGGTGGGGATATCGAGTTGGCGCCCCAGATCGGCTGCATCCATGGCAAAGTCGATGTCGAGCGCGGCTCGGTAATCGTTGCACATGGCTGTGATGGTGGCGGGGTCGCGCCAGCTTTTGCGGTAGGCGGCGAGCTGGTCGGGGGCGAAGTCCTGAAGGGCGGTGCTGCCCCAGCCGGTCAGGCAGCTTTGAAAATAGTGGTCCGGATCATGGCGGATCAGGGTTTCGGGGAAGGGCGCGGGCTGGGCCAGAAAGAACCAGTGATAATAGCCTTTGGCCACATCTTTGGAGAGCGCCTGAAGCAGGTGATGGGTCGGGATGATATCGAGCAGCGCGAGTTTGGTGATACGCTGGGGCGCATCCAGCGCCATGCGGTGGGCGGTGCGCGCGCCACGGTCATGGCCGACGAGGCCAAAGCGCTCATGGCCGAGATGGGCCATCAGCTCGAGCATATCGCGGCCCATGGCGCGAAAGGAATAGGCCTCAAGGCCCTCGGGCTTGGAGGAGGCGCCGTAGCCGCGCAGATCGGCTGTGACGACGGTAAAGCGCGCTGCCAGCTTTGGCGCGATTTTATCCCACATGGCGCGGGTTTGGGGGAAGCCGTGCAGCAACAGCAGGGGCGGGCCCTGGCCCTGAACCTGATAGGCAATCTCGGCGCCCGAGCTTGTGAAGCGCTTCATGCTCGGGTCATCTCCTGCAGCACACGCGCCCAGGAGCGGATGCCTTTGTGGAAGCTTTCCATGTCGTATTTCTCGTTGGGCGAGTGGATCTGGTCGTCATCCTTGCCAAAGCCGATGAGCATGGCGTCCATATCGAGGATATCTTTGAAAAAGCCGGCAATCGGGATCGATCCGCCGCAGCCCACATAGGCCGCCGCATCGGGCCATTCATCAGAAAGCGCCTTGCGGGCCTGTTCAAACGCCGGATGGGAGACCGACATCTGCGCCGCGGGCGCGCCTTTGTCGCCTTTGTAGCGGACGGTATAATCGGCCGGCACGGCGGCCTCGATATAGGCTTTGAGCGCGGCGATGATCTTGGCGGGGTCTTGCTGACCGACGAGGCGGAAGGTGAATTTGGCATGGGCTTTGGAGGGCAGCACGGTCTTGGAGCCATCGCCGGTATAGCCGCCCCACATCCCGTTGACTTCGCAGGTCGGGCGCGACCAGAGCTTTTCAAGCGGCGTGCGCTCGACTTCGCCGCCCTGTTCGGTGAGGCCGATGTCGCCGAGGAATTTGGCGTGATCAAAGCTGAGCGCCTGCCACTGGGCGCGGATGTCATCAGACAGCTCGGGCACATCCTCATAAAACCCCTCAAGGGTGATGCGGCCCGTGTCGTCATGCAGCCCTGCGATGAGGTTTGACATCACGTGCAGCGGGTTGCGCACAAGGCCGCCATACATTCCCGAGTGCAAGTCGCGGTCCGGCCCTGTGATCTCGACTTCAATGCCGGCAAGGCCGCGCAGCATGGTGATGATCGCGGGGACGCGGCTTTCAAAAAGCCCTGTGTCGCAGATCAGGGCGATATCGGCGGTCAGCTCTTTTGCGTTGTCTTTCATGAAGGGAATCAGCGAGGGCGAGCCGCTTTCTTCTTCGCCCTCAAAGAAGAAGGTGATCTGGCAGGGCAGGCTGCCGTTGACCTCTTTCCACGCGCGGCAGGCCTCAACGAAGGTCATGAGCTGGCCCTTGTCATCAGACGATCCGCGCCCGCGGATCACGCGGCCTGCGGGCGTGTCTTCCACGGCCGGCTCAAAAGGGTCGCTGTGCCAGAGATCGAGCGGGTCGACGGGCTGGACATCATAGTGACCGTAAAAGAGGATATGGGGGCCGTCGCCCGCGATATGGCCCACCACCATCGGATGACCTTCGGTCTCGCGTTTGCTTGCGGTTGCGCCGATGCTCTGAAGGTCGGCGACGAGCCAGTCGGCGGCTGTCTGGCAATGGGCGGCATAGGCCGGATCTGTGGAGACAGAGGGGATGCGCAAAAGCGCGAGAAGGCGGTCTGTTGCGGCGGCAAGATTGCGATCGATCTGGTCAAGGACGGGTTGGATCGGCACGGGTTGGATAGACATGGGCGCTCCTTGGCGTGATGTGGGCGTGATTTGATTTGGTGCAACCGTAGCTCTGGCGGGGCCAATGTCCAGACGTGAAAAGATGTAGCAGAAAAGCTGGTTTTCTTGATCTGGGTCAAATAAGAAGCACGCGGCAAAATGTAGCCTGTCGCTCTAGGGTGGCGCGATGTAATGTTATTCACTATTATGAATACGGGAATCTGCTCGCGCTCTGCGAAGACAGGACAAAAGACCAAGAGGGGATCGCGCGTGGATTATTCTGCCAAGCTCGACGAAGCGCTGAACAAACTGCACGAAGAGGGCCGCTACCGGACCTTTATCGACATCGAGCGCAAGCAGGGCCAGTTTCCCCATGCGATCTGGCGCAAGCCGGATGGATGCGAGCAGCCGATCACGGTCTGGTGTGGCAATGACTATCTCGGGATGGGGCAGCACCCTGCCGTTATGGCGGCGATGCATGAGGCTATTGAAGCCACCGGTGCAGGCTCGGGCGGGACACGCAATATCTCGGGCACCACAGTCTATCACAAGCGCCTTGAGGCCGAACTTGCCGATTTGCACGCCAAAGAGGCGGCGCTGGTTTTCACCTCGGCCTATATTGCCAATGACGCGACCTTGAGCACCTTGCCCAAGCTGTTTCCCGGTTTGATCATCTATTCAGACGCCTTGAACCATGCCTCCATGATCGAAGGGGTGCGCCGCAACGGCGGGGCAAAGCGGATTTTCAAGCACAATGATCTTGCGGATTTGCGCGCCAAACTTGAGGCCGATGATCCTGCGGCGCCAAAGCTGATTGCATTTGAATCGATTTATTCGATGGATGGCGATTTTGGCCCGATCAAGGAAATCTGCGATCTGGCCGACGAATTTGGCGCGATGACCTATATTGACGAGGTGCACGCGGTCGGGATGTATGGCCCCCGCGGCGCGGGCGTGGCCGAACAGCAGGGCTTGATGGACCGGATTGATATTATAAACGGCACGCTGGCCAAGGCCTATGGGGTGATGGGCGGCTATATCGCGGCCTCAGACAAGATGTGTGACGCGATCCGATCTTATGCGCCCGGTTTTATCTTTACGACCTCTCTGCCGCCGGCCATCGCGGCCGGGGCGGCGGCCTCTGTTGCGCATCTCAAGCAGGACCAGAGCCTGCGGCAGAAGCATCAGGAGCAGGCGGCCAAGCTCAAGCTGCGCCTGAAGGGCATGGGCCTGCCGATTATCGATCATGGCAGCCATATCGTGCCTGTGATTGTGGGCGACCCTGTGCACACCAAGGCGCTTTCGGATATGCTTCTGGAAAGCTACGGCATCTATGTGCAGCCGATCAACTTCCCGACGGTGCCGCGCGGCACAGAGCGTCTGCGCTTTACGCCCTCGCCAGTGCACGGCCCACGGGAAATGGATCAGCTTGTGAACGCTATGGATGAGCTGTGGTCTCATTGTGCGCTGAATCGTGCCGAATTGGCGGGCTAAACACTCTGTTTCGTGCAAACTCGCTTGTGATGTGCTAGCAATCGGTCAAATAACAAGGCTAGTCGCTGCTTTTGCAGCGCGATTCGCGGTATGCGATAGGGGCAGCACGCATGATCAGGCGCAAAAGCAAGCGCAGCGATGCAAGTGAGAACGTCGAGCCACGCTGGTTCGATGATTTTGAGTTGCGCCTTGGCGATATCATGCGGGGCGAACGCGCCACCATGGGCAAATCCCTGCTCGATGTTCAGCGCGAGTTGCGGATCAAGGCGGGGTATATCGCCGCGATTGAAAACGCAGATCCCGCCGCCTTTGACACCCCCGGATTTATCGCGGGCTATGTGCGCTCTTATGCGCGCTACCTCGGGATGAACCCTGACCGCGCCTTTGCGGCCTTTTGCGCAGAGAGCGGCTTTACCACGGCGCATGGGATGTCGGATGCGGCCTCGTCTGTGCGCAAGGCCAACACACCCGCCAAGCCAAACAAACGCAGCGAGCGCGACCCGATGTTTGAGGGCGCAACGCCCTTTGCGCCGGGGGCCGAGTCGGTCTTTTCGCGGATCGAGCCGGGCGCTGTCGGCTCGCTTCTGGTTCTGGTGGCATTGGTGGGGGCTTTGGGCTTTGGCGGCTGGACCGTATTGAACGAAGTCCAGCGCGTGCAGCTTGCCCCGGTTGAAAACACCCCCGATGTTCTGGCCGATCTCGATCCGCTGGCACAGGTCCAAACCGGCAGCGCGAACGGATTTGGCGAGATCAGCCCTGAAATGGCCTCTGCGGCGGACCGTCTTGACCGGCTGTACCGCCCGCAGGCGCTGGATGTGCCTGTTCTGGTGGCGCGGGATGCGCCTATTGTGACGCTCAAGCCCAGTGAAAACGGCAGCTTTGCCAACCGCCCGAACGCTGATCTGGCCGGCGCTGTGGCGGGCGATGTCTCGCCTGTCTCGCCTGTCTCGCCTGTGCCGTCTGTGTCTCCTGAGGGGGTTGTGATCGTCGCGGCCCGCCCGTCTTGGGTGCGCATCAATGATGCTGCGGGTGGTGAGCTTTTCAGCGGGATTCTCAACACCGGCGATACCTTTGATGTTGCCCAATCAGACGGCGCAACACCGGCCCGTATTCGGGTCGGGGAGAGCGGGTCGATCTATTATATTGTTCAGGGCAAAACACTTGGCCCAACGGGGCCACGCGGCGCCATCACCGAAGGCTTTTCTCTTGCGGCGGCCGATCTTCTGGCCGCGCTGCCAGAAGCCAATATCGCGCGCGACCCCGATCTGTCGACTGTTCTGGCGGGCCTTGGCGCGCCCCTGCCGCGCGCGGTTAAGGCTGTTCCGCAGGTTCTGGAGCAACACCAAGGGGTTGTCACGGTGATTGCAACCCGCGAAGTCTGGCTTCGGGTGCGGGCAGCGTCCGGAACGATCCTGCATGAAGGCGTGATGCAGCCGGGTGATTTTTATACGGTGCCTCAAACAGCCGAACCCTCCACCATCCGCGCCGGAGACGCTGGCGCTGTGTATTTTGCCGCCAATGGCAGCACCTACGGCCCCTATGGGGCGCGTGGCGCGGTTGCGGACAATCTCAAGCTGACAGCCGAGACTGTGACCGCCGAGTTAGGCAAGGCCGATTGGGAAACCATAGAGCCGCTGGCGCGTGCGGTGGCCCAGATCGACGCCGAAGGCGCATTTGGCTTGCTGGCAGACTGACGCCGTCCTGCACCGCCCGCCGCGCTTTGTTTGGGCCAGCCGGTTGCGCCAATAGCCCCGAAGGGCGCGAGACACGCGCCAGATCCACCCAGAGCATCCACCCAGAGCGCCTCACGCACGAGTTGCACAAAGGCGGCTTTCTCCTTATGTCAGAGCCATACCCGCCCTTGAGAGCAAGAGACCCCTATGTCGCTAAATCCCATTCGCCCGTGGCGCAATATTTACCGCCGCAAAAGCCGTCAGATCATGGTTGGCTCTGTGCCTGTGGGCGGGGATGCGCCGATTTCGGTCCAGACCATGACCAACACGCTGACAACCGACGTCAAGGCCACGGTTGCGCAGGTTCAGGAGGCGGCAGAGGCGGGGGCTGATATCGTCCGGGTGTCTGTGCCTGACGAAGCCAGCTCCAAGGCGCTCAAGGAGATTGTGCGCGAAAGCCCCGTGCCGATTGTTGCGGATATCCACTTTCACTACAAACGCGGGATTGAAGCAGCCGAAGCGGGCGCGGCCTGCCTGCGCATCAATCCGGGCAATATCGGCGATGAGGCGCGCGTGGCCGAGGTGATCCGCGCGGCCCGCGATCACAACTGCTCGATCCGTATTGGTGTCAATGCGGGCAGCCTCGAGAAGCATTTGCTCGACAAATACGGCGAGCCTTGCCCTGATGCTATGGTCGAAAGCGGGCTGGATCATATCAAAATCTTGCAAGACCATGACTTTCACGAGTTCAAAATCTCGGTCAAAGCCTCGGATGTCTTTATGGCGGCGGCGGCCTATCAGCAGCTCGCCGAGGCCACGGACGCCCCGATCCATCTCGGAATCACGGAGGCGGGCGGGCTGACCTCGGGCACGATCAAATCCTCGATTGGAATGGGCAGCCTGCTCTGGATGGGGATCGGCGATACGATCCGGGTGTCGCTTTCGGCGGACCCTGTGGAAGAGGTGAAGGTCGGCTATGAAATCCTCAAATCGCTCGGCCTGCGTCACCGTGGCGTCAATATTATTTCCTGCCCGTCCTGCGCGCGGCAGGGGTTTGATGTGATCAAGACGGTCGAGGCTCTGGAAAAGCGTCTGGAGCACATCAAAACGCCGATGAGCCTGTCGATTATCGGCTGTGTGGTCAATGGCCCCGGCGAAGCGCTGATGACCGATGTCGGCTTTACCGGTGGGGGCGCCGGGGCGGGCACAGGGATGGTTTATATGGCGGGCAAGCAGGACCACAAACTTGGCAACTATGATATGGTGGATCATATCGTTGGCCTTGTCGAGCAGCGCGCCGCCGAGCTGGACGCCGCCTCTCAGAGCGGCGAAGATATCTGAGGCCCGCCGCCGCCACGCCTGACGCGAAAAAAGGCGCTCCGGTTCGGGGAGCGCCTTGAATATGCGGGGTTATGGGCGCGCGGCTCAGTTTGCGCGGATGTCTTTTGCGATCGCCTGCATCTGTGCGAGAGGCAGATAGCCCCGCAAGATCTGATCGCCCATGACAAATGTGGGGGTTCCCGAAATATTGAGCCGCTGTCCCAATGCGCGGTTCTGCGCGATCACAGCGGTGACCTCATCACTGTTCATCTTGGCCAGAATGGCCTCGGCCTCAAGCCCGAGAGAGCCTGCCAGAGCGCGCAAGACGGGTTCGCTCACGTCTGATTTCAACGTGATCAAAGCCTCTGAAACCGCCTGATAAGCGTCATCTCCGGCGCTCAGCTTTACCGCAATGGCAAAGCGTGAGGACAGCATAGACGCATCGCCCAGAATAGGGAACTCTTTGACAATAAATCGAATATTGCCATCAGCTTCAATCAGCTGCGCAACCTCGTCATGGGCTTTGCGGCAATAGCCACAGCGGTAATCGACAAATTCGACAAGCGTAAGATCGCCCTCTGGGTTGCCGCCGACAAAGGAGTTCGGGTCTTCAAACAGATCAGCGCCGTTTACCCGCACAAGAGAGGCATCGGCATCGGCCTGCTGGCCGGCCTGACGCTCTTCCAGAACCGCGACCGCTTCCATGATGACCTCCGGGTTCTCCAGAAGATAGGCACGGATTTCGCCTTGAAAGGCGGCGCGCTCGGCGTCGGTCATCTTGTTAAGATCAAGCGCTGCAAGCGGGCCTGTCAAAAGGCTTGCAACAAGGGCAAAGGCGGCGGTCTGTCTGATCATGTCGTTCTCCGTTATTTATCGGCGCTTTCGGACGCTAAGAGCACATCTTGTGCACGTTGCCAACCGGGAGAGCCGCGTTTGAGCAGGCCAAGGGCGCGTTTGGCGTGAAGGGTGGCATCTTTTGGCCGTCCGAGCAGCGCATAGCGCTCGGCTGTGAGCAGCGAGGCCATGCCGTTTTGGCCCAGTCGGGCATAGGCCCCGCCCAGATCGCGCAGCACGCGGGCATCGCGCTGCTCTTTATTGGCGGAGCGTTCGAGATAGGGCAGGGCGGCCTTCGGATTGCCCGACACAAGCAGCGCATGGCCGTATTGCCCGAGGATCAAGGCGTTTTGGGGCGCCAGCGTCACGGCCTTCTTATAGGCTGATAAGGCCGCGGTGTAGCTCCGGCGCTCCAGCAGGATTTGGCCGTGCAGCTCGTGAAGATAGGGGTCGTTCGGCGCGGCCGCGACAAGGCGCTCCATGGCGCTCAGAGCGGCGCTGCCCTCCCCGGAGCGGTGCCACGCGATGGCTTTGCGCATCTCGGCGATGTCTTTATGGCCGCTCTCGCCGGCGCGGCGCAGGGTCCATTTGGGCGCGCGGTAAAATGCGCCGAGCTTGCCCTTGGCGCGGGCAAACCAGTAATTGGCGTCGGGATTGCTTGGAAAGCGGTCTTTATAGGCGCTCGCGGCGGCTTGCATGGCGCGCAGGCGGTCACGCGACAAAGGGTGGGAGCGCGCATAGGGGTCTTGCCGGCCCGCCGACAGAAGCTCTTGACCGGCAAACATATCCATCACCTGAACCGACCCCTCAGGGTCAACCCCTGCGCGGGTGAGATAGCGGATCGCCGACTGGTCGGCTGAGGCCTCCTCGGCGCGGGTGTGCGAAAAGAAGGAGCGCTGCGCCGAACTCTGAACGCCGATCCCGAGCGCGATCCCGGCGTCTGAGTGTCCGGTTGCACTGGCGGCCGCCGCCAGCGCGATGCCGAAGGCCGCAAGATTTTGGGCGGCGCGCGCATTGGCCGGGCGGCGCGCCAGATGACCGTTGGAAATATGGGCCGCTTCATGGGCGATGACAGATTGGAGCTGCTCGGCGGTTTCCAGTTTGAGCAACAGGCCCGCGTGAATGAAAATATGCTCCCGATCTATCACAAAAGCATTGAGCGATGAGGCATCCACCACGAGAATCGACATCCGCCCCGCTGGCAGCCCGGCGGCGTTGAGCACCGGGGTGGCCAGCTCTTTGAGGCTGTGCTCGATATCGGGGTCGCGCAACAAAGACACAGCCCAAGCGGGCAGGGCAAAGGCGCACAAGAGATAGGCCACACCGATAGATTTCAACAGGCTGCGCATTGACCTTACTCTTCACCCTCTTCAAAAGCTTCGGGCAGAGTAGGAGAAAAACCATGCAGAACTCAAGGCGCGGCGCGGTTGATGCCTTTATTGTGATGGATGTGATGGAGGAGGCTCGCGCAGCGGAGGCGGCGGGGCGCAGTATCATCCATATGGAAGTCGGCCAGCCCGGCAGCCCCGCCCCCAAAGGCGCGCGCGCCCGTCTGAGTGCGGCGATGGAAAGCGCGCCGCTGGGCTATTCGGTGGCGCTTGGCCTGCCCGAGCTGCGCGCCCGTGTGGCGCAGCACTACCTTGACAAACACGGCGTCAGCCTTTCCCCCGAGCGGGTGGTGATCACGTCCGGCTCGTCGGGGGCGTTTATTCTGGCCTTCACCGCGTTGTTTGATGCGGGCGCCCGCGTCGGCCTTGGCGAGCCGGGATACCCGAGCTATCGCCAAATTCTGAAGGCGCTCGACGTGGTGCCGGTGGGGCTGCCCACCAGCCGTGAGAACCGCTTTCAGCCCGTCCCGGCCGACTTTGCCGCCGAAAAGCTCGACGGGCTGCTTGTTGCCTCGCCGGCAAACCCCTCTGGCACCATGCTGAGCCGCTCGGCGATGCAAGCCCTGATCGAGGCCTGCGCGGCGCAAAACACTGCTTTCATCTCGGATGAAATCTATCAAGGCATCGAATATGAAGGCGAGGCCGTCTCGGCGCTCGAGCTGACCGATGACTGCTATGTGATCAATTCGTTTTCGAAGTATTTTTCGATGACGGGCTGGCGCGTCGGCTGGATGGTTGTGCCCGAGGCGCACGTCCGTCTGATTGAGCGACTCGCCCAGAATATGTTTATCTGCGCGCCCCACGCCAGTCAGGTCGCAGCGCTTGGTGCCTTTGACAGTGCCAAGGAGCTTGAGGACAATCTCAAGGTCTATACCGCCAATCGGGCGATGATGATTGAAGAGCTGCCCAAGATCGGGCTACAGAATTTCGCGCCCCCTGACGGGGCGTTCTATATCTATGTCGATGTGAGCCATATCACGCAGGACAGCCGCGCCCTGGCCTCTGACATTTTGCAAAAAGCCGGCGTGGCGCTCACGCCGGGGATCGATTTTGACCCGGCACGGGGCCAGACCACGCTGCGCCTCTCCTATGCGCGCTCCACCGAGGAGATCCGCGAGGGTCTGCGCCGCCTCAAGGCTTATTTTGCGTCATAGAAGCTTCCCTGACGGGGGCTTTGGCGCTATGGTCGTGTCAAAAGAAACAGGCGGTCATGAGCGGGCAATTCAGAGTCTTTTTGGTGGTATGCGCCCTTTGGGGCAGTTTGATGATGCTCGCGCTGCCCGCGAGCGCCCAAGCCCTGAGCGGCTTGGCGCGGGTTGATCCTGCGCAGAGCCATGCCAGACAGGGCGGCCAGACCCTGACAGTCACGCTCGCCCTCAGCCAGCCTGTGCCCTACCGCCTCTATACGCTCGATGCGCCGCGCCGCTTGGTCGTGGACTTCCGCGAGGTCGATTGGGCGGGTGTGCCCGGTGATCTCTTTGGTCAGGCCAAGGCTTTGACAGGGGTGCGCTTTGGTGGCTTCCGTCCGGGCTGGTCGCGGCTGGTGGCGGATCTTGATGGGCCGTTTGCCCTTGTCTCCTCGCGGATGCAGCGCGATCCGCAGTCGGGGCGCGCGACCCTGAGCGTGGTTTTGAGGCGCGCCACCCCCGAGGCTTTTGCCGCCCGCGCGGGTCCGCCCAAGGGCGATCTCTGGCCCGATCCGGTCACAGCGCCCTTGCCCAAAGACAGCGGGCGTATCCTTGTGGTGCTCGATCCGGGCCACGGCGGGATCGACCCCGGAGCCTCGCGCGACGGGCAGACCGAAAAAGACCTCATGCTCACCTTTGCCCGCGAAGTTGCCCAAGAGCTGAAGCGTCTGCCCAATGTCGATGTGCTCTTGACCCGCAATGACGACAGCTTTGTCTCGCTGGAGCGCCGTGTCGCGCAGGCCCATCAGGCGCAGGCCGATATTTTTCTGTCGCTTCACGCCGATGCCCTGAGCGAGGGGCGCGCCCATGGCGCCACGGTTCATACGCTGGCCGAGGATGCAACAGATGAGGCCAGCGCGCTCTTGGCCGAACGGCACGACCGCGCCGATATGCTCTCGGGCACAGACCTCAGCGGGCAAGACGACGTGGTCGCCGATGTCTTGCTGGACCTTGCCCGACAGGAAACCCAGCCGCGCACAGAACGGCTCGCCAAAGCCATTGTGGGCGGGCTGAAGCTCAAAGGCGCGCCGCTCAACAGGCGGCCTTATCGCGCGGCGGCCTTTTCTGTTCTCAAGGCCGCCGATATCCCCTCGATCCTTCTGGAAATCGGCTTTCTCTCAAGCGATCGCGATTTTCAAAACATCACCAATCCGGGCTGGCGCCAAGCCATGGCCGAGGGCATTCGCGACGGTATTCAGGCGTGGATTATGTCCGATGAAGCCATCCGCCGCGTGGTGCGCCAATGAGATGGGCCAGAAAACGGGCTTTTGCACTGGCGAAAACCAGCCCACTGTCACCATCAGTTGATTTTGACCTCTTGCGGCCTTGGGCGTATAGACAGGGCGCGCGTATCAGGGGAACCATGTGTTAAGATTCTTGTTCTCGGCCCTTGGCGGCCTCTTCAGCCTTATCACGCTCGGCCTCATGGCCGTGGCGCTCTCTATTGGTGCGATCTTTTATATTTATGGTCAGGACCTCCCGAGCCATGAGAGCCTGTCGCAATACCAGCCCCCGACCATCAGCCGGATTTATTCGGGAGAAGGCCGTATGCTGGACGAATTCGCCCGCGAACGGCGCTTGTTTACCCCCGCCGAAGAAATCCCGCAGCTTATCAAATATGCCTTCATCAGCGCTGAGGACAAAAACTTCTACGTCCATCAGGGCTATGACACCCGCGGCATCGCCTCCGCCGCGATCGACGCGCTGAAGGGCGGCAGCGTGCGCGGCGCCTCGACGATCACCCAGCAGGTTGTCAAAAACTTCCTGCTCTCTGCCGACCGGCGCGCCGAGCGCAAGATCAAGGAAATCATCCTCGCCACGCGGCTCGAGGAGACATTGGACAAGGAGCGGATCCTTGAGCTGTATCTCAACGAGATTTTCCTCGGTCAGAACTCTTTTGGCGTCACCGCCGCCGCGCAAGCCTATTTTAACAAAACCCTGAGCGAGCTTGCGCCCCATGAGGCCGCGACTTTGGCCTCCATGCCCAAAGCGCCGGGGCGCTTTCACCCTGTGCGCAACAAAGAGCGGGTTTTGCAGCGGCGCAATTTTGTGCTGAAAGAGATGTTTGAAAACGGATATCTGCCCGAGGCGGTGTATCGCGCCGAGCGCGATTTGCCGCTGCGCTCGGTTCAGAACGGCGATTTTGAGCCGTTCAAAGACGGTTTGCCACCGCGCGATTACTTTACCGATGAAATCCGCCGCCAGCTCTCCAGCGACTTTGGCGAAGAAGAGTTTTTCACCGGCGGCATGACCGTGCGCGCCACAATCGACCCCGAGATGCAGGCCATCGCGGCGACGGCGTTGCAGCAACAACTTGAGCAATACGACCGCGGCGTCGGAAAATGGCGCGGCACACGCAAGACCATAGCCCCCGAGCAGCTCGGCAGCGAGACAGACTGGCGCGCCGCGCTCGCGCAGACAGATGTGCCGCGTGATATTCATCTGGAGGGCGATTGGCACCCGGCGGTTGTGCTTGAGATTGGCGATCAGTCAATGCGCATCGGCGTTGAGGGGGTGTCTGAAACAGAGGCCGAGCCTTTCACTGTGCCGCGCAAGGATATTTCCTGGATCAAGGGTGATTTTGCCGCGAATTTCAAGATCGGCGATGTGGTGCTTGTGCGCCGGATGACCGAGGGCAAGGACGGCACAGGCCGCTTTATCCGCTGGACCCTGCGTCAGGTGCCCGAAGTGCAGGGCGGCTTTATGGCGATGGATGTGAACACGGGTCGCGTGATCGCGATGCAGGGCGGCTTTTCCTATCAGCATTCCGTTTTCAACCGGGCCACACAGGCCAAGCGCCAGCCCGGCTCCTCGTTTAAACCCTTCGTCTATGCCTCGGCGCTGGACAGCGGCTATACGCCGGCCACAATCGTTGTCGACGCCCCGATCGAAATCAACACCCCTCAAGGCCTCTGGCGCCCGCAAAATGCCTCCAACCGCTTTTACGGCCCGACGCCGCTGCGCACCGGCATCGAGCAATCCCGAAACCTGATGACAATCCGTCTTGCGCAAGAGGTCGGCATGGATGTCGTCGCCGATTATGCCGAGCGCTTTGGCGTCTATGACGGGATGGGCCGTTTTCTGGCGAACTCGCTCGGCTCCGAAGAAACCACGCTCTACAAGATGGTCTCGGCCTATGCGATGTTTGCCAACGGCGGCCAGCGCGTCGAGCCGACATTGATCGACCGCGTGCAGGACCGCTATGGCACAACCGTCTATCGCCATGACGACCGCCAATGCCCCGACTGCGCCAACCCCACGTTGCCCCGCGCCCAAGCCCCGCAAATCATCAACACCCGCGAGCGCGTGATGAATGCTGTCACCGCCTATCAACTCACATCGATGATGACCGGCGTTGTCAGCCGCGGCACCGCCAGCCAAACCGTCACGCTCGGCGTGCCGGTGGCCGGCAAAACAGGCACAACCAATGACGCAAAAGATGTCTGGTTCATCGGCTTCACCAACAATATCGTCGCAGGCTGCTATATCGGCTATGACAATCCGCGCTCCATGGGCCGGGGGGCCTCCGGCGGCGGGATGTGCGGCCCGGTGTTCCAGCGCTTCATGAGCGCGGCGATCCAGAAATACGGCGCAGGCAAATTCCGCGCCCCACAAGAATGCGAGTTCATCAAAATCGACCGCTTCTCGGGCGCGCGCCTGCCGGAGGATGCCGAGGGCGACACGGTGGTGATCGAATGTTTCCGCGAAGGCGAGCAGATCGACTTTGGCATCACCTTTGATGGCGGTTTCGCCATGGGGGCCAATCTTCCGCTGGTGCGCGAAACAGGCTCTGCAAAACAGGTCACAACCTCAACCGGCAAAAAGGCCGTGGTCGGCCCCAAAGCAGGCTTCGGAACCCTCAGCTCGGGCGGCCTCTATTAAACCCGCTTGGGCCTGACCCTGTGCTTGCCGCTGGCTCGGCGCTGCGCTATCAGTCGGGCCTGAAATGTCATCCAAGGAAGCCCCATGCGCGCAGAAATTCAGGGTATTGTCGCCGAAATCGAAAAGTCACTGGTGCTGCTGGCCCAGCGGATGGACCGTGAGACAGCACCCCATCGGCTCGAAGAGTTCAACGCCCGTGTCGAAGATCCGACCCTCTGGGACAACCCCGAAAATGCCCAGGCCCTGATGCGCGAGCGCCAGTCGCTTGTGGATGCGATGGAAAGCTATGACACGATCGCCACCGAGCTGTCTGACAACATCGAGCTGATCGAGCTTGGCGAAATGGAAGAGGACACAGATGTGATCCGGGAGGCCGAAGAGGCGCTGAAAAGCCTCAAGAAAAAAGCCGCCGAAAAAGAGCTTGAAGCCCTGCTGGATGGCGAGGCCGACGCCAATGACACCTTCCTTGAAATCAACTCGGGCGCCGGCGGCACAGAAAGCTGCGACTGGGCCTCGATGCTGGCGCGGATGTATGTCCGCTGGGCGGAGAAGAAAGGCTATAAAGTCGAGCTTCAGGCCGAGAGCGCCGGCGAGGAGGCCGGAATCAAATCGGCCACCTATAAGATCTCGGGCCATAACGCCTATGGCTGGCTCAAGTCGGAAAGCGGCGTTCACCGCCTTGTGCGGATTTCGCCCTTTGACAGCGCTGCCAAGCGTCACACCTCCTTTACCTCGGTCGGGGTCTATCCTGTGGTCGATGACAATATCGAGATCGAGGTCAATCCGGCCGACATCCGGATTGACACCTACCGCTCCTCCGGCGCCGGCGGCCAGCACGTCAATACAACCGACTCAGCGGTGCGCATCACCCACGCTCCCACAGGGATTGTGGTGACAAGTTCGGAAAAATCCCAACACCAGAACCGCGACATCGCCATGAAAGCTCTCAAATCGCGGCTCTACCAAATGGAGCTTGACCGGCGCAACGCAGCCGTCAACGAAATGCACGAAAACAAAGGCGATGCCGGCTGGGGCAACCAGATCCGCTCTTATGTGTTGCAGCCCTATCAAATGGTCAAAGACCTGCGCACCAATTACGAGACCTCCGACACCAAAGGTGTTCTTGACGGTGATCTTGATGGGCTGATGGCCGCCACTCTGGCTCTGGATGTGGCCGGCAAATCGCGCTCCGAAGCTCAGGGCGAGAGCTGAGCACATTCTCCCAACCCTCACAGCTTTCATCCCCGCCTTTTTCTTTCTGAAAATATCCCGGGGGCGTGGGGGCAGGCCCCCACTTAAACCTGCGCGTGGGGGCTGGCCCCCACGGGTGGTCGCCCCATGCGCAGCATGGGGCGAAATCGCGCAATCCGCCTTGCACTCCGCGCGGGCGCGCGCCAGCATGGGCCAAGCGCGAAAAAGGATACGGCGATGAATGACATCACAAATATGACAGCCCTTGATCAATCCCAGGCGATCGCCGAGGGGCAGCTCAGTGCAGCCGAACTGATGCAAGCCACTTTGAGTCAGATCGAAAAAACCAACCCCGCGGTGAATGCCATCGTTTCGCTGAGCGCGGCCGATGAGCTGATGGCCCAGGCCCGCGCCGCCGATGCCACGCCGCGCAAGGGCTGGATGCACGGCCTGCCGCTTGCGGTGAAAGATCTCGCCAATGCCAAGGGCCTGCCAACCTCGATGGGCAACCCCATGTTTGCCGGGGCGATTGCCCCGAAAGATGATCTCGTCGTGGCCCGTATGCGCGCCGCAGGGGCCATCATTATCGGCAAGACCAATACCCCCGAATGGGGCCTTGGCTCGCACACCTTCAATCCGGTCCACGGCGCCACGCACAACCCCTATGATCTGTCGCGCAGCGCGGGCGGTTCTTCGGGCGGGGCGGCGGCGGCTCTGGCGGCGCGGATGGTGTCGGTGGCCGATGGCTCCGATATGATGGGCAGCCTGCGCAACCCCGGCGCATGGAACAACGTCTACGGCTTTCGCCCGACCTATGGCCGCGTGCCCTCCGAAACAGAGGGCGACACGTTTTTGCACCAGCTCGCCACGCTCGGCCCCATGGCGCGCACCCCGCGCGATCTGGCGGCGCTGCTGGATGTGCAGTCGGGCGCGGACCCGCGTCAGCCCCATGGCGCGCGCTATGATCTGACACTGCCCGGCATCGACACCCCCGTCACAGGGCGCCGGATCGGCTGGCTTGGCGACTGGGGCGGGGCGTTTGCCATGGAAGCGGGGCTGCTTGAGCACTCCGAAGCCGGTCTTGTCGAGCTTGAGGCGCTCGGCCTCACGGTGGAGCGCCTTGCGCCGCCCTTTGCCGCCGAGGCGATCTGGGAGAGCTGGACCACCCTGCGCTCCTGGGCGATTGCGGGGGGATTGGCTGCCTTTTACGCAGACCCCGCCAAGCGTGACCAGCTCAAGCCCGAAGCGATCTGGGAGATCGAGCGGGGCTTGGCCCTCTCGGCGCTGGATGTGCACCGCGCCTCTGTGATCCGCTCGCAATGGTTTATGGCCTGCGCGCGCCTCTTTGAGCGCTATGATGCGCTGGTGCTGCCCACAACCCAGCTTTACCCCTTCCCGGTGGAGTGGGTCTATCCGCAAGAGATCGCGGGGCAGGGCATGGACAGCTATCACCGCTGGATGCAGATTGTGACGCCGGTTGGCTTGCTCGGGCTACCCTGTATCAATATTCCGCTCCAGATGGGGCCAAAGGGGCTGCCGGCGGGTCTGTCCCTCTTTGGGCCGCGCGACAGTGACCCGGCGCTGATGCAGCTCGGCCAGAGCTGGCATCAGGCCTATCGCTACGCCGAAAACAGGCCCGCTCTGGCCTGAGCAGAGGGCGGGGCGGGGCCTGACGGTCTGTCCATACAGCCTGCCCTATAGGGGGCCATATAGGGTGCCCCACAGGCGGGTTCGGGCAAAGATATGTAAAACAAACATCTTTGGGAATGTCATCTTTGGGCCTTAGACTGTCCCAAAATAGGCGGGGAGAGAGCGATGAAACCCAAAGAACAAGGTGTCACATCCCTTGGCGCAGTTACGTTTTATGATTTGAAATCAGCGCTTTATAAGGGGTGGGCCGATATGCGCCGCGCCCCGCTCTATGGCGGTGTTGTGGCGAGTATCTGCGTGGCCTTCGGGCTGCTCTTGCTCTGGGTCACGCTCGCCACCGGCAAAAGCTACTGGCTGGTTTTCGCCGCGGTCGGCTTTCCGCTGTTCGGCCCCTTCACAGCGGTCGCGCTCTATGAGGTGAGCCACCGGTTGGACTATGGTGAACCTCTTGTTTTTTCTGAGATATTTGGTGTTGTTCTGGGGCAGGCACGGCGCCAGTTGCCCTCTCTCTGCGCCATAATCCTGATGGTTTTTCTGTTCTGGTTCTTCTTGGCGCATATGATTTTCGCGCTCTTTCTCGGCCTCTCTACCATGACAAATGTCTCGACCTCGCTGGAGGTCTATCTCAGCTCTGACGGGTTGATCATGATTGCCGTCGGCTCGCTGGTCGGCGCCTTGTTTGCGCTCTTGTTGTTCATGATCACCGTCTTTGCGCTGCCGATGCTTCTGGACCGGGAAGTCGACTTTGTCAGCGCTATGATCGCCAGTTTCACAGCGGTGCAGAACAATCTGATTTTATTGGTTTTTTGGGGGGCGTTTATCGCGGTTCTGACCTTTCTGGCGATGCTTCCGGCCTTCTTCGGGCTGTATCTTGTTTTGCCGCTGTTCGGGCACGCAAGCTGGCATCTTTACCGCGCGGCACAGGCGCGCGCCTAGCTAGCGAAAGGCCTGTCCCGGGCGCATCAGGCGGCCATGATAGCCTGGCAGCTGGCTGGCGGTGCAAAACCCCGAGCCGCGCGCCAGTTTGAGCGCCTCTTTCCAGCCGCCCTGAATATGCTCAACCACAAACCGCACAGCCCGCTGGCCGGTGATGCTTTCGGTCGCTGTTCGCGTTGCGTATCCCTCCCAGAAATTGTTGTGAAAAGAGGGCACACGCGCCAGATAGCTGAAAGAGCAGGTGGTGGCGCCGCGCCGTGCGGCAAGCAGGACAAGCCCTTGTTCCTGCTTGAGAGTTATGCCGCGAAACTCCCGGTTGTAGGCCGTGCTTGTCAGCCCTTGGTCGTCCATGGCGCCCGGAAGTTCAAACCCGCGCACAAAGGCGCGCCCGTCTTCACGAAAGACCCAGAACATCCCGACGACATATTTGTCATCCTCCACAAAACTGGGCCGGCTAAAGCGGTAAAACCCGTTGGGCAGCTCGTCTTCTGTGACGGGGTCCGCGGTTTTTCCAAGGTAGTTTTTGACAGCGGGATGGCCAAACAAATCGGCCGGACCATTGGTGATCTGGTCAACCGGTTCGAGCAGAATGCGGGCATCCACGTTGAAAAAAGAGCATATTTTATGGAGCACATCCGGCCTCGGAAAGCTCTCGGCGGCGAGGTATCGGTTAAACTGTGTACGATTGATCCCCAGCTCGCGACAGAGGCTCGCAACGGAGGGGAAAGGAGATGTTAACTTTTTCAGGTTATCCCCAAAAACAGCCCTCAGTTGGACAGGGTCAACGGGCTTTTGGGCAGAACGGGGTGAGGGCACAATTTCAACTCTTCAAGATACACAACCAATCGAATCCAATCTTAAGCATATTTTTTGAAAAAAGTAATATGAACTGACGTGTTTTGATGCGATTTCACGTCTGACCTGACGCTTGTTGGCGTCTTTTGACGTGAGAAAAGACACAATTTTTAAGCGTGCGACACTCTTTACAGAGTTCCGTTTTGTAATTTTTTCCCCAAAAATTATAATG